>JBBQEG010000173.1:0-10659 GCA_038320495.1 Opitutales bacterium | reverse complement strand
CATCCGTTCATTCTCGTCGTGACTCGATATGAGCTCGATCAAGTGGCTCTTGGTGGGATTCCCCGGAATCAAGGCGGGACCAAAATCACCGCCCTCCAGCACACCCGCGCGTGAATCGAGGCGCAGGCCGGATTTCTGTTTTATCGCGCCGTGACAATCGAAGCAACGGCTTTCCAAAATGGGTCGCACCTCGCGCGAGAAATCAACCGGTGACGCAGCCCGAACGTGCGAGTGAACTTGTCCAATCGCGATCAGCACCATGACGGAATGACGAATCATCGGTAAGGAGTTCCCGCTTCGAAGTGGTGCTTGATCTCATCTGCATCAAGCGCTCGGGAGAGAACGATGAATTCATCCATCCGCCCACTGAAACGCCGGGTACTCGCATCGCCTGCGGGCTTGCGATTCCAGTTTCCAATCTGGCCGGGTCCCAGCACGGCCGGCAGGCTTTCGGTGGTTGCAACCACGGAATCCAAACGACCGTTTGCGTAGAAACTCACCTGCCGCCGGTCGGCCTCGTAAACCGCGGCGAGATGCACCCATCGTCCCAATTCGCCAAGCAAGGGCACGCGCGATTCCGGCCATTCGCCGGGTTGCGGTGAGTTGCTCACGCGGGACCCGAAAACCGCGAAGCGCATCTGGCCGTTGTTGAGCACCATCCAGTGCACCTGCCCCGGCGTGTTCCAATTATCGGTGTGATAGATCGAGCTGATTCCCTCCGGCACGCGATCCAGCCGCACCCACGTCAACAAGGTGAGTTCCCGCGCGACCGCATTGAAATCCAACCTCGCGTGATCGTCACGGTCGACGAACTCCAGCGCATGCTGGCCCGGAAACCGCCCTTGCACGCGCCGCGCGCCGATCACCGCGCCGCCCAATTCCGTCTGCGCTTCGCCGGATTGCGTTTCGAAGCCGACCCAGCCAACCAGCGCCGCGTCCTGCTTTAAACTGGCCTCCGCGTCCAACGCCCGCCCGACCTGCCCCGCCTTCATGCCAGCGACGAGCGCCTTCATTTCCTCCGGCTGAACGAAGGTGCCGGAGCGCACGTCGCGTTCTTCCGGCACGTGCTCCGCGACAAAGCGCCGCGCCTGATTGGCGGTCAGCAAATCGCGCGGCGCCGAAGCTTCTCCCGGAGCACTCGTCTCAACTTTGCCGTCGAAGACATGCACTTCCGAACGTTGCCCCTCGCGCACCTCGACCGCGAACCGGGTGCCGAGATCGTGCACATCGGCATGCGGCGTGAGTACCCGCAGCCCTCGCCGGCCATCTCGTACATGCGCCGTCACCCGGCCACTTTCGAGGCGGATCGTTTTGGCGTCTTCGATCCTAAAGCGCGCCGGTGCTTCGATCACCACCACCGCCTCGGCCTGGTTAAAATTCAACTCGATGAGGCCGGCCTTCAGCTCGGCTGACTGCCCGATGAGTTCACGACTCGAAAAAGCGGATACAAACTCGGCGCCGACACTGCGTTGCAGGCGCACCTGAGCCCGCGGGAAAAGCCAGGTTGATCCCAGAATCAATGCAATCGCGGCGGCAATCGGAAGAAATCTCGCCGATAGCTTCCGCCACGAAAATACCGGCACGATCGTCGGTGGGCTCAACACCGCGCTGGACGAAAGCGCGAGGTCCACGTTGAGATACTCGATAAATATCGCGCGGAACTCCGGATCGTCGCGCAACACCGACTCGAGTTGTCGCGCAATCTCGGGCGTCGCCGTGCCTTCGGCGTACTGACTCATCCATTCGAGGTGCAACGCGCGCGCTGTCATGCCCACCCCATTTCCGCGAGCACTCCGCGCGTGCACTCCACGAGCGCGAGCCGGGTGCGATGCAGTCGTTTATAGAGTCCCGCCAGGGGGGACTTCAACGCGTGGGCGAGCTCATTGATCCGCACGCCCGGCGCGTAGGCGGCATCCACCAGTTGACGCTGACCCGCGGGCAACTTTTCCAAACAACGCTGCAAGGCGTCCCGCTGGGCCGCGAGCCGCTCCGTGTGCTGCTCCGCATGGCTGGCGAGCAACTCGGTCACGTCGTGACCAAATACGTGTCGATCGCGTCCGCGATCGCGCTGCCAGGAGAGCACTTTCATCTTCGCGACGCCGAACGCCCAACGCCGAAAATCCTCCCCGCTGCCGTAATCGCCAAACTTTCCCCAGAGCACGATAGCCACCTCCTGCATCACATCGTTGGCGTCGCTCAGCGTCGGTACCAGCGACCGCACAAACGCGCGCACGGCTGGCGCATGCTCCGTGAACAGTCGGAGAAACTCATCATGACGTACGTCGTCCGCGGGGGTCATCTACCCTGATACATTCCGTCTTCTCTTCAAATTGGACGAACTAATTATAGAAAGCGCTGCCCAAGGAGAGAACGGACATTTTTCTCGTGACACTTCCCGGTGGTCCGCGCAGAGGGTGCTTGGCAGGCGCGTCGGTGACGCCATGGTGGATGGGCCATGCCGCGCCCTGCCCGACACCGTCAACACCAGCTGGAGTTTGAAATGCTCGCCCAGCCCGACGACGCCACCTGCGGTCCCACCTGTCTGCATGCCGTGTATCGCTATCTTGGACACGAGATCCCGCTCGACCAAGTCATTCGCAAGGTGACGCGACTGAAGACCGGAGGCACTCTGGGTGTCATGTTGGGGCGCGACGCCTTGCGGCGGGGTTTCCGGGTGACGCTGTATACGTATAACCTCCTCGTGTTCGATCCGACCTGGTTCGGAGATTCCTCCGTGGATTTGATCGCGAAACTCACGGCGCAGGCCAAGGCCAAGCGTTCCGCCAAACTCAAGGTCGACTCCCGGGCCTACATCGATTTCCTCCGCCTCGGAGGGGAAATCCGCTTTGAGACTCTCAGCGGCGCCTTGATCCGCCGACATCTGATCGAGGACCGGCCCATTATCACCGGTCTCAGTTCGACCTATCTTTACCAGTCGATGCGGGAGTACGGAGCGGATGATGCCGACGATGACATTCGGGGATTCCCGGCCGGTCACTTCGTGGTGCTGTGCGGTTACGACCGCAAGGCCCGCGAAGTTCTGGTCGCGGATCCGCTTGAGTCTAATCCACATTCGCCCACGCGCCGGTATTCCATCGACATCGACCGGGTGCTCTCGTCCATCCTCCTGGGTGTCCTCACGTACGACGCCAACTTTCTAATCATCGAAAAAGCTTCCGGTGCCACCGCCGGCTCCTCCCGTGCCCAGTCTCATCGTCGTTAATAACCCGGATCGCTGGCCTTTCGAGATCCCCGGAGTCGAGGTCGTCGCTGCCCGCGCCTACCTCACCGACCCGCGGTACACCGATCTGCGCCATGTCCGCATCTATAATCTCTGCCGGTCCTACAAGTATCAGTCCGTAGGATACTATGTATCGCTGCTGGCCGAGGCCCGCGGCCACCGGCCCCAGCCGAGCGTCTCGACTATTCAGGAGTTCAAATCCCCCGTGGTGACGCGGATCCTCTCCGAAGACATCGACGACTTGATCCAGAAGTCACTCGCGCCGATCAAGGGTCACACCTTCACACTGAGCATCTACTTTGCCCGGAATCTCGCGCGGGCCTACGACCGGTTGGCGCAGCAGCTTTTCAACCAATTTCAGGTCCCGCTCCTGCGCGCCCATTTTGTGAGAAGCGACGAACGCTGGGAACTCGCCGACATTGCACCCATCCCGGCCTCGGAAATCCCGGAGTCGCATCAGGCGTTTGTCACGGAAGTCGCGCGCGAATACTGCGCCGGCCGCCGCCCGACGCCGACGCGCAAGACTCCGCCCCGCTATCATCTCGCACTCCTCTATGAGCCATCGGATGCGCATAAGCCGTCCAACGAAAAGGCAATTCAGAAGTTCATCGCCGCGGCGGAGGAACTCGACATCGAAGCCGAGTTTGTCACCCGGGACGATTACGCGCGGCTCGCCGAATTCGATGCCCTGTTCATCCGGATGACGACGGCGGTGAATCATTTCACATTCCGCTTTGCCAGCCGCGCCGAAGCTGAAGGGCTGGTCGTGATGGATGACCCCCGTTCGATCCTTCGCTGCACCAACAAAGTCTATCTCGCGGAGTTGCTCGAGCGGCATGGGATCCTCGCCCCCAAAACCATTATTGTGCATCGCGACAACCTCGACGAGGTCTGCACCGAGCTCGGTTTCCCAATCATCTTAAAACAGCCGGACAGCGCGTTCTCGCAAGGGGTGACCAAGGTGAAAACCCGGGAGGAGCTCGAGGCCGAAGCCACCAAGCTCTTCGAGGCCACAGAACTGCTGGTGGCCCAGGAGTTCATTGCCACCGACTTCGACTGGCGCATCGGCGTGCTCGATCGCAAGCCGCTCTATGCCTGCAAATATTTCATGGCCCGCAAGCACTGGCAAATCATCATCAAGGATGCGGACGGCGAAACTGACTATGGCAAGGTCGAGGCCATTCCCGTTGAACTCGTGCCGGGCCACGTCATCCGCGCCGCCGTGCGGGCCGCCTCGCTGATCGGTGATGGACTCTATGGCGTCGATCTTAAGCAGGTGGGACGCTCGGCCTACGTGATCGAGGTGAACGACAATCCGTCCATTGATGCCGGATACGAAGACGTCCTGCTAAAGGACACGTTGTACGAACGGATCATGGAGCATTTTGTGCGCAGGCTGGAGCGGCAAAAGGACCGCCGCTCCGACGAATGAGCGCGGCTCGTTCGCTGTTTTCCTGCTTTGGCGTCGAGCTCGAATACATGGTCGTGCGCACCGCCGATTTGCGCGTGGCGCCGTGGGCGGATCGCGTCCTCGTCGACGCCGCCGGCCATCCGGTGTCGGACGTCGAGCGGGACGACCTCTCCTGGTCGAACGAGCTCATTGCGCACGTCATTGAACTCAAGACCACAGAGCCTGCGGCGAGCTTCGACGGACTCGCCGAGCGCTTTGCCGGAGAGGTCCGCGAGGTCAATCGGCGCCTCGCTCCGCACGAGGCGCGACTGTTGCCGACCGCCATGCATCCGACCATGACGCCCGCCGAGGCCGTGCTGTGGTCGCACGATTTCAGCGAAGTCTATGCTGCCTTTGACCGGATCTTTGACTGCCGCGGTCATGGTTGGTCGAATCTGCAGAGCGCGCATCTGAACCTGCCTTTCGCCAACGATGCGGAGTTTGCCCGTCTGCACGCCGCGGTGCGTTTGGTACTACCGCTGCTGCCGGCCCTGGCGGCGTCCTCCCCGTTCGTCGAGGGCCGGTTGACCGGTTTCACCGATAACCGGCTGGCGTTTTACCGAAGCAACTCCGCCCGGCTGCCCGCGCTCTGCGGGTCAGTCGTGCCCGAGCCGGTGTATTCAAAAGCAGATTACGAGCGCGAGATCTACGCTCCGATCGCCGCACAACTCGCGCCACACGATCCCGACGGCGTGCTCCAGGCGGTTTACTCCAACTCGCGTGGCGCCATCGCCCGCTTTGAACGCGGCAGCATTGAAATCCGGGTGCTGGACTTGCAGGAGTGCCCGGCGGCCGATCTCGCGATTCTGCGCACGGTGGTCGCATTGCTGCGCGAGTTGGTGGCGGAGACGCTGCTGCCCGCGGCAGAGCAAAGGGCCGTGCCGGTCGTTCCGCTCGCGCAGGTTTTCAACGCGACAGTGGAGCAAGGGGAAAGGGCGCCGATCAACGAGGCGGTGCTGTTGCGTGCGGCGGGGCTTCCGCCGGATCGAACGGTTTCGGCCGGTGACTGGTGGCGCAGCGTGATCACCCGGCTCGATCCTGGCGCGAACGCCTCGCCGGCCGAGCAGCGAGCCCTGGAGGTTTACCTCCGCGAAGGCACGCTCGCTCGGCGCTTGGAAAAGGCGTTTCGCACGGGCCGGCCGATCGATGCGATCTACCGCCAGCTCGCTGACGGAGCGTCGGAGAATCAGATCTTTACGCCGTAATCCCGCCGCTGGACGGCGAGGGTGATGCAGGCATTCCCGCCTGATCCGTCCGGGATCCATCGGTGCCACTCCTCGACTCTACCACTCTGATTTGTCATCGCGAGCCCGAGGAACGAGGGCGTGGCGATCCAGCTAGATGGATTGCTTCGTCGCTGCGCTTCTCGCAATGACAAGGTAATGATAGACGTACATAACGTGTAGAACGTTCACGTCAAAGTGTGAAATATTCCGGCTGGGGCTGGTTCAACCGGAAAAAATGCCCGGACGGGAAGGTCGGCATCACCTAAATACCCGGAAACGGCGGCCCGACGGCGCTGCCCGTGCGATTGCGCTCAAGCCAGCCCGAACCGCTGACGATGAATGCTTCGAGCTCCTCCCTTTATTCTACGCCGGAATTCACGGGGCGGACTTCGATTCCATCCGCCACCATGTTTCATCACTCCCGCCCTTCGGGCCGTCGTTTCTGCGCTCTCCGTGGCTTGCGGGTGTCCACCTGGTTGGCCGCCGCGCTCATCAGTGCGGCGATCGCAGGCGTCACTGGCGCCCACGCCCAGCCTACCAGCACCGCGACCTACACGACCAACAGCACGCCGACGTTGCGGATCAACGAGCTCCTCGCGGCGAATACCCTCATCGCCAACGGCAGCACGTTCCCGGATATCATCGAATTGCATAATACGGGCGGCACCGCGGCCGACCTCGCGGGCAAGAGCTTGAGTGACGATCCGTTGCTGCCGCGCAAATACGTTTTCCCAGCTGGGACGATCCTCGCCGCCGGCGGCTACCTCTTGGTTTACGCCGACAGCAACAACACGGCACCGGGTCTGCACACCGGATTCTCTCTCGATGCCGAAGGCGATCAGGTCCGGCTCTACGAAAACACCACCGCGGGCGGAGGCTTGATCGACGCGATCCAATTTGGTTTTCAGATTCCGAATCACTCGATCTCGCGTACCGGCCCCGCTGCCAATATCTGGACGCTGACCGTTCCGACGCCCGGCGCAATCAATGCAAGCCCGACAGCGCTGGCCGGTCCGGGTGCGTTGAAACTGAACGAGTGGGCGGGCAAGATCGCATTCCGGCTCGATCACGATCTGATCGAGCTCTTTAACCCTGCGGCCCAGCCTGTGCCGCTCACCGGCGTGCGGCTCACGGATGATCCGGCCCGGCCGACCCGGTTCGTCTTCCCCGCGCTCAGCTATATTGCGGCCAATGGCTTTTTACCGCTCTACGGCGCCGACTTCGGCTTCGGTCTCGATGGCGACATCGATCCGATTTATCTCACGGGCGAAAACGGCACGACGATCGATCAAGTCGCGCTGGCGTCACAACAACGCGACACCTCCAGCGGGCGCACGCCCGACGGTTCACCGACCATCACCTCATTTGCGGTGCCAACGCCGGGGATGTCGAACCAGACGCCCCTTCCCGCGGCCTACAGTGCCCTCCTGCATCAACTCAGAATCAGCGAGCTGATGTATCAACCGGCCGCGGCTTCAAACGCGGGGGACTACGAATACATCGAACTGCAAAACATCGGTTCAACGGCGCTGGATCTAAGCGGAGTGCGCTTCACCAACGGCCTCGACTATACTTTCCTGCCCGGCACGACCCTGGGCGCGGGAGCTTATATTGTCGTGGCGAAGAACCGATCTGCGTTTCTCTCCCGCTATCCCCGCTCGGCCGGCGCACTCGCACCGGGTAGTTTCTCCGGGGCACTCGACAACACCGGTGAAACCCTGGCGCTGACACTGCCGTCGCCGTGGTATGTGCATATACTTCGCTTCCGCTTTGAACCGACGTGGTTCGCCAGCGCTTCGGGTGGAGGTCACGCGCTGGTCGTCGCAAATCCCGCAACGACACCGCCGATCGACTGGCGCGAACCCACCACGTGGCGTGCCTCCAGCGCCATCCATGGAAGTCCCGGGACCACCGAGCCCGGCAATCCGATAACGCCGGGGCAGAGCCGGATCATCAATCTTTCCATTCTCACTCCACTCTCCTCGCCCGATGACAGTTTCCGAATGGGCTTCGTGGTCGGAGGCAACAACACCTCCGGCAATAAGCCCCTCGTCATTCGTGCCGCCGGACCTTCGCTCAGCGCCTTCGTTTCCAGTGGGATGCTCAACGACTCGAAACTCGAGGTTTACACAGGAACCACGAAAAGTGGCGAAAACGACAACTGGGGAGGCTCCGCCGTACTCGCCACCACGATGGCGGCCGTGGGAGCGTTCCCCTACGCAAGCGCGGCCTCCCTCGATGCCGCACTTTCAATGAGCACGTTGCCCGGCGATCATACCGTGCTGGTTTCTGCCAGTGGGGAAAGCAGCGGGTTAGTGCTCGCGGAGGTCTATGATGCCTCTCCGCAAGCAACGGTGAGTTTGACCACTCCCCGTTTGATCAACGTGTCGGTATTGAAGGAGTTTGCGGGCGGATTCACCGCGGGCTTTGTGATCGGCGGCACGGGTTCTAAAGCGGTCCTAATCCGGGCGGTCGGCCCAGGACTGGCCGCCGTTGGGGTATCTGGCTTTGTCCCTGATCCACAACTCGTCCTGCTCGATGGCAGCTCAAAGCCGATCGGCGACAACAACAACTGGGGCGGCACCGCGGGACTGACCGCAACGTTTCGTCAGCTGGGCGCATTCGCGCTGCCCGCCGATTCAAAGGACGCCGCCCTCCTCGTTACTCTGCAGCCCGGCAACTACACCGTGCAGGTCTCAGGTGTGGCCGGCGCGACCGGACTCGGGCTGCTCGAGGTCTACGAAGTTCCCTAACCGAATGCGGAGTGCGAGGACGCGACGCAGCTTCAGAAGATTCGGCCCGGACGGACCAAGAGGATTCAGTCCGCCAAGCCCGTTGCCACTTGGAAATTCTGCCGTCCGGAACGGGCGCGTGACCGCGATTACCCGGCGCAGCCTCGCCCTTATCGTCCTTTTTTCTTACTCGCCACCGGTTCGATTTGCTTGCGCAAACGATCATACTCCGGATTAACCGCCTTCTCTCTCCACTCGTACAAAACCTGAATCAAACCGGCGTCGTCTTCGGTCACCTGGCCCTTATCGCCGGTTGTGGTAATCCAGTCGGCGAGCAACTGGCGGTGCCGTTCAAGCTCCCGGGCATGTTCACGGCTCTGCACGAGATTATGAATCTGATGCGGATCATTCGCCAAATCGTATAATTCCTCCGCTGGCTTGTTCGGTCCGAAGAAAACGAGCTGCGCTTCATTCATTTCGCCACGCGCCATCATTTCGCGCAAACGAAGCGACACCGGCCATGGATCCTTGTAACTCGGCTGCATGAACGGGCGGTCGGTGAGATAGTTTCGCAAGTATTGAAAACGCGGCGTAACGATCGTTCGGATACGCTCGATCGTATAGTCACAGCGGTCTCGCGCAGCGGCGATAAATTCCCGTGGCGAGTGGTCGGCGGCAAGGAAATTACGCCCCTCCATCCGCGCCGGAATGGGCAGACCGGCAGCAGCGAGCGAAGCCGGGGCAAGGTCGATACCCGACACGAGATCATCCCGCACCTGCCCGCGGGCAATCCCAGGGCCCGCGACGATCAGGGGCATGTGGATCCCGCCCTCGTAGACAAACTGCTTATGGCGGTGCAGCTTATAACCGTGGTCCGAAAATAGAAAAATAAGCGTATTATCGTAAAGGCCATCACGCTTGAGTGCGGCAATTACTTCCCCAACCTGCTCATCGGTCTTCAGCAGACAATCGTAATGGGCGGCGATCTCTTCCCGTACCTCAGGGATATCAGGATAATAGGGAGGGACCGGCACCCGGCTGCGATCCACCACGACGGGCGCGGCCCTTCCGAGTTTGCCGCCGCCCAGCTGGACTTGTCCGAAAAACCGCTGGCCTGGCTTCAGACCGGCCCAGCAGTGGCCCGCCACAAGTTCAGCCGGACCCCACCCCCGCGCCTTGGGCAAGAAATCGTAGAAATCAGCCAGGTTGAAGACGAAATTATAGTCGTCCTTGCCACCTTCATTGAACGTATAAACCCCATTCTGTCGGAACAGCTGGGGCAACGGCACCACGCCCCTCGGCAAATGAATCATGCCGACGCCATCGTGCTTGGTGCCGACCGCGTTATTGCGCGAGCTGCGATGCTGATGAACGCCCAACGAGGTCTGCATCGCGCCCAACACGATGGCAGACCGCGTGGCCGAACAAACGCCCGCGGGGGTATAGAAACGCGTAAACCGGGTGCCGGCCGCGGCGAGCGCGTCGATATGCGGCGTCTTAATGACCTTATCACCATAACAACTGAACCAACCCGAGACGTCCTCGAGATAGATCCATAGGATGTTCGGTGGACTGGCGGGGGACTGCGCCTGTGAGAAAGAAACGAGCGAAAGAAACAGTAGAAAAAATCTCATCATTCGGTGGCTTGAGCTTGGGTGTTTTTGACGCGTTGACCAGACCTGTTCGCTGAAAATGTTTCTTTAGGAACGTCGCCGGACACAACTATTGGAAGAATGACTGTCGCCGCGGAAACCCTGCACTCCCCCGTCCCCAACCGTCCTTGGAAGGTGCCAGAGTTACTCGTCACCGACAGCCGACCCGCAAACGCCGAAACCGGCGGCGACGATCCTACAAAAACGTCTGACGTGCCGCTTGCACCTGCGCGACCGTGCCGTCTAACTCGTCCATCAACTCCGATGGAATCCGAATCCGACTGGAAAAAATTTCGCGCCCGCGTCCCTGAGTGGCGCGAGCGCTATATTGCAGAGCAGAATGCGAAAATCGGGCAAC
>JBBQEG010000172.1:0-10839 GCA_038320495.1 Opitutales bacterium | reverse complement strand
GTGGGGATGAGTTTCGCGAGTTCACCCAGTAAATGGCGGGCGTCGTCCTCGTCGCTCAACGGCAACGCGTCGACCGGCCGCAGTTGCTGAAGGAAGTGACACCAATGATCCCACGCCGTGACGAGCGAGGCGAGCGGGCGCACGCGATGCAGTTCTTCGCGCACGCTGAATGCCTCGGTCGCGTTGAAGCTATGCGAATACGCGTCCGCGACGCGCGATGGCAGATTATGCGCCTCGTCGAGCAATAGCAGGGTGCGCGCGGCGAGAAAGCCCGGTTGCTCAAAAAACAATCCGCGATTCCGCGGTGCAAAGACGTAATTATAGTCGCCGATCCAGACGTCGTTAAACGCGAGAGCGGTGCGAGTGATCTCATACGGACAGATGCGCGCATCACGTCCGGCCGCGCGCAGGGTATCGAGGTCGCGCGCGTGTTTCTCATCGAGGTAGAACCGGGCGAGTCCGCTCTGGTTCCACCGTGCCGCGGCATCGGCGAGGTACGCGCAGCTGTCCCGCACGCAATGGAAAGTGGTATTGACGCAGTGTTCGCCTTTGTTGCGCACGTGCCACGCGGCGACCGGCGTGGCGGTGGTCGTCGCTGGGGTCGCCGAGGGGCTCTCGCGGGGAGCGACGGACGCGGTCATCCCCGCCAAGGTGCGAACAACCTGAAGTTGTCCGGTCGATTTGCTGGTGAGATAAAGGGCGCGGTCGAAGTGTCCGGATCGGAGTTGGCCGAGTGCGAACTCGATCAGCACTCCTGTTTTTCCAAAGCCGGTCGGCGCTTCAAACAACACCAAGGGTTGTCGGCCGAAGAGGGTGGTGAGCTCGGCCTGCGTGGTCTCCTGTCCGGGCCGCGGGACCGCAAATGCGGGTCGATACTGTAGACCGCGCAAGCGTTCCCGGGCGCGAAGTCGGAGGGTTAAAAACTCGGTGACGCGCTCGAGCTGGTGGTGAAAAAGCCCCTCGTCGCCCGGATTGAGTGCGATGGACTGAGCGAGTCCGCTGCCGGTTTCGACGAAGACGAGTTCCGTTCGCGCCGAACCGGTGGTCGCGGCGGGAGGATCGCTGGCCGGAAGTTCGGGTTGCGGCAGGGTGGCGAGGCCAAGTCGGGTGAGGGTCGCGTAGGTTGCGGCCTGAATGAAATACTCCGGGTAATCGGCCCGCAGTTCGCCCTCGTCGGCCGGGAGGGTGCGGATCACCGATTTGATCTCGCGCAGGGTCGCGCGATGGTCGTTGCGAATGATCTGGTCGATGCGGCCGGTGAGCGTAAGGGTCCAGCCGCGGTGAGCGATCGCGCCGGTGATGGGGATTTCGAACGAAGCCGCAGCGCCATGTTCCTGAATGGCGCGATGGCGGAGTTCGTTGTGCCAGTGGGTTCCCAGCTGGGCGCGCCACACCCCCGAGGCGACGCCTCCGCCGGACGCATCGCGGGGGCCGACTGAGAACTCGGAAAACTCACCGACGCTCAAGGCGGCGGTGCGTTGATCGAGATCGAAAATCATAGGACGTGAACGAGTGATGAGCGGCTTGCGAGCGCTCTGCCACGGTGGCAGCGCAACCCGCTCAGCCCGCTAGGCGACGATGATATCGGTGTAACCGCTGAGATACTCCTCCAAGCGGGTCTGCAGGTGCGCCACGTCCTCCGGCGTGGCCGCTTGCTCGGACAGCGGACGGTTCAGCAGGGTTGCGACCGTGGCTTGATCGGCGGGTAAGAGCGTGGGGAACCATTGCTGTTTCAACGGATATCCCTCGTCGCGGGCGAAAACGTACAAGCTTTTAAAATACACCAAGTCGGGCCGTGCGCCCGCGGCGAAAGCGGCGAACGCGACTCTAAGCAGATTGGCAACGGAGTCCCTGCTATCCGCGTCGACTTGATTACGCGCGACTAACGCGGCCAGATTCGAGGCGAAGCGCAGCGTCTCGTAACTGCGTCCCAGATTGGCGTGCCGCGTGATGAGGCGCGATTCCTTGAGGAACCACGTCCGGCCCTGATTGGAGCTTTCGACTCCGAGAGTGACTTCATCGAACAGATCGAGCGTGACATTAACCGCTCCTGTTTTCTTCGCGATCCGTTGCAAAACGAGGAGGCTTCCCCTCTCGACGGAGAAGACGTTAAACGATTGAAACGTATCGGCAGCCGGACGCTTCAGGAGAACAAAACCGTCGGTCTGGAGCGACTGAGAGGGCACAATCGCAGGTCAGCGTAACGCAAACGTAAGCGGCGAGGAACGCGGCGGGTTTAGTTCGCCATCTCGACCTGCCGGACGGCGTTGGGCCACGGGGGCACGACGGTTCCTCCGGAGATGATCATCTTCATGCCTTCTCCCACGCTCATCTCGAGTTCCGTCACTTCCTGGCGCGGCACCAGAATCAAAAATCCGCTGGTTGGATTGGGCGTGGTGGGAACGAAGATCGTCCAGAGCTCGGTGCCCGTCACTGCTTCCGGCTCGCCTAGGTTTTTATTGGTCAGAAATCCGAGCGCCCACGTTCCCTTGCGTGGAAATTCAATCATCACGACCTTGCTGAACACATTGCGATTTTGCGTCCCGAACGTGGCCATGATTTGCTTCACGGAATTATACACCGCACCCACAATGGGGATCCGCTGGATGGCGCGTTCGCTTAAGCCGACAAAGTATTTGCCGAGAACGTAGTTCGACAAGTAGCCCAGGATGGTAACGAGGAGAACGACGACGCCCGTTGCCAGTACATCCAGGAGAAAGGGGATGCGTTGCAGCGACCCGGGCAGATAATGTTCATACAGCGGGCGAAACCGGCCGCCCACCATATCGACAATCGCGCTGAACGCCCAAAACGTGATGATCAAGGGCGCAAGCATCAGCGCTCCTGCGAGAAACGCATTGCGGAACGTGATCAGGCGGGATTTGGGCGACGGGTGCACAGACGACATGGGCGGCGTGGAAGGTCCTCCAGCTCATCGCCAGAGGCAAAAGATTTTTGTGCGGACGTCGTCCGTCGCCTTCGTTTCAGGCGTTTTGGCGCTGAAAAGTGATACAGACATTCCTGTCTGTCGCCTGAGCGTCTCTGCAAACGGCTCGATTCTGCGCCCCCAGGCTGATGTCCCCGCGCCCGCAACCACGCTGTAATGCCTCGAGATCGGCCGCTTACGCCGTCGCCGATCGCGCTTTGATCTTTGGCTTCGCTGAGCCCACCAACTGGAACTCAGGTAACGCATTCGCTGCCTGCAACACCGCCATGGCGCGCGTTTCGGCGCGGCGCATGGCGCGTTTTTTGGCCGGGACCAAATCATCATAGCCCACGAGATGCAGCCAGCCATGAACCAGATAAAGAGTGAGTTCCGGGCTGAATTCCCGTTGGTGGACGCGCGCGTATTTCGCGGCGGTGTCGACCGACACGCAGATCTCACCCGCACTCAGCGCCTCCGGCGGCAGGCCGAGTGCGTTCTCTCCTTCAAACGTGATTACATCCGTGGTCGTTGGATCGTCGAGAAACTCCGCGTGGAGCTGCGCGAGTGCTGCATCGGTCAGGAACACGAGCGAGAGTTCGCCGCGTGGCACCCGGCTCGCTTCGACGCCGATGGCCGAATGATTCGCGTCGAGCACTTGAATCAGGTTTTCGACCGCTCGGCGTGGTAGGCGAAGCCGCGGGTGCCGGTTGGCGATGACGACGCTTCGGTCAATCGAAGCGTCGGGGCGTGTCGGCGCCGGTCGCGAGCGGGAAGAGGCGGAGGTCATGCGAAAGGTCAGCGGAGAGGCGTTGAGCTGGCGGATCGTTGCCGGGCAGGATTAATCGACCGCTGGGCTTGTCAGGGGAGACGCAAAACGTGTTTGCCGACAGGACTTCCTTCCGAGCCGCGGCGCGCGTTCATGGGGAAACGCTCTCACCTCCCGCGGCTCAACGGCCATCCGCCGTCTTACCCTTGCCCTTGCTGGCGTCAGACTTTTCTGGATACGCAACCCGCGAGTGGAGCATGTTCAGCAGGGTGAATTGAAAACTGTCCTTGATGCGCGAGATTTCCTCGAGGGTCAGCGGAGCCTCGTTCAGTTCGCCCTCGGCAATGCGTTCGTCGATCACCCGGTTGATGAGTTCCTGGAGTTGTCCTGGCTCGACTTGGCGCAAGGAGCGGGATGTCGCTTCGACTCCGTCGGCAAGCGAGATGATCGCGCTTTCCTTAAATTGCGGCCTCGGGCCCGAGTAGCGAAACGCGCCCGCATCGGGCAGGTCAACGATCGCCGCAGCCGGGGTGTCTGCGCGTTTGGAGTCCGCGACGGTGGGAAAGGGCGCGCGCGAGAGGACGACCGCGCGCTCGTAGAAGTAGCGGACGAGCGTCGTGCCATGATGCTGTTGAATCACATCGATGACGGCGGTCGGCAGGTGGTGTTTCTGCGCGCGTTCGACGCCATCGGCGACATGCTGTTTGATCAGGCGGGCGGACTCCTGGGGATCGAGGCAATCGTGCGGGTTGGTACGGTCGCGCTGGTTCTCGCCGAAGAATTGGGGGTTCGGGGTCTTCCCGACGTCGTGAAACAACGCGCACACGCGCGTCAGCAGTGAATTGGCGCCAATTGCATTGGCGGCATTTTCCGAAAGCTGCGCGACGACGAGGGAATGATGATACGTGCCGGGCGCCTCGAGCTGCATATGGCGCAGCAGGGGATGATTATAATCAGTCAGCTCTAGCAGCGTGATATCGGTTGTACGTTTGAACAATGACTCGAGTACCGGCAGCAGACCCACCACGCCAATACCCGTGAGCAGGCCCGTGCCGATGCCGGCCAACATCTGGCGCAGCAAGGTGTCAAACTCGGTCTGATCGGCGATACCGATCAGCGCGGCAAACGCCGCCACCGTAAGTCCGCCCGCTCCCGCGGCCCGCACCAGACGTCCGCGCCGGCGCGCGTCCCGTCCGAAGTAAATCGTAACCAACGAAGCCAGAAACGTGAGAACCAGCAGGTCGAGGCGGTTGCCATAGATGACGCCCGTGAAGATCGAAATCAGCAGCGCCATGAAAATGCCGGAACCCGCATCGATCAGGATCGCCACAATCAGCGGCGCAAAAGCGGTGGGGGCAATATACGGCAGCGTCGAAGCCCACGAGCCGTCGCGCACGAAGAACTCCGCTCCGCCCAGCGAGTAATTGGCGCGGACGAGCGCGAGGTTTACAATCACGACCAGCGCGAGCAGCCCGCAGCGCAGGTTGCTGCGCAGCGTATCCGGGTCCTCGATCCGCATGTAGATCAATGACGCGACGACCATGGCGAGCACGAGCAGCACGCGGCCGAAGAGCGTCAACCCCTCCCGCATCGCCGTGTCGTGGTCATCCCGCAAATACTGCCGGTGGGCGTTAAGCATCTCGTAGATCTCGGGTGTTACCCGATCGCCCGGCTCGAGGATAGTCTGGCCGCGCACGACATTGACCACGACTGGCTTGACGGCAGTGACGGCCGTGGATTGCCGGGCCTGCGTGGCGGCGCGGTCAAAGACGATGTTGGGCGTCAGGCCGAAACGGAAGAGGCGAAAAACGGCTGGCACTGCGGCGCGCGGAACCTGTTCGGTGGCGAGGCTGACGCGGAGGACGGTCAGGGCTTCCTCCATCGTTTGCACCCGGCGTTGGGAGGTGTCGCCGTCGGGTCGCGCGATCTGGAGGACGACGGCGGAGCCGGGGCTGAGGCTATCGAGGGTGGGATCGGAAACGCCTTGCGAGTAGATGTCGCGGAGCGTGGCGATGCCGTTTTCGATCAGGGCTGCGCGCGTGCGGCCATCGCCGACGGCGAGGATCGCCATCATGTCTTCGGCGGTGGCGTTGTACGGCCCGTGGGAGTTGAACGTTTCGGCGATCGCCGAGAGCTCTGCGCCGCGCGTGGCGATGGGCGCATTACTGATGGCTTGGGACGCTTCAAAGGCGGCGAGCTGACGCAGCAGCATTCGGGCGCCGGCCTCGAAGCGACGCATCGGCTCGAAATCGAGCCGGTAAACCGGGGGAACGCGGTTGAGGAATTGTTCGCGGGCGGCACGGGTGCGCTCGGCGCTTTCGTAGCTGAACGACGCCAGGGCCGTGACCCGCGCGGTGGCGACCTGGTTGGGCGAGACCGGGACATCGAAGGTGTTGATGCCCGCGGAGCTGATCAGGAGAATCGCGGCCACCGTCACGATGAAAATGAGCGCTGCGACGACGGGGCTTCGCTCCAAAAACTCGCCCATGTTTGAGCGCTGCTGAGCGGAAGGCGGACCGCCCGTGCGTCGCGCGCCCAAGCCGCCGACGAGGAGTTTCAGTTGATTGCGGACAGACATCAGCTGGAGTACCGAATGACCGTGGAGGATTTATTCCGTGGAGGCGAGATCATCGCTTGTCCTCGGCGGGGTCCTTGACGACGCCGGGGTTACGATAGGCGTCGTAGGCGTTGATGATTTTTGCGACGAGCGGATGGCGGACGACATCGGCGCCGCTAAACGTGTGGAAATCGATGCCGTTGATATCGGAGAGGATGTGCCGGACCTCAAGCAGGCCACTCTGTTTTGAGCGGGGAAGATCGATCTGAGTGATGTCTCCGGTGATAACCATTCGCGACTCTTCGCCGAGACGGGTGAGGAACATCATCATCTGCTCTGGCGTGGTATTCTGCGCTTCGTCCAGCACGATGAATGCGCGCGAAAGGGTCCGCCCGCGCATGTAGGCGAGTGGGGCGATTTCGATCACTCCTTTCTCGGTGAGACGCGCAACATCCTCGGCGTCCAGCATGTCATGCAACGCGTCGTACAAGGGGCGCAGATACGGCAGGATTTTCTCGCGCAGGTCGCCCGGGAGAAATCCGAGCGCCTCGCCGGCTTCGACCGCGGGCCGGGTGAGGATGACGCGCTCCACCTGATTCTTGAGCAATGCGTTCACGGCGGCGGCCATCGCCAGGTAGGTTTTGCCTGTCCCGGCCGGACCGATCCCGAACACGACGGGATGCTCGAGCATCGACTGCAAATAAAGCTTCTGGCCCAGCGTCTTCGGCACGATCGTCTTGCGATTCGTGGTAATCACGAGGGGCTGTTCCAGCAAGCTGCGCAACTGGGAGCCTTCGCCGCGTGCAAACGCATCGGCGATCCGATGAAAATCCGGCGTCCGAATGGTCACACCCTGGCCGCGGGCTTCGTTGAGAAACGTAAAGAGGGCCTCCGCGGTCGCGATTTGTTCGGCGCTCCCATCGAGTTTGAGCCAGTCATCGCGGGTGACAATTTTCACGCCCAAGGCGCGCTCCACATGAACGAGATTTTCCTCCCGCGAGGCGTAGAGCGAAGTCAGATGCCGCGGACTCGGGAAGTGAAGGGTCTTGGAGGGCAAGGAGGACGTTTTCATACCGCGCTGGAAGTGAATTATAAGGGCGGCACAGGGGCCGATCCGGCCGGGCTTACCCGCGCGGTTTCGGAAGGATCGAGCTCAGCCACGGCCTGCGCCAAGCGCTCCCACGTAGCATCGAGCGATTGCGGAAGGATTCGCGTCTGGCCGAGTACGGGCATGAAATTATTATCGCCGCTCCAGCGTGGGACGATGTGTCCGTGCAGATGGGCAATGCTGCCCCCGGCCACCGCCGCGCCCAAATTGAAACCAATGTTGAAACCTTCCGGCCGCAGTGCGCCGGACAGCAGGATTTTTCCCAGGACGATTTCTTCGAAAAGATCCGCCCGTTCTTCGGCGCCCAACTCCGTCACATCCGTCACCTCTCGGAAGGGCACCGCGAGCAGGTGGCCCGGGTTGTACGGAAACCGATTGAGGATCAGATAGGAATGCCGCGAGCGGTGCACGATCAGCGCGGCTCGATCGTTTCCCAAAGCGGGAAGCTCGGTGAACGGGCGTCGCATCGCGGCGGGGTAGCGCGGTGCCTCGATGTATTCCATCCGCCAGTGGGCGTGAAGCTGCTGCATGAGTGCGTGGATGAACGAAATTCCCGGTTGGGGAAGTTCAGAGCAAAAGGCGCCCTCGCGGCAAAGTCAAAACCCGGTTCGACGGGTGTTCTTATGGGACGCCGGAGAATTTCTTAGCTGCCGTTCAGGTCTTGGATGCAGAAATTGCGTTGGGCGATAGAGATGAGCGGGTTTCGAGAAAGGCGCTAGCCGAAGGGCCGTTTCGTTGTTTCAGTGGCGCGAGCATGTCTGAAACAACCACATCCACCCGTCGCGTTGTGATTACTGGGATTGGCGCTGTTACCCCTTGTGGAAACAGTGCAGCCGATACTTGGAGCGCGTTGATCGCCGGCCGCAGCGGAATCGGTCGCATCACCCGTTTCGATCCCACCGGTTGCACGGCGCAAATCGCCGGCGAGGTGCGCGATTTCGATCCGGCACGTCCGCTGCCGGCTCCGTTGCAACCACGTCCCAGCGCCGATCCGATTGCCCAGGCGTTGTCGCAGAAGGATGTGAAAAAGTTTGGTCGTTTCACGCATCTGGGAGTGGCCGCGGCCGCCGAAGCGTACGCCGATTCCGGCATCGATGCGCATCGCGCCACGCTCTCGTCCGAACGCATGGGGGTGAACCTGGGCGTAGGCTTGGGCGGACTTCCGGAAATGGAAGCGATGCACGACACGTGGAAAGCGGGCGGTTTTCGCAAGATTTCGCCTTTCTTCATCATTCAGATCGCCCCTAATTTGCTCGCCGGTCAGGTGAGCATGCTGCTCGATTTCCGCGGTGCCAACATGAGTGTGGCTTCCGCTTGCGCCACCAGCGGACACGCCTTGGGCGAAGCCGCCGCGGCCATCATTCGAAATGACGCCGACGTGATGCTGGCCGGTGGCGCTGAATCGACGGTGACCCCGCTCGCCATCGGGGCCTTTGCCCAAATGCGTGCGCTCTCCACCCGTAATGACACTCCGGAAACCGCGTCGCGGCCGTACGACACGTCGCGTGACGGCTTTGTGCTCTCGGAAGGCTCGGTGGTATTCATGATCGAGGAGCTCGAACACGCCCGGCGACGCGGTGCCCGGATCTATGCCGAGTTGCGCGGCTATGGAGCTTCGGCAGACGCGTATCACCTGTCATCGCTCGCTCCCGGAGCGGAAGGCTCCGCGCGTTCCATGCGAGCGGCTCTGGCGCGCGCCAACCTCAAGCCGACCGAGATCGACTATGTCTCCGCGCACGCGACGTCGACTCCAGGCGGCGACGGCGAGGAATCGGCGGCGATCGCGAACGTGTTCGCCGAGAAAAAAGCTGATCTGCACGTAAGCGCGGTGAAGTCGATGACCGGCCATTTGCTGGGCGGCGCGGGAGCGATGGGCGTATTTAGCGCCGTACTCGCGATTCATCACGGGATTGTCCCTCCCACGATCAACTTGGAAAATGTCGACCCGGTTTGCGGCGATCTCGGCCTGAACTTCACCCCGAACGTCGCGGTGCACAAACCGGTGCGGGCCGCCCTGGCGAACAGCTTCGGCTTCGGTGGGACCAACGCCTCGATTGTCGTCGCGCGGGTTTGATCCGGAAATTTGTCCCCTTCCTTGTCATTGCGCGGCAATCCAGGTCGATGGATTAAAGTAGGGCGGGTCTGTGACCCGCCGTGAGCAGGTCACAGACCTGCCCTCCGCTTCTCGCGCTTTTGTTACACGCCACACGCGCGCCCTCTCTCAGTTCACGGCTTGCGCGGCCGGTGCCGAGGCCGCCGGCGCGACGCCGGCGTTTGCCTGGTCCTTGGGTGTCGGGAATACAGTCACCCGACTCGCGCGTTCTGCGGCAAGGTACCGCTGCGCGAGTTCGCTGATCTCTTCCGTCGTGATCGCCTCGTTGTCGGCATAACGCGTCCGACTCCATTCCAGCATTTCCGGCCGTTCCTGCGCCCGGGCGAGCACGGCACTGAGCCAGTATTGGTTCGTGCGCGCGGACTCGCGCAAGCTCGTCAGCACCGGTTTTTTTGCGCGTGCAAGTTCGTCATCCGTGACGCCCTTGGCCGCGATGTCCGCGGCGATCTCGGTAATGATGTCGGCGACTTCCTTCACGCGCGGCGGATCCACGGTCACGCTCGCCTGCATGTATCCGAAACCTGGGTAGATGTCGCTCGAGGCGCTGCCCACGCCAGGGCTGTAGGCATCGCCGAGTTCTTCCCGCACCTTTAAGCGGAGCCGGTCGCTGAACACTTCCCCGAGGAGGTTGAGCCGGCGCGCCCGGCGGATTTCGCGGCCATCGGTGGTGGGCCAAAAGAGGGCGACGTTTCCTTTCGGAATCTCCGTGGCGATGGTGAACTCCCGGTTGAACGGCTCGGTCGGGAAACTGACCTTCCGCAAGTCGGCGAGCGCCGGCTTAGGTTCGCGCTTTGGCAAGGCCCCCAAGGTCTTGGCGACGGCGTCAATCGTCGCATCGATATCCAGGTCGCCCACGATCGCGACTTCGATCGCGCCCCGCGCGAGTTCCGGGGTGACCCACGATCGCACTTCATCGAGGTTGCGTTTCATCATTTCCGCCTTCGGTGGCAGTCCGAAGCGATGGTCGCCACTCGCGAGGAGACGCGGTACATCCAGGTTGAAGGGGCCGGCGGCGGTGTGTTCGAAACTGAGATAGATTTGTTCAATCGCTTTCTTCGCCTGCCGGGCCGCTTCGGGGCGGAAACCCGGATCAGTAATGCGCGCGGCCACCAACTGCATCTGGAGGAGAAGGTCTTCCTGGTTCGTCACGCCGCTGAGAACGAATGCATCGCCACCGGCGCTGAATCCGGCTCCGACCGTTTTGCCGGCGAGGATCCGCCGCAGATCGTCGACGCTGTGCTGGCCGAGGCCGCCTTCCGTGTAACTCTGACCGGTGTAGAATGCCAAGCCCGGCTGATCGCGCGGTTCGGTGAGTTGACCCGATCCGATCCGGACGCTCATCCGAATGCGATTCGCCTCAAAATCGGTC
>JBBQEG010000171.1:0-10884 GCA_038320495.1 Opitutales bacterium | reverse complement strand
CGGCCGCTAACATCCTGAAGTCCCACACCGCTCGGTGGGCCCCGAGCTTGATCTGGCCCGGCCTGAAAAGGCCCGGCCGAATTCCTTAGAAGCGAATCGACATTCCAGCGCGCACGCCGCTTTGGTTCGCCAGATCGATCTTGGTCGAATACTGCGCGGTCTCATTGTCGATCCTTTGGGTGTAGCTGCCGGCGGATTGAAAAACGGCACCGGCGTAGAAGCCCGCCCGTTCAGTCAGGTCGAACTGGAGCGAAGCATCGGCATAATAACCCGGCAGAAGCTTGTAATCGGAGACGGAGCTCGTATCCGAAATCTCAGCACCAAAGTCAGGTTCCAAGGTTTGCGTGACGGTGTAGCTGGAACCAGAATAGACGAGGACAGCACCCGCACTCACGCTGGCACGGAGGCGTGTGGTGATTGGAATCCAAATCGTTGGACCGGCGCGGAAGGTGTAATAGGCCCCCTTGAGCGACCAGCGGTTCAAGACGCTGCTGTCGTTTAAGAGAGTTGTAATCGTTCGGTCGACCGGCTCGTTGCTGATGAGGACGGTCGTGTCGGTCGTAATCGTGCGCACGGAGCCATCACCATTCAAGATGGGGTTACCGCTCGCATCGAGTGCGGTTTCCGTGGAGGAACTCGGCGCAGAATAAGGCGCATCGGGGAGGCGTTGGCCAAACAGCGAATAAAGATCGGTGAGGGTCGTGAGCGATGCTCCAACGCGATCGTTTGTGTTGGCCGAGAGGTCATTGATGGACATGCCCGCGGTCAGGTCCCAAGCGATGCGGCCTCCAAAAAATCTACCCATGTCCCGATGTACGGCGATATCCATTCCGGCACTCGAGTTGGCCTTCTGGTTCCGCGTTCCGGTATCGACAATTTCCGCAGAGTACGTGTGAAAGGCGAGATAGCCGTCGACACCCTGGCTGGCGTCGAGAAAGCCCCAGGAATTGGTCCGACCATCGGGGGCAATGGGCTCAGAAATCGCACCGCCACTATCGGGGTCGATCACTGGATTCCCGCTGTTATCGACGCGAGCGACAACCCGCGCATCGGGCTGTACCACCCCATCGCGGTAGGACCGAAGCTGGTTGGCGCCCGTCGCGGAACCTGGATCTTCCGGAGCGAGAATCCGGCCCTGCCCGGCAAAGCTGGTCTTTGCTCCAGCAACATAACGAAAGCCAAAGGTGACGGTGCTCTTCGGCTCGTAAATGTATTCGTCGAGATTGCTGAAGTCAGGAATCTGGACGGGCGGGGCTTGTCGTTCTTCGTCCTGAGCGTAGGCAAAGCCAAACGAGGATGCAAAAGCGACGAGGACGAGACGAAGATGTTTCATGCGGAAGGATCGCCATCGTTGGACGGGGCGACGGAAAGAATGTTGCATGAAAGTTCAGGGTTCCGGCGGCATGCGTCAACGAGAGAGTGGCGCGGATTATCGCGGCGGGATTGATTACTCTGTTGGCGTGCGGTGGCGGGAGGTTTCACGGCCGGCGATCCCCGGTGAGCACGCCCGATGACAGGACGCCATTCCCGGGGCGACGAATCCGAAAAACGAACGCCACGGCAGTTCACCCGCCTTCGCCGAATCCGTGCACAAAAAAGCGGGCGGCGCGACCACACGCGCACCGCCCGCTTCCTCTAGCCTCTTACACCCCTGACAAAGTGATTATCCGACGGTCGCCATCTGGGGCGTTGCGGCAGCCGTACCCTTGCCCAAGTTGTTCTTTGCCTCGTCCAAAGAGTCATAGAACGTCCAGCCGCGAGTGTCCTCGAAGCCCTTGCACTCCGAAATGATCTGCGGATTGCCCACCAGCGCGAACTGCATCGCCAGATCCCGGCAGGTCTGCATCGCTTGGAACAGGAGCTTGATGATGCCCATGTGCAGCGACTTGATCTGGTGAATGTCGATCACGACTTTGTTGATACCCGAATCAACCGCTTCGGCGAATTTGGGTTTAAGGTAGGTCACGGCTTCCGCGATTACTGCCGGCGAACAGGCTTCCGGCAGGCGCATCACCATGATCGCGCCTTCGGTGGCGTAGTAACGCTGCGAGGTATCAAGATTCATCGCCTTGGCAATCTTCGTTTCGAGTTCGCCCATGTCGATCGGCTTGGTGATGATCGCACTGAAGCCGACCGTCTGCGCCTGCTGTTGTTGCGTCGTCTCGGTTTTTACCACCAACGCAAACACCGGGGTGTACTTGGTTTTCACGTTCGTGCGGATGAGGCGGAACAGAGTAAAAGCCGCCTCTTCCGGCAGCGAGAGACTCACAATGATCACATCCGGTGGCGCTTTGGTGACGGCATCCAGCGCCTCCCCTTGAGTGCTCACGCCCCGCATGCGCCAAGGCGTATGCTTCAGTCCATCCTGAATTTGCTGTACGATGGCCGGCTTGTCTTCGACGATTAGAATATCGGCCGTATCGAAGATCGACTTCGCCTTGGCAGGCCCCTCATTGACTGGCTTGAGATCGATGACGCGGCTGCATTTTTCAATCAGGACCTCCTCCTTGAAAGGCTTAACGAGATAATCGCGGACGCCAATCTTGGCGATCTTCAGTACGTGATCGCGACCGCCTTCAGCGGTGAGCATCATGACTGGAATCGCCTTCAAGGCGGCGTCAGATTTCAACTTCGTGAGCATCTCGACGCCGTCCATCACGGGCATGGTAACGTCAAGGAGGATGAGGTCAGGCGTCTCCTTGGCGGCGATAGCGAGACCTTCGACGCCGTTGGCAGCCTCGAGGATTTCGACATCAAAGGGCTTGAACGCCTTCTTCACAATAATGCGGACGGTCTTCGAGTCGTCCACGGTGAGAACTTTATAGCGCATGGTAAGAAAAAATTGGGCGATTATTCGTCCTGCTTCATCAAAATGTCGGCGACCACCTGATGCTCTTCGCAGTCGAAGTGATAGACGTGGCGAGTGGCTGAGCTGATGGGCTCAATCGAGAAATTCGTGCCCCGCAAAATGGAGGGAATAGTAAGTTTGCAGGGATGGCCCGCGTCACAGAGGCCATTCTTGAAACCGCCAACGGTCATGTTGGTCAGTTCGCCGATCGCGTCGTTGATTACTTCATCACCCGCTTCGTCGAGTTCGGACTCGGTCATGCCCAGCAGTTGCTTGGTGCAGTTCCGGGCGAACTCCAGATCGAAATGAAGGTAGACGAGCCCATTGGCCTCGCCAATAAAGCCGACGGTGCCGACAACTTGAGGACGGTTGGAACCGGAAAGCGACTTGCCGCCCTGGTTGGGTGCTAAGGGCGAAAACTTCGGTTCGCGGCCGATCATCGTTTTAAAAACGTCCGTTACGGCACGGACGATAAATTCTCGGATCAGCGCTTCGGTAATTTGGGTGGCAGCTGGCATGATTTCAGCGGAGTTTCGGGAGACGAGTGCTTATCGACGCATTTGATGCACGCTTAACTGGGATTAAATCCGCCCTTGGAAATCCAAGCGGCTTCGCGGTATACGCAGACCTCCGGCTCCGGGTGTTTTACGTTCCCCTGATTGCCTCTGACGCCTTCTCCGCTTCGCGGAAAATCAGACTACCACGGAATCATACGTCCGCCGATTCCATGCCCAAGTCGATCGGATCGTTGGCATCGCGATACTCCTGAAGCTTGTTGCGCAGCGTTCGAATACTGATGCCAAGCGCCGCCGCAGCATGAGTCCGGTTACCGGCAGTCTGCTTTAAGGCCGCGCGAATCGCCTGCTTCTCAAGCTCCTCGAGTCGCAAGACCATGCCAGATCCATCCGTGACGGCGGGGCCAGCGGCGCTCCCGCCGTCGCCGAACGATGTCTGAGCAGGCACGTCCGCCAAAGCTTCGGACGCATCGCTCTCCATCCACGTTGCGGTGGAGCTGGCATCGGTGGGCGAGAGATCCCCTGGCAAGCCCAGGGCGGCCGCCGAGCACGGCCGGCCCGACTCCGATAAAATGACCGCGCGCTCCACGGTGTTTTGAAGCTCGCGTACATTTCCTGGCCAGCGATAAGCAAGCAACGCCGCCCGAGCGGAGTCTGAGAATCCCGTAACCTTCACGCCATGTTTGCGCGTGAAGCGCCGCAGAAAGTGATCCGCCAGGATCGGAATGTCTTCGACCCGTTCGCGGAGGGCCGGCACGTGCACCGGGAATACATTAAGCCGGTAATACAGATCCTGACGAAACTCCCCTTTGGCGACATAAGAGAGCAAATCGCGGTTCGATGTCGCGATAATGCGGACGTTGACCTTGATCGTGCGGCTGCCGCCGACGCGTTCGAACTCGCGCTCCTGCAAAACCCGCAGAAGTTTCGCCTGTAAGGGACCGGGGATCTCGCTGACTTCATCGAGCAACAGCGTACCATTGTTTGCCAACTCAAAGCGGCCCTCGCGACGTTCCGTCGCACCGGTAAACGCTCCGCGCTCGTGGCCGAAAAACTCACTTTCGATTAACGTCTGCGAAACGGCCGCACAGTTGACCTTGATGAAAGGTTGCCCCCGCCGTGGACTCCGTCGGTAGAACTCACGCGAGATCATTTCTTTACCCGTCCCGCTCTCACCCGTCACGAGGACCGTCGCATCAGTCGGCGCGACCCGGTCGATCAACTGCCGGAGCCGCATCATGGCAGGGCTGCGACCGACAAGTAAGGCGTCATCATCCTCCGGGTCGTCACTCAACAGATTATTAACCTTAACCAGCTGTCGGTAGGTCTGCGCCTTTCGCAGGATCACATCGATTTGCGACGGCGAAAACGGCTTGAGGACATAATCGAAGGCGCCGGCCCGCATGCAGGCCACGGCTGACTCGATGGAACCGAATCCCGTCACCATTACGACCAACGGCCGCTCGGGTAGCGTCGCCACTTGCTCAAGAAACTTCAGCCCATCTCCGTCCGGTAGCCGAAGGTCCAAAATCATTAGATCGAACGGTTCCTTGGCAAGGAATGCCTGAGCCTGCGCCAAGGTGTTTGCCACCGTAGCGGTAAGCTTGTGCCGCATGAAAATGCTCTGAAGCAGATTGCGGACAACCAAATCGTCTTCGACGATCAGGATTTTCTCGAATGACATGAGCGATTGCGGCGGTGAACGAAGTGAGAGGGCTGCTGACTAAAGCTTCCCTCACGCCGGTTTCAAACAAATGTTTACCCGCAGCACACTTACCACCGGATACTACACGCCCAACAAACCAGCGACATTTCTTTCTACGTCCGCAGGCAGGAACGGTTTGGGGAGAAACGCGGTCGCGCCACCCTTGATCAATGAGGCGATCCGCGTCTGCTCGCGACCGCTCGTCATAAGGACTGGCAGGTGGGGTCGAGCAGCACGCAATTGCTGGCAAAGCAGGCTGCCTTCTCCATCGGGAAGCAGGGAGTCCACAATGACCAAATCGATACTGGGCCGGTGATTGTTAAAAAGCTGCAGTCCCGTCTCGCAGTCCCGTGCCCGCAAGACCCGACGATTCACCCGGCCGAGGATCAATAAAATCAGCCCGGCGATATGATCATCGTCTTCGATGAGCAAGATAAGGCTATTTTCAGACGGACGCAGTCCGAGCAATAACTGCGAGTCTGAATCCGAGGATTTGGCCAACACCGCTGGAGAGGCAGGCATTTTAGTCGTTCACGACAAGTTAACGGAAACCTTAACCGAAACTTAAACTCAAGACCGGAATGTGCCGACTACCTTAATGTAATGCGCTTACTCTCTTTTCTCTCCGATATCGAAAAGGCATTGATTGCCGAATCCCCTGTCGTTGATGGGGGGGCTTGGGAATCAAGCCGCATGGTTAACTTCCACCACGGCTTGGCCCGCCTGAGCCTGACCCCGCGGCCCGCCGCGGACCTCCCCTTCCCTCCCGGATCCATCTTCCTCCAAGCCTTCGTGCTGGCAGATGGCTCCTTGTGCCTAAAAGCCAATCTCAACTGGAAAGGCAGCGACGCCTTCCCGGTGATGTCGGTCTACTCGACCCCGTCCCTCAACTGGAAATTGGAGGCGTCACGCATTGCGATGGCCTGGCTCGAAGGCCCGCCCGCATCGTCCGGAGTGTCGATGGACTCAATGGAGTCGCACCAGCTCACCGCCGTCGCTGGCTAAATCGGCCGGAATCGCTTGGGTCTGGGTCATAGCGCCCCGAGTCTTCCCTTCCATTCTACGCACAAAAAAGACGGTCCAAATGACCGTCTTTTTTTGCGCGCATTCCGGAGTCGTTGCCGGACGAATGATCAACCGACGAGGGATAGCGTTGAGGGCATGGCTGCGGCCGATCCATAGGCCGGGGCCATTTGAGCAACCACCCGCTGGCGCCCGGAGATCGCCCGGAGCTCCGCTCGATTACGGGCCATTTGAGCATGGAGCGAAGCGACCGTGCCTTTCCGCATCGCGTGCAATGTGACCAGCCTCGCTTTCAACGCATCGTCGAGGCCGGTTTCAGCGTGATCTCTGAGAAAACTCACCAACGGCTCGGCACGGGATTGAATCTCCACCAAGGCGGAATAGTCTCCTGTCCGAAGGACCGCGACCTCCTGCCCGACCAGCTCTTCGAGGGCAGAGAGGATCCTGGTGCAGGTTTGCGCCGAGCTCGCCATGGTTAGGCCACTCCGCGAATCCGCTCAATGGAGCCGCCGTCCTGCTGAGCCAACATTTGTGCCCAAGCATCTCTGAGTTCACGGACCAGCCGTTCCACTTCAATCACCGGTTCCACCTGCTTGCGAATGTTCGCCTCCAGGAGCCGGCGGTTATGATAATCGTAAAGGCGATGCATCGTCTGCGCGAACTCGCCGCCTGCTTCCAAGTTCAAGCCGTTTTGAAGCTCAGTCAGGATCGCCTGCGCCTTCAGGAGCTGCGTATTGATATTCTCGATGCGCCTCGGATCTTCCGTGGAGGCAAACGCCTCCCGGGCCAAAGCCATCGCTTTAAGTGCACCATCATACAGCATCAAAACGAGCTGGCCCGGACTGGCCGTGAGAATCGAGGTGGCGCGATAGGTTCGCGCGTAGCCTTTGGCGACCATGGGGTCGGGGCTCAGAGGTCGCTTTCGCTCAGATCAGGGGATCCAAGGATTTGCTCCGCGACTTGGCGGAGGGTTTCCATCGGCGGATATGCGGGATCTTTCATCAGAGCGCGGGCGCGCTCCACGACTTCAGGGCGCACCTCGGGCTGACGTTGTAATTCAGAACGCAGGAAGGCTGCACTTGCGACTGAGATGTGATCGGACTGCTTTGCGTCCAATTGCTTTGGCAGCGGGCTGGCGCTCGCAATCAGTTCAGAGCGCGCCGAGCGGTCGGTGGATGTGGTAGAAGTAATCATTGGCTATTTCGGGTTGTTCGAAACGGTCTGCCGCTGATGACGGTTACAGGGAACGCCGTTGGTTGCTGTGTAAAGAAATCGGACAAATGGACCGTAACTTGAGGTAACTTTACGTAGTAATTTAAAGGCAGGTCGCAGAACCCGTTAAAGGGACGCCGGAGCAGGCGCCGGGATCGGAGTCGGGCGAATAACTACAGGCGGGAGCGTCGCGAACATGGCCGTCGTGGCGTAAGCGGCGAAACGGGAGGGTGATTGCAATGCACTGTGCGTTAGATCCGCTGGAACTCTGCGATCCGCGTCCAGGAAGTGATTACGAACCGAGTTAGCGACGGCCGCATTATCCGCAGAAAACACATTGTCGAAGACCCAAATGAGGCGGCTATCGTCAAAACCCGCCAGTTTCGCCCGCAATCCCATCGCGAGCGGCCGGTGCGCACTAAATACCGTCAGGTCGACAAAAAGCACCGCGTCCGCCGCGAATTCCCGCTGCAGCGTGACCATCAGATCATGCGGCAGCGCGCCCGCCGAAGAATACGCTTCAGCCCGGAATCGTCGCAGGCAATCTTCCCGTGACAAGGTCACGACTTCAAACCGCTGACTGGCCTGCAACGCCGTGACGAGCACCGGGTCGAAACCTGCAGCCGTTTCGGCCGAAGCGGTGGAGCCGGCCCAAATCGGCATAAGGACCACTCGCCGGATTTCTCCGAGGTTGGCCTCGCCGGAATGATTCATTGGCGTATACAAGGGACCGACTCGCGCGGTATCGTAGGGCCCGGGGTGCATGCAGCCGGAAAAAATGCTCAAGCCGAGCGTGCCGAGCAGGAGTGCACCGGTGATACCTCTCACCGGCGAAGTCCGGCGGGGTTTCGTCAAAACTTTGATTGGCGCGTCCATGTCGGATTACGATTTGGACTGTGGAAACATCCCGGCAATCGCGGACTGCTGCTGATTGATTCGCGACTGCGCCGTTTCCATCTGAATGAAAGCGGACTCCAATAACGAACGCTGCTGCACCAGCCGACGCTCAATGGCAGCAATCTGTTCGTCGAGACCGGTGTTTGCCTTGTTCAAGCGTTCTTGCTGACCGGTGTTTTGGACCGTGATTCGACCGAGGAAGTCACCGAATTTCGCCCCGAGGCCCGTTCCGTCTTTAGTGAACAATGAATCCACGGCCGCCGATGAGCCCGCCAACGCCTGGTCAAGCTTGGTCGCACTTTTGATCTCAAGCTCGTTGGAACCGGATTTGAAATCGATGCCCATATCCGCGAGCCGCTTGATCTGCCCCGTCGCCCCCGTGACTTCCGCAAACGCCAAGGTTCGTAAAGTGCGACCCCACTCCTGAATCTCGCGATTACTCGATAACGTGGCGGCCGTCACTTTGCCTTTGGAATCCGTCGTGACCTTCGTGGCAGACTCAAGAAATTGCTGCACCGCGTTGAAACCATCGATGAATCCCTGAACCTTCGCTTTCATCGTACCGGTGTCAGCCGCAACACTGATGGTCTCAGTGCTCTGCGAGTTTACGGTGACACTCAGACCGGTGATTCCATGTGACGATCCGTCGAGCGTGTTGCTCGCGCTGGTGAAGGTGCCGCCATCATTGATGGTGAACTCCGCATTGGTCCCGCGCGCCAGGGCGGCACCCGTAGAGAGACCCAGCGCGCCCAAGAGCCCACCCGCCGCTTCGCTTACACTCACCCCGAGGTCGCCCGTGCTTTGATTGGTTAGAACCAACCGATCGTTCGTGGCGTCATAAGACGCAGTCACGCCGGCACCGGAATCATTGATTCGTTTGAGCACCGCCGACAGCGGATCGGTGTTCACGTTATAGGCAATATCCACGCCATTGATCGAAAACGTCCCATTGCCGCTCGCGTCCACCGCCGTGATCGGCGTCGCCAGATTCGCCGTGGCGAGCGGTGCGGCCGTTTTCACGGTGCCCAGTCCACCAGAACTCGTGGTGGTCGTCGTCCCGTTGTTACCGAGCTTCATCGCTCGAAGAAAATTACTGGTGTCGTTGGATGCCCCGAGCAAAACCTCTCCCCCGCTGCTGGCCAGAGTGACACGATCCGTGGTGTTATCGTAACTCGCAGTCACCGTCCCACCGGTCGCCGTCGAGATGGCATCAAACACGTCCTGCAACGAATCCGTGAGCGCGATCGACACTTTCTGCCCGTTCACGGTGAAGTCTCCGGCCGTAATCGCCTGACCGATGGGAAGCGTCGCCACTGTCAGTGCAGAGACGTCATTGGTCGCATTGAGTCCCCCACCCACATTGACTGCTCCCCGCAGGCTGGTCGCCGTGGCGAGCTGCGACACGGCGATCTTGTAGGTTCCCGTGGGCGCGTTACTCGCCGCACTGGAAGTCCACTGGGAACCGGACATGGTGGACTGCGCCGTCCGCTGACCAAACAGCGTGCTCGAGTTAACCGCGGCCATGGCGGTCTTCAATGCTTCGAGCCGGGTACCCAGCGTGCCCAGTTGGGTCACCTTCTGGCTGTTGGCGGTCTTCTCCGCTTCGATGCGGGTAGCCGGGGTGCGTTCAAGATCGATGATCTGATCAACGAAACTCTTCCAATCGAAATTTGAGGCGAGACCAGCGACTTGAAAGGGCATGATAAAAAGTATTGAAGGGGACGGATTGCCCCGCCCTGTCTATCGGCACGCGCGTAGTCGGCTTGAGCCGCAAGCAGTTTAGAAAAAACTCGTTTGACCGCGAAAATAAAATCTTCGCTTTTCGATCAAGGTTTTCCCTTCCCGCGACGATTGCTTGCTCTGTCGAGACAAACGTCACGACCGGCGCGATTCGGAGCCGTCCCTCCCGAATACGACTGTGGCACGGACGCCACGCTCAACGATCAAGGAAGATCATCATGTCAGTTGTCATTAATACGAACTTTGCTGCGATCGTCGCAGCCAACAACCTCGCCTCGTCCAACAGCTCGCTGCAGAAGAGTCTGAATCGACTCTCCAGTGGCTCGAAGATTGTGAACCCCGCGGATGACGCCGGTGGACTCGCAGTCTCAATGAAACTTACGGCCACCGCCAAACGTCAGGGCGCGGTCATTAGCAATCTCGGCAATGCGGTCTCGTTTCTGCAATCGCAGGACGGCGCGCTCAAGGTCACAGGCAAAATTCTCGATCGCATGGGCGAATTGCGGACCCTCTATGAAGACGTGACGAAGAGCACGGAAGACAAGGGGAATTACAATACCGAGTTCACCGCTCTCAAAGCCCAGCTCTCCGCGATCACGGCGGAAAAGTTCAACGGGGTCTCCATGTTCGCCTCCACCAGCGGAACCGTCTATACGACCGAGGAAGGCTCGGGCTCGGGCTCAGGTTCATCTGTAACTCTGGCGGGCCGTGATCTCACCAGCAGTACGACGGGCATTGGCGGTCTGACGGGCTCGAGCACCAATTTGGGCGATATCAGTGTCACCAATGTCACGGACGCCATCCAGAACGTTGCCACCTTCCGCGCCCAGAATGGCGCCGAACAAAGCCGCCTCGGTTTTGCGACCGAGCTCCTGGTGGTCAACAAGGCCAATCTGGAGGCCGCCTCAAGTCGAATCACCGACGTGGATGTCGCCCAGGAATCA
>JBBQEG010000170.1:0-10887 GCA_038320495.1 Opitutales bacterium | reverse complement strand
GGACGTCCGGGTGAATCTGATCTCAGATCTGCCCGGGCATTTCACGGAGAGTCACCGGGTCGGCCCAATGTAAAACAAGAGCGTTTCCGGGCAGACGATTTACTTTCTCCGGGCAAAGCCCACCAGACACAAAAGGCCGAGCCCCAACAGGATCATCGTTGAGCCGGTATCGGGAACGGCTAGAATCTGCCCTCGAATTTCACCGCCGGGGAATTGCACGGTGTGGAAATTAATATACGACCTACCCGCCAGAATATTTGGTAGCTGGGCCGTGAGCGTCGTGTTTTGGCCCTCGTTCATATCCCATTTTGACGCGAACGTTCCTCCCACGCCTGCGGCAAAGGGTGTCACGATGACGTCGTTAGGATTGTTATCATTGAGCGGTGCCCCAAAAAATCCGAAGACCACCGGGCCATTCACTCCAAATGTCACGCTGGGCCCAGCATGAATGTGTGCGGCTGCTAGGTTGTCGTTGATATCCGCTGCGGTCTGCGAACCTGTAACGTCGATATTATAGATGGTCGCGGTGAAACTCAGGGAAGTCATCGCGTCATTCAACGTGAACGTCGCCGTTCCGTAGGACAGCGGTCGGGGGGCGCCCGTGCTGGTCGTCAGGATGCCAGTCGTGGTTTCCTGCGCATGAGTGATATCCGCCGTAAAAACAATCGCCGCTGAAACGTGGCTTTGCGCCAAGGAGACAAGTCCGAGGAGCATGGGAATAATAGTATATGACTTCATAGGGATAACGCCGGATGATACGGTTCAAGTGAGATACGAGCCACGCCAACTGAGCATTTACCGTTCCGGATGTTGGATGAGCCGCCTCAACTCGCTGCGAGTGCAACCATTATACTATTTTGGGCATAATGTATGTTCCGACTAAAGCGCCGCATGGGCTGTAACATCGTAAGCTTTCCCGACAAAATCGCTGTTTCTTCAGAATGCGCCCTCGACTGCGGCTAACCTCCGGTACGATCTCCGCGTCGTCCGGGTGGGTCGGAACGCTTGGATAACCCCGGTGATTTGCCTCGGTGCCCGAGAAGAAGAAGACTCCTCCCATGACGAAAAACTCCATTTCCGTCGCAGCCATCGGACCTGCCCGATATCGGGTGGACATCGCCGCGACGACCGCGACTTCCCACGAAGTAACCCTCCCCGGCGACTATCTCGCAACGCTTGATCTTACCGCCGTCCCCGCTCAACGAATGATCGCGGAGAGCGTCCGCTTTCTGCTCGAACGCGAACCGAACACGTCAATCCTGCGCGCGTTTTCACTGCCGTTGATCGAAAGCTACTTCCCGGAGTATCGAGCGGAAATCAAGCGACGTCTCCAACCGTGAACCCGCCGCACGGTCGCTTCCTGATCAAGCCCGAATCTCAGTTCGCCGGCAGCAACTCCAACACGGCTGCGGCCATCGAGATCACACAGATCTTTAGCGTCGGATCCGGCACAAACATTGCCAGCGGCGAATGATTCGACGGCAGGGAAATACCCGCTCGTTCCGCCGCGTGGAATTTCGCCGGGTCGGCCGCGCCCACGCCCCAGATAAAAATCGGCACGCGGTGGACCGTGCGGCCGAATTCCGAAAAGTCCTCGCCGCCGGTCGTCGGCTCCCGCTCCTCCACCTGGTCTCCGAACCAGGTCTTGAACGTGCCCGCCAATCGCTGCGTCAACGCCGCGTCGTTCACGGTTACCGGCGTGGATTCCGAAGTCACCGCGACCACAGGTAAACGATCCTCCGGCATACCCGCCGCCCGTGCCGTGCCGTCGCAAATTCGACGGATAGCTGCGATCAGCTGCTCCATGACTTTTTCCTCAAAGGTGCGCAGCGTCAGCTCGAGCCGCACCTCCTCGGAAATAATATTACGCTTCGTCCCGCCTTGAATCGTTCCGACCGTGACAACCGCGGTCGTCCCCGGTTTGATTTCCCGACTGGTGATCGTTTGCAGCGCCAGCACAATCTGCGAAGCAAGTATAATCGGATCACGCGCGGTATGCGGTTGCGATCCATGGCCACCGACTCCGCGCACGGTTATATCAATCGAGCTCACACTCGCATAGGGCGTCCCTTCGACATAGGTCACCAAACCTGCCGGCCGCACCGCCGAGACATGCAGCGCCAGGGCAAAATCCGGCTTCGGGAAGCGGGTATAGAGCCCATCGCTCAATACTGCGCGGGCACCCGCCACAATTTCTTCCGCCGGCTGCGCCAAAAATACAACTGTACCCTTCCACCGATCCTTCAACGCCACCAGCGTGCGCGCCGTGCCGATCAATCCCGCCACATGCAAATCATGTCCACACGCGTGCATCGCGGGTTGGTCCTTGCCGCCAAGGTCCTTGACCGTCGCCGTGCTTGCCCACGGCAGACCCGTCATCTCCTTTACCGGCAGTCCATCCATATCGGCGCGCACTAAAACCGTGGGACCAACGCCATTTCTCAACACGCCGACAACTCCCGTGTTGCCCACTTTTTCCGTCACCTCGATGCCGAGCGCCCGCAACTCCCGGGCGACGAGACCGCCGGTTTTCGTTTCCATAAAGGACAACTCCGGATTCGCGTGCAGGTGTCTATAAATGGCTTCCAGGGAACTATACTCCGCATCGACCTTCGCTTTAACCGCGTCGCGCACCGCTGGACCGGCAGCGAAGACCGGGGCGATCGCGATTAGCCCGACCAAGCCCATGACGCACAACTGGGCGCACCGGTCTGAGAACATGGAATTCATCGTTATATAATTTGTGTGACTGCTCCCTGAGCCTAAGTGAACTACGATCGCCGGCGCGAGACCGCGATCGTCTGCGGCAGCCTTGAAGTTCGGGCCTTTCTGCTTCAAGGGCCGGTAAGATCGTTGATCAGCTGACGCCAGGATTCATGGGGTAAAGTCGTCAGCGGCGCTGCCGCAAAGCGCTCCGCCGCCGGGCGGAGTCGCGCGAGCGCTACTGGTATCCGGTTTACCGGCACCCCTTCCGAGGCTTGGATGATCCAGCTAGGGGCATCAACACCCGCCAACCCCGTGATCGCCGGCTGTTGATGCCACCGCTCCCAATCCACATAAATCCCGCGACTCTCAAGCACCACGAGCCGATCATCCCAACGCTCACGTACAAAAGGCGGGCGCAGGACAAACGGGACCGCCCAAGTCCAAACGTACGCGCCTTGCCGGATCTCCGGCACATCCAACAGCAAGGCGCCGCCCGGCCTAAGGTCCGGCTCGAGCCGTCGCAGTTCAGCGGTGAATTCCCCAGACAACACAGCCGCCTCGTGCCACGGCCGCATGGTGAGCCTCAGCTGGTCGACAAACAGCAAGGCAACCACTCCGGACACTCCCAGCATTACTCCCCGCCAGCGAAGGAGCGCCTGCACTATCAACGCGAAAACAATACAGACTCCCGCCGACGCCAGATAAAGATGTCGGGCGGAAATATAAGTCACCACCAGCGGCAGCGTCGCGATTGCATACCAGCCAAACCCGAAAAATAAGGCCGCCCGTCGCGCCGGGTCCGACTGCGTTCGCGTCCTCCAGAACCACACCGCAAAAGCGACGATTGCCACGGCCAGGATGATCGCCCCCACAACCACCGGCCTTTGCGTCAACCACGGCGAACCTTCATACAGCCAGCGGTTCGCCGGAGGAAATAGATGCCCGACATAGGTTAGTTGCCGCTGAGCCAACTGCACATAAAACGCCTCACTGCCGAAATCCGGCATCCCCGCGCCGATCCCGCCGGGACCAAAGGCAGCGCTCCGGCAAAAGAAATAGATGACCGCAAGTGCACCCGCGACTCCGTACGGAGCCCACGTTTTCCAGGACCGCCAGCGCCGGTCCCCCCGCGGCCAGATCAGGTCGGCCAACAGACACATCAGCGGCAGCGTAAGACCAAACTCCTTCGAAAAAATTGCTGTGGCATACAGCGTGCCGAACGCTGCGAGCCAGCGCCCACCACCCCGTTCACGATAACCAAGAAAGGCCGCAAAGCCCGCGAGATAAAAAAAGGTCGTCAGGACATCCACGCGCCCCGTGATCCACTGGACGGGCTCAGCGTGCGCCGGATGCAGCGCGAACAGCACGGCCGCCCCAATCCCACATTCCACGGCGCGACTCGACGCCCGCCACGCCAGCAATCCGACGATCGTCGCGCATCCGGCATGGAGCAACAGGTTGGTGGCCCGAAATCCAACCGCGTTTCCACCCCAGAGGCGTCCATCGATGATAAAGCTCAGGGCGGTGATCGGCCGCAACTCACGCAATTGAAACCCCCACATGTCGCCCGCCCAACTCGCGCGAAACAAGCGCGGCCAATCGGCCAGGGGGTACTCGAAAAAACGACCGACGTATCCAAAGTCATCCCCGATGAAGTAACCGCCCAAGGTCCACCCGAAGCCCAGCACCGAGGTGACCAACGCCACCACGCCAATCACCACGCGCGGGTCATGCCAGCGGCGCTGAGTGGATGGCCGACTGACCCCAGGCGGCGTGGCAAGGCCGGAACGCATCCCCAAGGCGTGGCCAGTGGGTCGATGCGTGGCAAGAGCACAGCGCTTTGAAGCATCTTCGCGCTCGCGGTACGCGCGGCAGTGACATTCTCTGGCGCAAAATGCAACCGGCCGTCGCAGCACCCCTGTCCCTCCCAGGTGCGGTCCAACTCTCCGTCGTGATCCCGTTTTTCAACGAGGCCGAGAGTGTGCGCAACCTGCTGGTCGAGTTGCGCGCGACGCTCGAGCAACTCGATATCCCTGTGGAAATACTCGCGGTGAACGATGGCAGCCGCGACGCCACGGGAGCCGAGCTCGACGCCGCAGCCCAAGCCTGGCCCGCGCTGCGCGTGATCAATCTTCCGCAGAATCGCGGCCAAGCCACCGCCCTGTGGGATGGCTTTTCACAGGCTCGAGCTCCGTGGATTGCGATGCTCGATGGCGACGGTCAGAACCCACCCTCCGAGCTGGCGCGGCTCTGGGCATTGCGGACCACGGCCGATATGATTGCCGGTGCCCGAGCGAACCGCCAGGACTCAACCCTGCGCCGCGGCATGTCGCGCGTAGCCAATGCCGTCCGGCGCGCAGCCTTGGGCGACGGGATCAGCGACTCCGGCTGCTCGCTCAAGTTATTTCGGCGCGAAGTGGCCAGGTCGTTCGTGCCGATCAAAACGATGTATTCATTTCTTCCCGCGTTTGCCGTCGCCGGAGGCTGGACCGTGCGCGAGGTGCCGGTCGCGCACCGGCCGCGCCACGCCGGTGTATCGAAATATGGACTACGCGTTATGGCCATTCACCCCTTGCTCGACTTGCTCGCCTTGTGCTGGCTGTTGCGCCGCGCAATCCGCCAAAACCCGGACGGCTAACGAGCGCTCCGCTCCGGGTCCGTGGTCCCCGTTTCAATCCCGGAGGTCGCGGTCGCTCACCAGAGCGATAACCCTTTTGCGACAAAGGGCGCATGAGCCACCGTCAGCAACGCCCACCAGCCAGCAAGGTAGCGCCACTCGATCGCACTAAACTTAATAAAGCAGAGCAGGAAGCCAGCCGCCGGAATCATATAGCGAGGCTCGACCAGGCCGTTGGACAGGACCGGCACGGCTCCGACTGCGAGCGCCAGAAAAAGCGGGACCCGGTACGCCTGATTTCCAAGGAACCTCACCAGCGCAAACGTCATCAGCACGACATTGAGTGACGACGCCGCTCGCACGACCAGGTTCGAGTCCGCCCAGATCAGCGGCCAGTTACGCAGAAGGGTAAAGGAACACCCCTCCCAAAACACCTCGCGATTCCAGGTGTGCGGGTTGCGATACGAGAGGGTCAAGGCCACCACCACAGCCACTCCCAACCCGGCCACTCCGATCGCACGCGCCGGTCGTGCGCGCGCTGCGGCTCTTCCCTCGGCGAACCACGCCGGTAAATACAGCGACCACACCGGCATTCCCAGCACGAGCACGAGCACGGCCGCGAAGTGCACACTCGCAGGATTGAACGCCAGACTGTTGCCATGCTGCACGCCAAGCGTGAGCCGGCCGGCCGCTATAATCAGCGCCACCGCCATCACCAGCAACAGCAGCAGCCACCGGGTTCGTCGCCACAGGGTCTGACGCGGCGCATCCGCGCGAAAGAATTCCCAGGCAATAAAGAACCCCACCCAGATCAAGTTTGTCTGCCGAATGCCAATCGCTCCAATCAGGATCAAGGCGGCAATCGCCCCGCGTCCGGTCAACTGAGCCCAAAACGCGACCAGCGCGAAACTCAACGCCGCCATATCCGAGTACGCCATTCCGGTGAATGGCTGCGTCAGCGGCAGCAGCGCAAAGAGAAGCGTCGCCCGGCCGGCCGGCTCCGCATGAAGTTTTTTCCAGATGAGCGCGAACGCCGCAAATCCCAGCAGCGTGGTGAGTACGGTCACGAGGCGCGCAACCGCGAGCAGCGACAGTGCTGGCCACAGTTTCCCCAACGACACCGCCATGAAGTGATAACCCGGTAGCATCGGCATCGACTCCGGCCAGCCGGGGTGCTGATTGGAAAAATGCTGGATGGCCGCCACATGACCGGGTTCGTCCACGAGACCTCCCGCCAGCATGTAATGGTAGATTAAACCCCAACCGATCACGAGAACGGCAGTTACTATATAACAGCCACGATCCGAAAGCGTCATCCGCCGGTCCACCGCCCGACGGGGACGACGCGGCTGGATCGCTCGTGTCCGCCAAACCATATAGCCGCAACCTATCAACCCGAGCGCTGCAATAACGGGACCGGCCTTCATCAGCGTACGCACCGTCAATGTCAGCCAGCCGGCTTCGCCTTCCGAGGGGGCTTCCGGCGCCGAACGAGCCGCCAGGGCCCTCCGATAAGGAGCGGGCAGGATTGTCTGGAACAGGGTCGACTCGAGCCGCGCGATCACCTCGGCGCCGGTATGATGCGGCGGGTTTTCCAGCAACGGAGCGGAGTCGCCGGTGGACAAGAACACGCGGATCCGATGATCCAACTCCGCGCGCGTTGCGCCGACCTCCTTCGCGCCGGCGAGTCCGTGAATCCCCGCCGCAAACATTCCGAGAATCATTGCCAACCAGGCGGCATGCGCCGCCAAATATCCGCTCCACCCCCGGCGTGGTGCCCGCAGCACCAAGGCGATGCTGCTGCAGAACGTTCCGATCGCGCCGAGGGAGAATGCCGTGAAGAACCGCGAGTCAAAGGGCGGTCCTTCGTACTGGCGCGCATAACCGAGCGCGAGCGCGTTGATCATGCCCCAGCTGCCCAACCCCACCGCCAGCCACTCAAGCGGCGACGCCTGACGTCGGCGCAAAATCAGCACTCCGTTGACAATCCAAGGTACCCAAAGAAGCGCCGCCCACACCGCGCGAGACGGGAGCGGCCAGGCGAGCACGCCCGTGAACGCGCGTTGAAACTGCGCCCACGAATTTGCATAGAGCGGCACATGGGCACGCGAGCTCACGTGCAGGAAAACCCCAAGCAAAGCGGCCGTGAAGAAAACGGCTCCAAGGCGGATCAGTGTACGGCGCTGATCCCTTTCAAATCCGCATCGCACGAGACAGATGCCCGCCGCACACGCCGGCCCCACCGGCCCCGCTCCCATCGTAAAGAGTGAGACCAGGCTGGCCCCGGCCGCGCCCACGTAAATCGGCATCGTGATCCGACCTACGGACGCCAGCGTTATCACCACGACCGCCATCAGCAGCAATCCGTACATCTGGGTTTGCCCACCCCAGAATACATTGTTGAAATCAAACGGCAGCGCTGCACTCACCGCCAGCGCGACGGCCGCCACCGCGGCAATCAAGCGTCGAGTCGAAATCAGGATCGTTCCGATCAACGCGATCATGCCAGCAAACATCGCCGCACTGACGGTCATTGCGACCCGCGGATCCCATTCCCCGTTTAGCACCGTGCCGAACAGCGTGATGATCCGCGTGAGCAGAATCCGGTGCTCCCATTGCGGCATGATCAACGCCTCCCAGTCGAGAAAACCGCCTGCGAACGGAATTAATATATATAGGACATCCCCTTCCCACTCATCCCAGAACGGGACCGGACGACCATACAGATTTAGCCAAAGCAGCCTCAGGCCAAACACGGTGAGTGCGATGCCCGCACCACCGACCCGTGCGCCTCGTGTGCCGTGGGTGCCGTGCGCCCGCCACGCCGTGAGAATCGCGAATATTATTATTGTGGCGCTGACAATCGCCAGGGTCACGACAGTGCCGCGCCCCACGGTCACGCGCTGGGTCGCGTCATGCATGCGCTTTTGCAAGGGCGAGATTTCCAGCCGGAGCATCGGATCGTCGGCCTGCGGAAGGGGTTGCACCCGCACCCCCTCGCCTTCCGCGACGATGGACTGAATCTGGTGCATCGGCCGCAGGTTTTTCGGATCGATCGTGAGTAATAACTCGCCGGCACCCGTCACCAGACGCATCCCCGCAATCAACACCGCTTGATTATCGGCAGTAGGATCAAATCGCAATGACCGGATCGGGCGGGTGGGTAGTTGTAGTCGCACCGTGCTCGGGACGACACCCGGAGGAACGTCAGCAATGACTGAACCGTCTCCCCAGATCCCATCGCCAAAATCAAACAGGATCCCCGTCGTGCTTCCGCGCTCGATTGCGATATCAAGCTCAAGGAAAAATGACTGCGGCGAAGCCGCCGACACCGTTGTCCATAGCGAAAGAAGCAGCAGCCACAAAAGCCTCGGTCTGCTGATATCCCGACTTGCGCGGCCAGAACCGCGGCTGCGGCGAGGCGAGGCGCCCGGCGTCTCTGATCGCCAGTTCGGCGCCAGGGTGGAGGGCTGGATGGGTCGCGATCCGCTAACGGACGTGGGTAAACCCAAGGGCATTCGTGATTGAGCTAGTCGAGCGCCCACCGGGATCAAACCCTAATCCCGGTTGCACAGACTCGCAGACAGAAACGCCATCAATCGAAGATTGGATAGAAGGTATTGAAGGCTTTCTCTCCAAAATACCCCGGATCATTAAAGCGACGGTGACGATCGAGTCCGTCGATCGCCGCCATCTCGGCCGGATCGAGTGCGAAATCGCCCAGGGTCAGATTCTCGACGAGTCGGGCCGGCGACTGGGTTTTCGGGATGACGGCGCAGCCGCGCTGTACTCCCCAACGCAGCGCGATCTGCGCCGGGGTACGCTGGTGCCGCTCCGCGATGTCGGTGACCACCGGATCGGTGAGGACCGACTCCTCGGCATTCGCCATGCCCAGCGGCAGATACGACGGCGCGCCCAACGGCGAAAAGGCCGTGACCGCGATCTTCTCGTCCTGACAAAATCGCAGCTGCCGCGGCTGCGCCAGATAAGGGTGCATTTCCATCTGGTGCACCGCCGGCCGAATCGAACAGTAACTTAAGACATCGCGGAGCAACGAAATCGTCAGGTTACTGACGCCGATCCGCTTCACGAGTCCCGCACGTTGCAACTCTTCCATTGCGCCCCAAGTGTCGGCATACGGCACCGGAATCGGCTTCATCGCGGGGTTCTCGGCTTTGGGATCGAAAATCCACTCAGGCGGGTAACGCTCCTCGAACGGCACAAACGCGAGCGCGATCGGAAAGTGTATAAGGTAAAGATCGAGCACGTCCAATTGCAGATCGCGCAGCGTGCGTTCGCAGGCGGCCCGGACGTACTTGGGCTCATGATACGTGTTCCACAGCTTGGAGGTAACCCAGACATCCTCCCGTCGACAAATGCCGTCGCGCAACGCCGCCGCCAGTCCGGCACCGACGGCCGGTTCGTTGCCATAATCACACGCACAATCGAGATGCCGGTAACCGACCCGCAGCGCCTCGTGGACAAGACTCGGGGCAGCTGCGTTCGCCAGTTTCCACATTCCGAGGCCGACGGCGGGAAAGTGTCCGCCGTCGGAAAGCGGAATACTCGAGGGGGAAAGGGGAGGAGAAGACGACATCGCCGCAGTGATACCAGCCTGCGGCATTACGTCACGACAGAACCACCGCAAACAGAAGGCCGGGGGTGATCCAGACATTCCTGTCTGTTCCGGAATTTTACACGCGTCTTCGAGTCAACAGACAGGAATGTCTGTATCACACATCACCCCCGAGCCTCTCGCGAACCCTACTGAAAATACCCCTCGGCGTGAATCACGCCGGAGTCCTCATCACCCGGCTCGGATGCTTCCCGGCAGGACTCGGGGAAGGCAGACTGGCGTTGAAGCCAGCGCACCAGGCACAGGCTGTTCGTGAGTGCTTCGTGCAAGGCCGAACCAAAATCATAGGCCTGGCCATCAAAGCCGGCCTCGGCCACAGCCTGATCAATCGCAAGCATGACGGCAAACATGCGACCTCGAATGCCAGGGATATAGACATCGATGGCTTCGTTTCCGAGATCGATATTGGTCTGACAGGCCACCGCGTTGTGACTGTGATGCGAACGGCAAGCCTCGGGCCGCGACTCGTAAACCGAACAACTCCCCTCCTTCAGAAGCGCGCAGGGGCGTCGCAACAGCGTCCGCTCGAGATTGGACCGCCCGGCCACGGCCGCGCGATGGACCGCGGTTCGTTCGACCAGCGCTTCGAGGTCCGTCGGAGAAAAGTGAAGCTGCACATGATGGGCGACAATGAGCACCTCATGCGCCAGCAGTCCCACGGGCACGTGACAACAGGCCCCACAGCCCGGGCGACATGCAATCGACTCGCGAGCGGCCGCGGGCGCCGACGCCATGGCGCGATCAAACTCCTTCTGGGAACTTGCGAGAACGTTGAGGAGATCGTTCGGATTGCGCGTCTTCCGAAGTCGTTTCAGCACCGTCGCCCCGAGCTTTTCGAACAAGGCATCTTCTTCCGGTGAAAATTGGGCACACATTTGAACACCGCACTCAATCGCGGACTCCGAACATCACAAGGTCTGTTCCACGA
>JBBQEG010000169.1:0-10916 GCA_038320495.1 Opitutales bacterium | reverse complement strand
CGCGAACCCTTGCCCGCTGCGAGAATGACCAGCACCGGCATCTCGGCGGTGACTCCACCGAACAGCGTGACGGCGTCCGGATTAGTAAGCTGACTAAGACTTGGACGCACTGCTTCGCCGAGGCGAGTGACGCCGGACTGTGAAATCATCATCCTATTCACGACAACCGCGCGGTCGTACGCCAGTTTTTTAACCACCGAAACAACGTCCGGTGGAGGGCAACGGATAGGTTCATCAGGCATTTACCGCGCGCGGCACGAAGCCGGCTCAAGCGGCCGCTCGCAGCCGGCACGTGATGAGCCGACGCGCCGATTGAATCCAACCTTCGGATGCAGATTCCTGCTACAGCGAGCAGGTGGGCACGCAGCCGCGAGACTGATCGCTGCGGCAGCGCGATCGACCGCTTACGTCCCTTTAACGTGGCGGGCGTACTTTTCGACCGCCTTATCCGGCACTAGCAAACGCCAGCCATCACGCGCGCGTCGCATTTCAAACTTGTCGTCCTTCGTCTTGCCCTGGTCATCCCCGATGCGAACGCGCACCGTGACGTCATTCGCCCCGTCCTCTTTTTTACCCAGGAGTTGCATCCCCGCCAACGATCCCGCGTCCTTGGCCATCATCAACGCGATCACTTTTTCGGGCGTCCCGTATTCCTGCTTCGTCGCCTCAGGAAGTCCCGCAAACCACGTCGCGACCTGAGACTTAATCGCGTCATTGAAAATTACCGCCTTGGCCAAGGTTTCGAGGTCTCCGCCCATCGCCGCAAACAACACGGTTTCAACCGTCGCCTCAGGCGTGGCCCGACCGGCGTCCTTCCACGCGCTCACTGGAACCAGAGGCGAGGCAATTGCCGTGCTCGCTCGCTTCTCCATCACCTTCGAGCCCGTCGGCGAAAGGCGGGCGAGCTCATTGGTCTGAGCCCGAAGCGCGCGAAGCTCGGCCCGCAGGCCCTCCACTTCCGCGCTCACGGTGTGATCGCCCGTCGGTGCCGCCGACTCGACCACCACGGGCAACGGTCGCTCGAGCTGTTGCTGTTCCAGTCGACTGACCTCGGTCCGCAACAAGGCCACGTGGCGGCGCAATTGCAGCATGCTCTGATGTTGCAGCCCAAAACCACCGACGACAACGGCGAGACCAAGCGCACCGAATCCGAACGTGAGAGCCTTCATGCGCCATGCAGTGACACACTCCTACCGGCGATACAATCTCAACGGATGGGCGTGGAAAACGGATGTAACGCGTACTGAGATCCGATGACGTCGCTGCTGGACGCGCGCGCAGTTTGCCGGTCCGTGCCCTGGTGGCATCAACGCGGACCTCACGTCTCTCTTCCCTACTTCCCCGGTTCGCGATTAAAGGAGCATCCCGGCATCACACCTGCTTTACCGTTCCAGTCCCCATGCGCGTTTCCGAACCAGTTCTCGCGATCGTCCGCCGTCTACTGAGGGTGGGCTCAATCGTTGCAACGCTGCTCACGGGATTCACCGCGACTTGTATCGACGCCGCATCCGCGCTCCCACTCCACGCCACCCGGCAGGGCACGACGGACCTCGCCATCACGGGCGAGCTCGCTGGCACCGTCGCGGGCGAAACCAGGTATGCCCGCTGGGACGACTTGGCGGCGTTGCCCACGTCGAAACTGACGCTGACCGGCGAGTTTGTTCCTGGCGAACAGGAGGTCACGGTTGTGTACCTCGCGGACCTCTGGGCCGCCCTCCCGCGTAAGGGCGACGCGGATACCTTGCTGGCCACATGCACCGACGGTTACGCGGCGGTATTCCGCACGGGATTCGTCGATCAGTACCGCCCCTTTCTCATTCTAGCCATCAACGGCCGCGGCCCGGAACACTGGCCGCCGCCCGGCCTCACCTTCAACCCCGGTCCTTATGTCATCAGTGTCGCCAGCAAAGTCGTGCCGGCCGTCGCCGAGCTGCTCGATGCCGGACACAAGCGACCGTGGGGCGTAACCACGCTTGAGGTGACTCGCCACGACGAAAGCTTCGCGGTGTTTTTCAAAGCTCCATGGACAGATCTCTCGGACCAGGCCACGGCCGGCCGGGAACTGTGGATCCACTCCTGCGCAAGTTGCCACCAAGGTCCTCGAGCCTCGTTTGGCGGCACCAAAAGCAACGTCCCGTTCGAGGTTCTTGCCGCCCGGGCCCAATACTCGCCGGACGTCTTCAAAGGGTACATTCGCGATCCCAAGGCGTTCGTCACGAATGCAAAGATGGAGCCGCACCCGCACTACACGGACGCCCACCTGGCAGCGCTTCGGGCCTTCGTAGTTGCGGAGAAGGACCGTTAAGCGCGCCCGCTCCGGAACTGGCCCCCGGTATGCTTGAGCAGCAGCATGGGCCATTCATCGTCTTCACCTTTCGGGCGAACCAACCCTTCGTCCGACGCCGTCGCGCTGTATCCGATGTCAGCGTACACCCGGGGTCTGCGCAAACCCGGCCTCTTTCACGTCATCCGCTTTGAAGATGCGCATAGCGACCGGCTGAACCGCTTTGTGCCTCATCGGCATGATTTTTTCGAGATCATCTGGTTGCGCACAGGAAGCGGCCAGGTGCGAAGCGACCTTCAGAACTACGCCGTGAATTCCGGCACGCTTTTCTTTACTTCGCCTGGCCAGGTGCACGCGTGGGAACTCAAAGGCAATTCCGCGGGCGAAATCGCGAGCTTCACCGAGGAGTTTTTCGCCGTCAGCAGCGATCATCCCGGACTGCTCGGCAAACTCCCGTTTCTCTACGGCGGCCCGGTACCGCCTGTCCTTCACCTCACGCCCGTGGAAGCGCGCCGCGTCGATCGGGTGTTTCGCCAGTTACACACGGAAGCCGCCGCACCCCTCGTCGGCCGGGACGATCTTGTCCGCGCGTACCTCACCATTTTACTCACGCTCACCCGGCAGTTTCTCGAAGCCCGCGGCCCGGTCACGACCCCGGCGGCTACGACCGATCTGCTTTCGCGCCGCTTTCGGCTGCTCCTGGAGGAAAATTTTCCACAGCTCCTCGACGTGGGCGATTTCGCCAAACTCCTGCACGTGTCACGCACGCATCTCAACGATCACCTCCGACGCGAAACCGGCCGGAGCGCCGGTGAGCTCATTCAAGACCGAATGCTCCTCGAGGCGAAACGCCTTCTGACGCACACCTCGCTCCCGGTGGCTCAGATTGCCTATCGGCTGGATTTTCAAGACCCCTCGTACTTCGGACGCTTCTTCCGCCGCTCCGCCGGGCAAACCCCGGGTGAGTTCCGCGACCGCGCGCAAACCGATCTGATCGCAAGTTAAGACGGCCGCGCATTGCCCGGGTGGATGGGAGAGTCCGGCAGAAACCACATCGACCCCGCCACCGAGCCAAGGATCCCGCCGAATGAACGGAGTTCTCAGGCGCCTGCGTCGGCACTAAAAAAGCGCGGACCCGCCGTCGAGCCCGCGCTGCACCAACAAACCTCAAAATTTATACTTGAGCGATACGTTCACCATCAACGGCTCGCCTTTCAGAATAATCGCATTACCGGCGAATGAGTCATACGCATGGAAATACCGCTCGCTGAAAAGATTCTGACCGGAAACCGCGAGCTCCCACGTGGGACGAACATAATAGAGGGCCGCCGACCACAACGTGAAAGCCGGTAACCGCAGTGTCTTGTCGGGATTCCCCCACTGCGAAGTCACATAGGTCGGACCACCACTGAGGCCCAAGCCATTACCGAAATCATACTTCGCAAACAAACTTCCGGACCACTCCGGAATGCCAAACCGCGGTCCGCCGGGATTCACCCGCCCACCGAAGTCCGACGTGAAGATTCCTGCGTATTGCGTGAGTTGCTGCGCCGTGAGTGGCACAAATCCACCGGGGATCGTAGCCGTGCGGAAAAAATGTTCCTGCCAGGTCACATTGCCCGCCAGGCTCAATTGTTTGGACACTTCCACCACGCTCTCAAACTCGATACCGTTGCCCCGCTGCGGCGTCGCCTGGCCACCGCGGGTATCGAAATTCACGAGCTCCTGATAGAAATAATTCACCGCTGCAAACAGCCGGCTATCCAGCGCCGTCGCCTTCAAACCCACTTCACCGAGGCTGCTCTCCTGATAGTTCGTGTCGCCGGCGCTAATCGAACCCGAAACATAGAAACCCTGAAATGACGTACCCTTCTGGTACGTCGCGTATCCAGTGAGATTGGACGAGAGTTTGTAGACCGGGCTGATGCTGTAGTTCGTGTACGAGGTGCCGCCGTTCGGACGCGGGCCGCTGTTGAAGTCCGCCCCGAGTCCGGTCGGTACGCCCCTCTCCCAGGAAGCGTTATCCCAGCGACCAGAGAGGATGACGCTGAAGGCATCGCTCATTTTGATCTCGGGCGTAAGGAACACCCCCGCCGTGATCAGCTTGCTATGGTAACTACCAAACGGATCCCAGAACGTGCGCCCACGGTTGTCGCGTTGTCCGCCGGACAGCAGCGTGTCATTCAGTGTCGGTGCGACGGTAATGTCGCGGCGATTGAACGGCTCGACGGTGAACTCGGTTTTCGCAATCGAATCCTCAAAGCGGACAGAAGCGCCGTAGGAGAGATTGACGCCACCGAGCACCGGCAGGGACTGCTCGATCAAGACCTTGTTCTCGATCGTCATGTTTTTGCCGTATTCGCCATAGCCGTAACTCGAAACCTTGTCGCGCTTGTAAGCGTCGAGAAAGAGTTTGTTGGTAAGCTTGAATGATTTGGACGGAGCAAAGATGGTATCGAAAAACGCCAGAAAGGTATCCGCATTCGTATAATCCGACGCATCGGAGAGCACCGTGCTACCATCGAGTTTCACCGTGCGCGCTGTGGGATTATCAATCGCACCCAGGTAATTATAGAGAAACTGCGCATCTGCGTTCAAGGTGGCCGGCCGGAACCCCGAGTTCGAAAATCCACCCGCGAGCGCAAAGAACGATCCGTTGAAGTCACCCCGGGTGCCACCAAACGGTGTCGCCGTTTCCAACGCGGCACGGTTCACGTAACCGGGCGTGGTACTGACCCAGGAAAAAGTGCGACCACTCGGCAGGCGAACGGTCAGACTCGGCCCGGTGAGATCGTTCAACGGTGAACCCACCACGTAATTGTCATTGTCGATCAAATCCTGGGTCACGCGATTCCAACCTGGATTCTCCTTGGAACGGTGGCGGTAAAACTCGCCGCCCGTGAAGATCGAGATCGTATCCGTCAGACGCGCCTTGAGCGATCCGTACGCGGAGAAGTAGTTGTTCTTGATCCCCGAGTAATACGAATCCGCCTCCTGATTCGTGAACGAAAGCCGGAACGCCGCGGGCTTGCTGCCCAGGAGAACCGGGCCGCCCACATCCGCCTGCACATTAAGTTCGTTATAAGAGCCGTAGCTCGCCTTCACCGATCCACGCTTTCTGTCGTAGAAAGGCGACTTCGGCAGGAAGTTTACGAATCCGCCCGGGCTGGCCGCGCTATAATGCCCCGGAGCCGGACCGCGGACGTAATCCATCGACTCCAGCGATCCGAACGAGGTCGGGTATCCATTACGGTTCCACACGCGCTGCATGCTGTTGAAATAAATACTGGTAAACAGCCCACGCGTGGTCGGAATACCTGGGACGCCGTAATAGTTCGTGACGCTCGATCCCGGCACGACGGCAGCAAGATCATACACATCGTCGAGATTGCGCTGGTTAAGCATCTCCGGCGTGAGCACGGTGACCGCGCGAGGCGTGTCCAGTAGCGTCCGGGAAAAACCGTAAAGCGAATCCACGGGACGGGAGGTTGGCAGCAGCGTGCCTGAGCTTTCGACCCGGCTTTCCGAGGCAATAAACTTTTCGAGTACCGTGATGGAACTGGCTTCAGCCGGGGCGGCTTGAGACCAGGCAACACTGGGAAGTCCGCCGGCGCCCAAAAGCGCCAGCAGGAAACAGCTGGAATGATTGGTCAGTGGTGTCATGGGAACGATCTCTTCAATAATACAGACAGGTTATCCGTGGCAGGAACCGCTCCGCTCGCGCGGACCGGGTGGGGAAAATCTTTCGGCCTCCACTCACTTGGCGGCGGAACTAAGTTCTTTCGGCAGAAAGCGGGCGTCGAACACGTCGTCGACGGTCAGCGCCTTGCCGAGCACGCCAATGCTTGTGAGCTGCGCAATCTGCGCCGCGATCCGCTCCGGATCGATCCGCCCGGCCCGCTCACCCTGCGCGGGATCTCCGGTTACCAGGCGGTTCTCCAGCATCGCCCCGACACTGTAGGCGATGAAGTCGAGTACCATTTGCTTGTTCAATGACCCGATGAGCGCATTCGCTTCCGTCCGGTCTCCGGAAATATAGTCCAGCCAGCCGCGAATCGACGCCGCCGTAAAGGCGCGGACGGCCTCGGGGTTTTTCTCGCTGAATCCGCGGCTCGTGAACCACACGCGATACGGGGAGAACCCGGTTTCCGACAGAAGCAGCGTGGCCGGGTTTGCTCCGTGCCGGCGGACATAAAACGGCTCGTTCGTGATGAAGCACTGCTGCACGAACTTCTTGTCGGCCAGAAAACGGCTGAGACCGAAATCCAGTGGTGTCACCGAAACCTTGATACCGTACTTTTTCTCCGTCAGCGCGATCCAGCCCGCACCCGGCACGGCCATGATGTTGCGGCCGTCCAGATCCTTGAAGCCGCGAATGCCGCTCTCCTCGTGGAACATGATCGCTTGCGGATCGCGCTGCATCAGTGCGCCCACCATCACGAGCGGAATCCCGCGCGAGACCGCGATCATCACATCATCGCTGCGACCGATCGCAAACTGGGTCGTGCCCAAGGCCACTTTCTGGGTGGGAATCGCGTTCGGCCCACCCTGCTGGATCTCCACGTCCAACCCCACTTCGCGATAATATCCTTTCACGACCGCCTGATAAAAACCACCGTGCTCCGGTTGGGCATACCAGTCCGTCTGCAGCACAATCTTGGTCAGGGGCTTGCCCGCCGCATCCAAGGCGGGGGCCGCGGCGGGCCCTTTGCCACAGCCACTCCAGGCAAAGGCCGTGAACACGAGCGCCACCACTGCCAGTGGGCGAAATGAAGTAAGGATTGAGAAGGTCATTCTTTTTTCACCATTGAGTCGTGCCAGGAATGGAGCAGTCGCCAGTGCAGCAGGTTGACGCTACCGACGAACCCAAAGCCGATCACGCAGGCCACCATTCCGGTGGCGAAGAGCGCCGGCGTTTTGAGTTGGGAGAAGTACGAGATGGTCATATAGCCAATCCCTCCCACGCCACCCGTCGCACTGCCTGCAAGGAAATCACCCACGATGGCGCCGATCGGCGCGAGCGTGCCGGCAATTTTTACCCCCGTGAGGAAATACGGCATCGCTCCCGGGATCCGCAGATACCGGATCTCCTGCGCGCGCGTCGCTTTGCACATCAGCAACAGCTCGCGCAGATTCCGATCCACGGAGATGAAACCCATCGTGGTATTGGCCACAACCGGGAAGAATCCGATCATGAACGTGATCGCCACAATGCTCGGTAAACCTTGCCCGAGCCAGAGCACGAACACCGGCGCGAGAATCGTCACCGGCATCATCTGGAGCACGAGAACGTAAGGATAGAACGAGGCCTTGATCCGCGGCGAGAACCCCAACGCCATCGCGAGCAGGAAGCCGACTCCCACCGCCGCCAGAAATCCGAGGATCGCGCCCCGCATCGTCACCAGCGCCGCCGCGATCAGCGTGCTGCGTTCGTCCCAAGCCGCGACCATGATCTCGCCAGGCGACGGCAGGATGAAACTCGGAAGAGAGAAGACCGCCTTCGCCGCGTACCACAACGCCAACAACGCCAATCCGGCCAGCGCCGGTTGCACGATGGAGAGTATTCGGTTTTTCATGACGCCGTAGTTCCCGCTTAGTTTCGGGCCGTCCGCAGAGCCCGCGCGGTATGCGCCAGGAGTTGAAGAAACGCGGGTGTCTCGCGGAGCTCCGGCGGCCGCGGATACGCAAAGGGAACGTCGATCACCGCGGAAACGCGGCCCGGATTGGCCGACAGCACCACGATGCGCGTCGAGAGGTACACCGCCTCGGTGACGGAGTGCGTGACAAAAAAACCCGTAAACGGATCGCGCGCGCGAATCGCCAGCAAGTCTTCGTTGAGCTTGTCGCGCGTCATCTCGTCGAGCGCTCCGAACGGTTCGTCGAGCAGCAGGATTTCGGGCGCCACGCTGAGCGCCCGCGCAATCGAGACCCGCATCCGCATTCCCCCGGAAAGCTGCCAGGGAAATTTGTCGGCCGCGGCGCCCAACCCGACGATCTCCAGCATGTGTTGCACCCGCTCGCCGCGCCGGGCCGACGCATCCCCACGCAGGATCAGCGGCAACTCCACGTTTTCCGCCACCCGCCGCCACGGCATCAGGTTCGCATCCTGAAAGACGAAGAACATCAACTCGCGGGCGTTCTCCGGCGTCATCCCGTCGATCACGATTCGTCCATTGGTCGTATTCGTAAGGCCAGCAATCAGGCGCAACAGCGTGCTTTTGCCACAGCCACTGGGACCAATGAAGCTGACAAACTCCCCGCGCGTAAGCTGAAGGCTGATACCGTCGAGGACGAGCGGACCGGCGCCGAATCGCTTTTCCACTCGCTCGAGCGTAACCAGAGGTACGGCGCACATGCGTTGTCTCCCGATCTTCAGGCCGGAGCAGCGGCAAGCGCGGCGGCCGCAGCGGCCGAAGCCACCGCGTCGAATGGATTAAACGGATATGTTTTCATTTTCCCCGGGTTCATCAGGCCGCGCGGATCAACCGCGGTTTTGAGCGCGCGTTTCTCCGCGATGTTTGGATGACCGCCGCCCTCCTCCAGATAGAATGTATGGGGATTTGCGATACCCACTCCGAGTTCTTCGCAGGCCTGAAGGATCTCGTTGAGTCGCGCTTCGGACTTGAAATAGACCAGTGGAATCCCTCCCACCACGATGCCGCTGGGCACGACGCCGGCCCCGCCGCTGCTGTTGCGCATCATCTTCGCGTTTCCCGCCACCCATTCCAGATGGAGGAGGATCTCGCCCGGAAAGCGGCGCTCCAGCTCGGCAAACTGCCCGCGGAAATTCGCCCCGAATCCAGCTTGTAGATACGTGATCGTTGGATCGCTCTTCATCGCCCACAGCGTGGTGTGATTCCAGGTGTAATCGGTGATGAACGGCGGCTTCGGCGGATCCGACAACGGCTGCCGGTAAACACAGGCCAGACCTGCGTCCTCCGCGGCCGCAACCACCGCGTCAGTTTGCGACTGGGCCACGAGCAAAAAGGAAACGTGTTCGCCGTCCCTAAAGTATTTTCGCAGCGGCTTGAAGAACGAGGGCGTCGGCCACTGGAACTGCGTCACCAGGCGCTTGGACCAGTCGGAGTTCCGCGCCGCACCGTCGGTCCAGGCGAGTAAGGTCTCCCAATCCGCCGCACTGAAAATCAATTGGTCGTAATCGACCTTGGGAGCCAGCCGCATCTCGATCTCAACGAGAAATCCCGTGGTGCCGTACGTATGCAGCGCCTTCAGCGCGTCACGCTCTTCGAGACGGATCAGCTTCGGTTCCGCTTCGCAGGTCAGAACGGTGACCGACTTCACATTATCATTGGCGTTGATCCCGCCCCACGTGATCGATCCGATGCCGCCTGAACCGCCACAGAAGAAACCGCCGAGCGAGCTCTTCATCCACGTCGACGGCAGACAGCGCAATTCCCAGCCGGCGGCCCGCGCCACGGTTTCAATCGTGCCCAGTCGCGCCCCTGCTTCCGCGCTCACCACGCCACCGGCAACCGAGTGGATGCGGTCGAGTCGCGCGATATCGATCACGACGCCGCCATAGAGCGGTACACATTGCCCATAATTACCGGTCCCGGCACCGCGCGGAACGATGGGCACGCCCGCTCGAAAACAAGTCGCGACGACCGCCTTGGCCTGGGCGATGGATTCGGGCCGGGCCACGACATCCGCGCGCTTCGGATCGAGCTGCGGTTTGAGCACCGGGGAATACCAATAAAAATCCTTCGACAGCGTCTCAAGGGTATCGCCGCTCTCAATGAGAAACTCGGCGCCTACGATTTCGCGCAATTCAGCGCGCAGGGAATCAGGGAAAGATGACATGAATCGGATTTCTTAACCAAGCAGGTTCGCTGCCACCCGGGCCGGCACTTTTGTGCAAAATCTGGACCTAGCCGGACGTGGCATCGGCGTTGCTTCGTTGCTTTAAATGCTTCTCGTCCGCCGTGCCCGAGTTCCCGTCGCCCTCCTCCCCGCGTCGATGGTTACCGACGCGATCGACCCGCTCGAACCGGCACTGCTTTGCGATATCACGATTGCCGGAACCGCGATTACTGCGGTCTCTCCGGCATCAACATCCGCCCCGCATCCGGATCACGCCACGGGCGTCCTCGATGTGGAGGGAGCGCTGGTCGTGCCGGGGTTTGTGGATGCGCACGTGCATCTCGATAAAACGCACTCCTGGCACCGCGCCACGAATCGCTCGGCCACGTTCATGGATGCGCTCGAGTCGCTTGGTCGTGATCGCGACAACTGGACCGAAGACGATCTCCTTCGCCGGGCCCGGTTCGCCCTGCGTTGCGCGTGGGCTCATGGCACGCGCGCAATCCGCACCCATCTCGACACTGGACCGTTGAGCGAAGTCAGCCATGCCACGACGGCCACACTGCGAACCGAGTGGCTCGGGCGAATCACCCTGCAAACGGTTCCGCTCGGGGGCGGTTCCGCCTATGCCACGTCCGACGGCGACCGGATCGCGGACCTTGCCCTGCGCCATGGGGCGACGGCGCTGGGCGGCTTCTTCACGATGTCGCCGGAGTTGCCCACGCAACTCGATCGCCTGCTCGCCATCGCCCGCGATCGCGGCGTCGGCATCGATCTGCACGTCGACGAAAACGGCGAGGCCAACGCCGAG
>JBBQEG010000168.1:0-10916 GCA_038320495.1 Opitutales bacterium | reverse complement strand
ACCCCCCCACAACCCCCCCCCACCCCCCCCCCCACCCGACGTAACAGCACCGCCAGTTCCTCCAGCGCCACCCCGGCCGATGTCTCCTCCGCCTCCGGCGGCCCCGCGTTATGTATCTGCGCCGCCGCCAGTGGCGCGCATTTCCACGACGCCTACGCCCCCCCGGCCTGTATCGGCGCCCACGGTTCACGTTCCTCCAGCGGTGCGGTCTCCCGGCGTGTTGCCGGCAGCGTCGGCAGCACCCGCTCCGTTGCCCGCGCCTTCCGCACCGGCACCCCGTCCCGTTTCGCCCGCGCCTGCACCGACTGCACCCGCGCCGGCTCCTGCTCCGATGTCTAAGGCTCCGCTTGCCCTGCCGCCCCGTGTGAATGTTCCGTCTGCAGTAATGGCGCCAAAGCCACCACCACTGCCGGGCAGCCCGGTCGCACCTGCCGGTAGTGCCACTGCACCCGCCAATGGGCCGGTCACGCCGTCCGTGCCGGGTGAAGTCAAGACGCTCCACCTGAAGCCGCCGATCGTCGTCCGTGACTTCGCGTCCGCCCTGGGCCTCAAGCCTTTCAAACTCATCTCCGAGCTCAACCAGTTGGTTGGATTCGCGGCGATGAATTCGACGATCGAGGAGAGTGTCGCGCAGAAGGTCGCCGAAAAGTACGGCTTCGTTCTCGATATCAAACACCGCGGCGACCCCGCGGCCCAGCAGGCCGCCAAAGAGAAGAAGGTCAAGAAGCCCGACGAGGACGAGTCCAAGTTCCTCGTGACGCGGCCGCCCGTCGTTTGTATTTTGGGTCACGTTGACCACGGCAAGACCTCCCTGCTCGACGCCATCCGCAAAGCCAACGTGGTCGCCGGCGAAGCGGGCGGCATCACCCAGCACATCGGCGCCTATCAAATCGAGTTCAACGACCGGAAGATCACATTTCTCGATACGCCCGGTCACGCCGCCTTCACCAAGATGCGCGCCCGCGGCGCCAGTGTCACCGACGTCGCCATTCTGGTCGTCGCCGCGGATGACGGCTTCATGCCGCAGACCGACGAGGCGCTGAAGATTGCGCTCGCCGAAAAGGAACTGCACCCCGAGCGTTTCGCGCTCATCGTGGCCGTCAACAAGATGGACGTGAAGGGAGCGAATCTGGATCAGGTCAAGAATCAGATGCAGCAGCGTGGGATTGCGCCGGAAGACTGGGGCGGTGATACGATCACGGTTCCTGTCGCAGCGATCAAGGGGCAGGGGATCAACGAGCTCCTCGACATGATTCTACTTCAGACCGACGTGCTCGAGCTGAAGGCCAACCCGAAAGCCGAGGCGAGCGGAGTGATCATTGAGTCGGAGATCGATTTCGGCCGCGGGCCCCTCGCCACGGTCATCGTACAGCGGGGAACACTGCGGGTGGGCGACTCAATCGTGAGCGGACCCAATCACGCCAAGGTTCGCGCGATGTTCGACGACCAGGGCAAGAATATCAAGGAAGCCCTGCCTGCCATGCCGGTTCGGGTAATCGGTTGGAACGGCACGCCGGATAGCGGCGCCACCTTCAAGGTTGTCAAGAATGCCCGCGAAGCCGAAAAGCTGGCTGAGGAAGAGGAGTTTCGTCTCAAGAAGGCCGTTACGACTGCGGCCGCGGTGCCGAAGGAAGTTTCCGTCGAGCGTCTCTTCGCCAACATTGCGGCGACTCAGGCCAAGGTCCTCAAGGTCATCATCAAGACCGACGTCTTCGGTTCGTCCGAAGCCGTGCGCAACATTCTCGAAGGCATCAAGAGCGCCAAGGTCTCGCTCGAAATCGTTTCGATCGAGGTCGGTTTGGTCACCAAGAACGACATCGCCATGGCCGCCTCCACCGGCGCGATGGTGATCGGATTCCACACCAAGCTGGAAACCGGAGTGCTGCCGCTCGCGAAGCATCACGGGGTTCGAATCGAGTCGTACAACATCATCTACGAGATGTCCGACAAGGTTCGGGAGATGATGGCCGACCTGTTGGATCCCGATATCAAGGAAAACAAGACCGGGGCCGCCGAGGTCCGTCAGGTTTTCCCGCTCGCAAAGGGATTTGTCGCCGGCTGTCTGGTTACCGAAGGCAAGATCAACCGCAACGCCGCCGCTCGTCTGCGTCGTGGTCGCGAGATCGTGTACGAGGGCAAGATCAGTACCCTCAAACGTTTCAAGGACGACGCGAACGAAGTGCGCGCCGGCCTGGAGTGCGGTATCAAACTCGATGAGTTCAATGGCTACCAAGCCGGCGATGTCATCGAATGCTTTGAGATTCAGAAGGTCCGCGCGGCCCTCTGACCTCTTCGAATTGCGGATTGGGGAATTCGGAGTGAACTCTCTTCGAATCTCCTGTCCGCAACTGTTAACCCGTTCATCCCGTGAGCAACCGTACCATTCGCGTCAACGAGCTCCTGCAGCGCGAGATCAGCGACATCCTGCGTAAGCGCTTCCAGACCGAAGCCGTCATTCTCACGATCTCGGAGGTACGGGTTTCGCCTGATTTGCGCGACGCCCGGGTGTTTGTTTCCGTGGTCGGCACCGACGAGGTCGCCGAGCAAAAGCTCCGCTGGCTTCGTTCCAAGTCGGCCGAGATTCGCGACGAACTGAGCAAACGGATCGTGCTGAAGTATCTGCCGAAACTGAAATATCAGTTCGATACGGCGGCGGTGCGCGGTTCGCGGATCCTGATGATGCTCGATCAGATGGATCCACTGCCCCCGGAAAAAGATGCCGGCGACGAGTGATTCCGTGGAATCGTTTTATCCAGCGGTTTCCGACGCGTTTGCCCGGTTGCTTGATCGATTAGCGGGCCGCAAGATCGCAGTCGTGGGGCACGCCCGCCCGGATGGCGATTGCATCGGTTCGCAGGTGGCCCTGGCTCGGGTGTTGGCCGCACGCGGTCATGACGTGATTTGCGTTAACGCGGATCCGGTGCCGCGGCGGCTCCAGTTTTTGACCGAAGGGATGCGGTTTTTTCGGACCGAGGAAGTGCTGAACACGACCGAGGACCGCGCGGCGATTTTCGTCGATTGTGCGGATCACGCGCGTCCCGGCGATCGCTTGAAGGCGCACTACACCGTGGTTGAAGCGGTGATCGATCACCACTTGTCGAATGTCGGTTTCGCGGAGGTGAACATCATCGACAGCGCGTCCGCCGCCACCTGCGAGATTTTGGCGGGAGTATTATTCGATAACCATCTGCCGGTTGACGCCCAGACGGCGCAGGCGCTTTACACGGGAATACTGACCGACACGGGGCAGTTTCGCTTTCATTCCACGTCGCGTCGTTGCTTTGTCCTGGCCGGCGAACTGGTGGCGCGTGGCGCTGATCCGAGTGAAGCGGGCTATCAATTGTACGAGCGGGAAACCGAGGGGAAGCTGCGCTTGCTGCAGCATTTTCTCGCTTCGTTGAAATTGGAATGTGGCGGGCGCGTATGCATCGGAACGTTGCCTCCTGGTATTTTCGAAGCGACGGGATCGACCGCGGAGGACACGGAGGGTTTGGTGGATTATGCGCGCAGTATTGAGGGCGTGGACGTCGGTGCGCTGATCGAGCACCTTCCCGACGGCACCCTGAAGGCAAGCCTCCGGGGCAAGGATCCCTCGTTCCGGGTGGATCTGGTGGCGGCGCAGTTCAACGGGGGCGGCCATGCGTGCGCCGCGGGCTTGAATCTAAAATCCGATACAGAAAATTTCTATCCGCGCCTGGTGGCGGCCTTCGCGAACCGAATCGCGATCGCTGACGCTGCGCAGAAACGTTAAGACATGCTGCATCAGCCCAAAGAAATGGAGGGGATCCTCCTCGTGGATAAACCGCGTGATCATACCTCGCACGATGTTGTGGCTCGCTTGCGCGGGAAACTGAAGATGAAACGGGTCGGCCATGCCGGCACGCTTGATCCGATGGCCACCGGGTTGCTGATCATTCTGGTAGGGAAGGCCACGCGCGTTTCGCAGTATCTCACCAGCCTCGACAAGGAGTACGAAGGCACGGTGGAGCTGGGAAAAGTCACCGACACCCAGGACGCCGAAGGTGAAATGATGGAGACGCGCCCGGTGCCGCCCTTCACGGAGGCGGAGATTCGCACCGCGATTCAAGGATTCCTGGGCGATCAATACCAACTGCCGCCGATGTATTCGGCGATCAAGATCGACGGCGTTCCGCTCTACAAGAGCGCCCGGAAGGGTGAGGAAATCACTCGTGAGCCGCGCTTTATTCGCGTGATGAGTTGGGAGATGACTCGCTTCGGGTTGCCGCAGTTTGATTTTCGGCTGCGCTGCACGAAGGGCACGTATGTGCGCACGCTGGCTCACGATCTGGGACAGCGACTCGGCTGTGGCGCGCATCTGGCGGCACTCCGCCGCACGGCGACGGACAAGTTTAACGTGACGCAGGCACTGACGCTGGATCAGATCCAAGCGATGACGCTGCCTGAAATCGAAAAGCGATTGATCGCGCCGCGCGATGCGGTGCCGAGCATCGCGCTCTGAGCGAAGGCGTCGAGCCGGGGTGGTGAACCGATGAATTTCCCCGCGCAGATTGCCGGGCTCCAGGACGTCCGGCTGCCGCCACAGCCGCTGCACCTTGCCATCGGGATGTTCGATGGCGTGCACCTCGGGCATCGGGCGGTGATTGAAGCGGCGGTGCAGTCGGCACGAGCGAGTGGGGCGTTGAGTGGAGTACTCACGTTTTCCCCGCATCCGAGTGTGCTCTTTCGTCCGGACAATCCGACGAAGATGATTCAGGAGGCCGGGGTCAAAGCGCGGATCCTGGAGCAACTCGGCGTCGATCTCGTGATCACGCACACCTTCGACGCCAAACTCGCGTCGATCCCGGCGGACGATTTTCTGCCTTGGCTTCTCCGCGCCTTGCCGCGATTGGCGGCGATTTACGTGGGAGAAAATTTCCGTTTCGGGCAAGGGCGCCGGGGCGATGTTGCGGTCCTCGTGGCGGCGGGGCGGAAGCATGGCGTGCGGGTATTCAGTGCGCCGCGGGTGAGTTTGAATGGGGAGCCGATCAGCAGCACCGGGATTCGGGCGCAGCTGGCAGCGGGCGAGGTCGAAAGCGCGAATACGTTGCTGGGCTATACTTATTTTTCCGCAGGCATCGTGACGGGCGGAAAACGTCTCGGGCGTACGCTCGGTTTCCCGACCTTGAACCTGCCATGGGCGCCGGAGCTGAGGCCGTGCTTCGGGGTGTATGCGGTGCGGGTGACGGGAGCGAAAACAGCGGAGCCGCTGGCGGCGGTGGCGAATTATGGGTTGCGGCCGACCGTTGAGGAGACCGTGGTGCCCCGACTCGAAGTGCATGTGCTCGGGGCGTGTCCCTTCGGCGAAGGGGATGCGGTGCGGGTGGAGTGGATACGTTTCTTGCGGCCCGAGAAGAAGTTCGCGGGGGTGGAGGAACTTCGGGCGCAGATTGAAGCGGACCGGGGAACAGCGAAGGCTTTTTTTGGTGCGTGAAGTTGCAGATTTTTCCTTGCGCTGAACGTTCACGGTGGCGTTACTCGCCGACTTCAGATTTTCGGACCTTTAGCTCAGTTGGTTAGAGCGTTTCCTTGACATGGAAGAGGTCACTGGTTCGAGCCCAGTAAGGTCCACCATCTGTGCAAACCCCTCCTCCACGAGGGGTTTTTGCGTTTCCGGGGTCGTGAAACAATCGGTCCTCCCTCGTGAAGTAACTCCGTTCCCGTGGGTGAGCTACCTGCGCGGCACGCGCCTACCGCCTAAGCCGCGGAGGACTGGCTCGAGGAGGGGGCGCTGCCACCGAGTTTCTGCGACATGACGGTTGCGGTTTCGCGTAAGCGGCCAAGCACCGCGCGGATCTGAGCTTCGGTGCTGCGGGAAACAGGCGCACTGCACCCGATGGCGAGGATCGCCTGGCGGTTCGCGTCGAACACCGGCGCAGCGACCGCGGCGATGCCACTGTTGACCACGTTTTTCGTGATCGCAAAACCTTCACCTGCGATCTGATCGAGCAGGGCCATCATGTCCTCGACGGTCACCGGCGAGTTCGGCCCCAACCGGCTGAGATCTTCGCGAGCCGCGTACCGCAGCTGAGTCGCGCGCGACTGAAATGCGAGGAGCACGCGCCCGGACGCAAAAACGAGTGGATGTTCAATCACACCGTGATTATGGGTCACCGAAAGGGGGTGTTCCGCCTGAATCCAGTCAACGACCAAGGCTTGGTCCTCCCGCCAGGTAAGGACCACGACGGTTTCATCGAATTCATGAGCCAGCGCTTCGATATAGGGCCGGCAAAAGTCCCGCATGCTATTGAGCGGATCGGATCCTTCGCCCATCCGGATGGCGGCGAGGCCGAGTCGGTACTGCTTGGTCTCGGAATTCGCTTCCACGAAGCTTTTCGCCTGAAGCGTTTTTAGAAGATTGTGCGTCGTCGGTGGAGTCAGTCCTACAGAGCGCGCGAGCTCCCGCACTCCCATCCATCCGCCCTGCGCATCGAGCGCCTGCAGGAGCCGCAACGCCTTATCCACGGATCGGATCAGTGCCATAGGACGCGGAGGGTGTTCAGTCTGGTTGAATGGTCAACGGATTTTAAATCAACTCTATGCTTGAATCCTGCGTATCGTTCAGAAATAGGATAGATCGTTCAGTGATGATGAACAATTAGACGTCCGTCTTGTATGTCGGTTGGCTTACCCCGCTACCTCTATGAACTTCTCCTTCGTTTCGGCTAATCGCTGGCCGCGATCCCTCGGTCGCCTTATCTACGGCCCGCTTGTCATGGCAGTGTTGTTTTCTGTGGGCCAGCTTGCGGCCCAACCTGCTCCCGCCTCGGGCGCGGCGGCTTCGCCCGGCGCAACTGATCCCGTCGTGCTGAACCCGTTCTCCGTTTCGTCGGAACGTGATGTCGGGTATGCCGCCGGCGATTCGCTCGCCGCGAGCCGCTTCAATACCCGATTGATGGACTCGGCTTCCACCATCTCGGTGTTCACCGAGGAGTTTCTCAAGGATCTTGGCGCCACGTCCCTGGCGGAGGTGCTCGAATACGGAGTGAACTCCAATATCGACTACGACCAGAACCGGCCCGATCCGACGATGTTTTATGTCGATGCGGGGCTCCAGGGTACCCGGATCAATAATCGCGGGCTTCTTGGTTCGTCGCTCACCGACTTCTTTCGCTCCCGAATGCCCGTGGACTCGTACAATACTGGGCGTTTCGATTTTGCGTCCGGACCGAACAGCGTTCTCTTCGGAGTGGCGAATTCCGCCGGCTCCATCAACACGTCGACGCTTCAGGCGGAACTGAGAAAAAATCACTTTAAGTTCCAAGCGCATGCCGGACGCTGGCAGGATTTTCGCGCTTCGACCGACGCCAATTTCGTACTCGTGCCTAATCGCGTCGGGGTGCGCCTGATGGGTGTTCATGCGCGCAAGCTGAGCTGGCGCGAGTGGGATTCGCGCGAAGACAATCGCGCCACCGGCTCCTTAAGAGTCGTGCCTTTCAAGAAACTGGGCACCAACATCGTCGCTTCCTTCGAGAAGGCCAATCTCTCCGGCATGTGGTCCGTCCCGCAGAACATGGGCGACAACGTGTCGTTCTGGGAAACGCTGCCGGACTCCGTGCGGCTGATCGATAATCGGGGCACGGCCGCGCTGTCCACCACGGCCGCCGCCGCGCGCGGGCTGGAACGCATCGGCGGCAACCGCCACTATATCGTCACGAATACCGGCGACGTCTTTGCCAATACGATCAACCCCACGCTCGGCGGAATGATTCTCTATACAAGCACGAGTTTTTACGAGACCGCCGCCCAGTTTAATTCCCTCGTTGGCGTCGTGCCCGGATGGCAGGCCCCGATTTACCGGGACACGTTTCAAACGCTCCTGCCCGCCACGCAACCTCAAGCGGATAGCAACGGTCCGTACCAGGCCAATCTCGTCGCACCCTACCACGTGGGCTATGGTCCCGACACGACCAACATGAGTGACATCAACCGATTCTTCGTGCGGGTCGAACAGCCGATCGGCCGGAGTCTATTTCTCGATCTCAGTTACCAAAAGGAAGACGCGACCGGCTCGGCGTTCCGTCTCGACACGCAAATTTCAGCCGATCCCAACCTCTATATTCCAGATGGGGCCGGCGGGGTGCGGTCGAACCCCAATGTGGGGCGTTACTATATCGATGGTGCGCCCTTGCGGACCATCAACACTGACAACAACGAGGCCCTGCGTTTCACCGCGCTCTATAATCTCAACCTGAAAAAATTCGGTGAGCACAAGATCCTCGGCATGTTCGAAACCAGTGAGAACACCAACTCGCAGTTGCAGGGAAATCAGGTGCTGATCAACGCCGCGACCAATGCGCCGATTGCCAATGCGGATATTCGCAACGCCAACAATCGCCTTGATTATCGGACGTACATCACCCCCAACACGAATTACCGGTCGTGGTACGCCGGCAGTTTTTCCCGCGAAGGGCTGGTTCGTCTGAACGGGATCGACTACAAGAAAGACTTCACCGACCGAAGTGTCTCGGGCAACAAGTCCGAAGCGGACACGTTCGTCCTGGCTACCCAAAGTTCGTTTTTTCAGAAGAGGGTTTTTCTCTCCCTCGGGTTTCGACGGGATGACTACACGACGTTGACGCGGGTGGCTGCGCTGCTGGCGGCGAATGATCCGCGGGTCACGTCCGGTCAGCGCTACGCGGGCGACGGCGTGCTGACGGATCGGTATCTGCAGATCAATAATGATATTTTCGATACTTACACAGCCGGCGGCGTGTGGCACGTTCACCCGAGCTTTTCGCTTTTCGCCAATCAGGCGACCAATGTGGCCCCGGCCATGACCAATCGCCGGGTGATCGCGAATAACTTCGATGTCCCCAACCCGGTCGAAGGAAAAGGCTACGATATGGGCGTGATGCTGCGGCTTTTCGACAACCGGCTTTCGACCCGACTGACGTATTTCAAGGGCGAGAATCCGGGCAATCCCGTCAACCGCGTGAACTCGGTGGTGGTTGACCACGATCGAATCATCAATGCGTTCATGACGTCGATTAATCCTGGCACCGGCCAGCCCTACCTGACGCGGGCGGAAGCCGATGAAAAGTTCGTTTACTTGAAGTCGCGCGGCGGCACCGTCGGCACGTACGGCGGCGCTTTGCTCGACGGTCTCTCGGACGATGTGACGACCGGCTACGAGGCGGATATCAAATTCAACCCGGCCCGTCACTGGACGCTGACCGGTGCCTTCTCTTATACGAAGCTTGAACGCGGCAACATCTTCGCCGAGTTCGAGCCTTGGTTTGCCGAGGTGAGACCTTACTTGGAGCGGTTCGGAAATCCGGCAGGGCTGGTCGATCAGAACAACAGCCCCGTCAACGTCGCGGAGCACGTGCAGCGCATGCAGCTTGCAATCGAGGACGTCCGCAATGCGGGCACCTTCGGCTTCAACAATCGTCCCTACAAGGCAAACGTCTTCACCCGATACAGTTTTACGGAGGGGCGGCTGCGGGGAATTTTCGTGGGCGGCGGCGTTCGCTGGCAAAGTCAAAACCGTGTCCAAAGAGTGGTTACGGGGCTGTCCGCCGCAGGCCGTCCCATCTACGGCTCGATCTTGTACGGTCCGGAGATTCTCGAAGTCGATGCGCTGCTGGGCTACTCGGGGCGTACGGACCTATTCGGCCAACGCACCAACTGGCGTATCCAGCTGAACGGATACAACGTACTCAATAACCGTGAAATTCAGGTCCTGCGGTATTCCGCGGACGGCACCCGGTTGTGGCGCGTGACGCCCCGCACACCCGGCGGTTACCGCCTGTCTTTCTCCCTGGACCTATAACCCCGTTTCCAAACTTCACGGTGCGTCGTGCCCGGCGATCCGGCGCGACGCAGCGGATTTCACATCGTGCTGGACGTAAAGACTGAGGCAAGTGCGCCGGTGGCCGTGATCAGCCCGGCGCGGACGGTGGTGCTCTGTTTCCTGCTGTTTTTCGCGGCGGCTCTCTGCTTTCTCGATCGGCAGGTCCTGAGTGTGCTCGCTCCGCAAATCATCGCGGAGTTCGGCATGTCGAACACGTCGTACTCGCGCGTGGTGTTCGCATTTGTGCTGAGCTATACGATCATGCTCGTCTGGGGTGGGCGCCTGATGGATCGACTGGGCACCCGGCGCGGCCTTGGACTTGCCGTGGCCTTTTGGTCGCTGGCAAGCGCGGCGCATGCCTTCGTGACGGGGCCCGTTTCGCTGGGAGTGATGCGGTTTTTTCTGGGCGCAGGCGAAGGTCCGGCAATTCCCGGTGCCATCAAAGGGACGGTCGAGTGGGTGGACCCGAAACGCCGCGGCCTTGCCATCGGGCTCACCACCAGCGGCGCATCGCTTGGTTCGCTGATCGCCCCGCCTCTGGTGGTTTGGACGGCGTTGCACATTGGCTGGCGTGGAGCATTCGCGGCGACCGCGATCCTCGGAGCGATCTGGCTGGCCGCGTGGATGCTCGCGTTTCGGGGAGTTGCCGCATCCGGGGCGAGAACGGTAACGAAGCTGCCTTCCTCCACGTGGGGCTCTCTGCTGGTTCGTCCAGAGGTTCGCCGGCTGATGGCGTCCCGGTTCTGTTTCGATCCAGTCTTCTATTTCTACATGTTCTGGATTCCGCAGTATCTCTCCCGGGAGCGCGGACTCTCGCTGGCTGCGATCGGCGCCTTGGTGTGGATCCCTTTCGTCGCGCTCGAAGTCGCCAATCTTCTCGCGGGGCAGGCATCCGACATGTGCGTGGCGCGTGGCTGGTCACGGCCGCGCGCGCGCCTGACTCTCATGCTCGTTGCTGCGCTGCTGACGCCCGCGTCTTTCTTCGTGGCCTTGGCAGGCACGACGGGTTTTGCAATCGGGCTCATGTGCGTGCTTATGTTCGCGCACGGCATCTGGATTACCAATTTCATGGCGTTGATTGGTGACACGGTGCAGCCGGCCG
>JBBQEG010000167.1:0-10930 GCA_038320495.1 Opitutales bacterium | reverse complement strand
CGGGGATGAGAGGCGGGGAGGATGCCGCGGGCTTTGCCGTCGAGTCGCCGGATGGCGCCTTTTTCCGCGAGGGCATCGAGGTGGCGTTTGATGCCGAAAGGACTGGCGAGCCCGAAGTGCGCCTGGATCTCGCGCAGCGAAGGCGAGACCCCTTGCTGGCGGTGGTGGGCGTTGACAAAATCCAGGACCTGCTGCTGGCGGTGGGTGAGAGGAGCACTCATTAGTGTTCAGGTGAACACTTTTTTGGGCGGATGCAAATCCAGAGATTGGAAATCAGCGGTCGGGCGGCGTTCTGTTATCCCCGCGTGGGAGTTGAGCGCTGACGCTCTGCCGTTTGGCTAACCCGGATACTTCCGCCTACGCGTAAATATTCAGCCGACTGATTTTATGTCGTGGCGAGAAGCGTAGGGCAGGTCTGTGACCTGCCTCGGCGGGTCACAGACCCGCCCCACTTTAATCCATCGAGCTGGATTGCCGAGCCTTCGTTCCTCGGGCTAATGCGTGGTGGGCGGGGCTACCGCTTTTTCTTTTTCCCGGTCTTGGGCTCGATGTTGAGGTACGTCTTGTTGAGCATCTGGCTTTCGTAGAGCTCGAGGAGACGCACGCCCTCGCGGGGCTTCACCTGATCTTTGCGCGTGGCGGCATCGATCTGGTTCTTCATCTTCCGGCAAAGGTCTTCCTGTTGATATTGCACTCCCTCGATGACATCGGCGATGCGGCTGCCGCTCAACGCCTCTTCAATATAGAAGCCGTTGGGTTCATCGTCTTCGAGGAAGACATGCACTTCATTGACCCGACCGAACAGATTGTGCAGGTCGCCCATGATGTCCTGGTAGGCGCCGGTGAGGAAAATGCCGAGGTAGTACGGCTTGTTGTTCAGCGGATGGAGCGTGATGAAGTCATTCACATCCTCGAGGTCGATGAACGATGAGATCTTGCCGTCGGAGTCGCAGGTGATGTCGACGAGGATGGCGTTGACCGTGGGCTTCTCGTTCAGGCGGTGCAGGGGGGCGACCGGGAACAATTGCTTCAAGGCCCAGTGATCGAGCAGCGATTGGAAAACGGAGAAGTTACAGACGTATTGGTCGGCGAGGAGCGTGTCCAATTCGTGGAGTTCTTCGGGTTGGTAGCCGCTGGTTCGGCCTTCCTTGGCGATCTTTTCGCAGATCTGCCAATAGAGTGATTCGGCGGCGGCGCGGTTTTCGAGATCGAGATAACCGAGATTAAACAAGGAGAACGCCTCCTCCTTTTTCTGCACGGCGTCGTGGAAACGCTCGAGACGGCCGAGTTTCCCCTTGTTTTTAAGCATCACCTCGAGATCGGTGACCACCTTATGCTTTTCCTTGGGCTGGTGCTCGTGGCCGAGTGACTCGCGTTTATTGATGCGCTCGAAGACCTCGACCACGAGGAGCGAGTGGGGGGCGACGATCGCGCGGCCGGATTCGCTGACAATGTCGGGGACGGGAACGGAGGAGGCGGTGCAGATCTCGCGAATGTTGAAGACGACGTCGCGGGCGTATTCCTCCATCGAGTAGTTCATCGACGACTCGAAATTGGTGCGGGAGCCATCGTAATCGACGCCCAAGCCGCCACCAACATCCAGATAACCCATGGGGAAACCCATCTTCGAGAGCTGACAGTAGAATCGGGTCGCTTCCACGACCGCGTTCTTGATCGTCAGAATGTTGGGGACCTGCGAGCCGATGTGGAAATGCACCAGCCGGAGCGCGCCCTGGAGCTTGGCGTTGCGAAGCTTTTCGCAGGCGAAAAGAATTTCGGCCGTGTTGAGGCCGAACTTGGCATTGTCACCGCTCGACATGGCCCATTTGCCTTCGCCGCGGGTTTGAAGCTTGGCGCGGAAACCGATGAGCGGCTTCACGCCGGTTTCCTCGGCGAGCGTGATGATGTCGTCGAGTTCGGCAAGTTGTTCGACGACGATGATGATCTTCTTGCCCAGCTTACGGCCGAGGAGGGCGAGGCGGATGTAGTCGTGATCCTTGTATCCGTTGCAAATGATCAACCGCTCGGGGCCTTCGTGCATCGCGAGCGCGATCATGAGTTCGGGTTTCGAGCCGGCCTCCAAGCCGTAGTTGTAATCCTTTCCGGCGGCGACGATCTCATCGACCACCTCGCGGAGCTGGTTGACCTTGATGGGAAACACGCCGCGGTATTCACCATCGTAGCCCTCCTCCTTGATTGCCTTGGCGAACATCTCGTTGAGCTGAGTGACGCGGTAACGCAGGAGATCCTGGAAGCGAATCACCATCGGCGCCTTGAGGCCCATTCCGAGTGCCTCCTGCACAACATCGAGCACGCGGATGTCACGGCCATCAACGAGCGGCTGCACGTTGACGAACCCGTCGTTATCGACCGAAATATGCCCGGCGCCCCAGCGCTTGAACCCGTACTGTTCTTCGGATTTGGCCGCCGACCAGGCGGAAGAGGATTTGTTTTTCAATTGAGTTGAATGAGAGTCGAGAGTTGAGAGTGAAGAAGCTGCAAAGCAAGCGCTCACCCACGTTTGCCTTCACTCGGCTTCCAACTCGCATATCAGTACTTCTCGGCTTGCTTTTGCCAGACGTGAATCAGTTAGATGCATGTTTTCTTCTTTCAAACACTCCTTCCCGCGATGTCGAATTTGTCCTCACTGATCAGCCTGCCCCAGTTTCTTGCCCAGACCACCGCTCCTGCTGGGCAGCCCGCCGGGGGCATGCCATCGATGATGATCATCGGTTACGTGCTGCTATTCGCGGCGATGTATTTCTTTATGATCGCCCCTCAGCGGAAGAAGCAGAAGGCCCATGAGGCCATGTTGAAGTCCCTCGAGTCGGGTGACGAGATCGTCACCACCGGTGGGATCTTTGGCGTGATCACGAACGTAAAGGAAGACCGCTTCATCGTCCGCATTGCGGAAAACACCAAAATCGAGGTCGGCAAGGGCTTCGTTCAATCTGTGTTGAACAAGGAAGCGGCGCCGGTCGCGAAGAAGTAACTTCCGGGGCAAGGAACAGGCCGGTTCGCGCCCGTCGCGCGCGCAACGCTCCCGGCTTCCGACGCCATCGAATTTAAACCCAAACGATACATGCTCAAACGCAACCTCTGGAAGCTCGTGCTCTGCCTCGCCGTCGTGGCGTGGGCCGTGTCGCAGCTCATCCCCGTCAACGATACGCCCTTTGTCGACTATGTGCGGACGCACGCCTCGGCCAAGCCGGCGGAGTTCGCCCAGCTGATGGACGAAGCGGCCGCCCGTCGAACCAGTCTGCAGGCCCCGAGTGAATTCGTCGCACTGAAGCAGATCGGGAAAGAGCGGCGGCTCGATTTGTCGCAATACTTCCCCCACATCCGGCTGGAGGAATCGCTGCGCAACGTCGAAAAGCGGAATGATATTCTCCTGGCCGAGTTGCTCCGTCTCTCCAAGGGACGCATGCAGCTGGGTCTCGATTTGCGCGGTGGCGTAGCGTTCACCCTCGAAGCGGTCGAGAAGCCCGGCGAGGAGATGGACCAGGAGCAACGGCGCGAGAAACTCCAGAAGGCGATCGAGATCATCGGCGCCCGGATCAATGGTCTCGGCGTGGCTGAGCCGATCCTTCGCCCCATCGGCGAGAACCGCATCGAAATCCAGCTCCCCGGCGTCAGCACGAAAGACAATCCCGACGTTGTCGATCAGGTGAAGGCGCCCGCCCGCCTTGATTTCCGCATGGTGCATCCGAACCTCACGGCTGGCCCCGGCGTCGAAACCCCCGCGGGATACGAGATCAAGACCTTGGATCACGAGGGGCGGCAGGGTGAGGTCAGCGTGGAAGAGATTTTTGTGAAACGCATCCCGGAGATGACCGGTGAGATGGTTTCCAATTCGTTCGCCCGCCCCGATATGTACGGCAAGCCCGAGGTCATCCTCGAGTTCACCGCCGAGGGCCGCGCCCGCTTCGCGGATATCACGCGGGCGATCGCCGAGATCGGTCAACGCGGCGGCCCGCTCGGTCGCCTCGCCATCGTACTCGACGGCCGGCTCTACTCCGCGCCGACGGTGCGTGAAGAGATCAACAGCGATTCCGCTCAGATCACCGGAAGTTTCTCGGACCGCGAGGCCATCAACTTGGCCAATGTCCTCAACAACCCCCTCGACGTGGAGCTCCGCGTCATGGAGCAATACGAGGTCGGGCCCACCCTCGCGGCCGACTCCGTCCTGAGCGCGCGCAACGCGTTCATCTTTAGCACGGCGCTGACGATCTTTTTCGTCGTCATCTTCTACACCTTCGGCGGCCTCGTCGCCGCCATCGGTATGGGCGTCAATGCCATGATCACGCTGGGCGTCATGGCGAGCATTGGAGCCACCCTCACGATGCCCGGTATCGCGGGTATTGTGCTGACGCTGGCCATGTCGGTTGACGCGAACATTCTGATCTTCGAACGCATGCGCGAAGAGTTGAAACTGGGCAAGTCGCTCGGGGCGGCGCTCGAGGCCGGTTTCGACAAGGCTTGGAGCGCCATTCTCGATTCAAACGTCACTACGTTCCTGGTGGCCGCGATCATGATCGGACTGGGAACCGGCCCGGTAAAAGGCTTCGGCGTTACCCTCGCAATCGGTATTTTCTCCACGATGTTTGCCGCGGTCGTCGTCAGCAAACTCATCCTCGAGTGGCTGGTGCACGGTCAGGTGATCAGGTCTTTGAAGATGTTCTCGATGCTCCAGAACACCAACTACGACTTCCTCAAACATGCGAAGGGCGCGTTTATCGCCGCCGCCGTGGTGGTCGTGGTGGGCCTCGGAGTCGTGACGTACAAGGGCAGTTCCATTTACGGCATCGACTTCCTCGGTGGCGATATGGTCTCCATGAGTTATGGCAAGAAGGTCGAGATTGCCGAGCTCCGGCAGACGGCCACGCAGGCAGGTCTCCGGGATGTGAGCTTCTCCTATCAGCAGCCCATTGGCGCCGAGCGGGAAATCCTGAAGGTAACCGCTCCGTTCGACCAAGGTCGTCCATCCGTCAACGCACTGCAACAGGCACTACCCGCCGCCAATCTTGAAATCGTCGGCGAGACCCGCATCGGGCCTTCCATCGGTGAGGAGATTCAGTGGAACGCGCTGTGGTCGGTGTTCTGGTCGCTGGTGCTCATTCTTCTCTACGTGGCGTTTCGCTTCGAGATGGGCTACGGCATCGGCGCCGTGGTGGCCACGATCCACGATTTGTTGCTCACGATCGGCGTCTTCGTGCTCTTCGATCGGCAGTTCAACGCCTCCATGGTGGCGGCAATTTTGCTGATCGCCGGTTACTCGATCAACGACACCATCGTCGTATTCGATCGCATCCGGGAAGAGTTGAAACTCAACCCGATCGGCACCTTGCGGGAGATCATCAACCGTTCGCTCAATCTCACGCTTTCCCGTACGATCATCACGGGTGGCACTACGCTCCTCACCGCGGTCACCTTGATCGTAACGACGAGTGGCGATGTGAACGATATCGCGTTCACCCTGCTCATTGGTGTGATCACCGGCACCTTCTCTTCCCTCTTCATTGCGACCCCGGTCTTCTACTGGTGGCACAAGGGCGATCGGAAGCACGTTGAGGCGCATCACGATATCGCGCCGAAATACGAGTGGCAGGGCACCAGCAAAGCAGCTGAGTAATTTCTTTCGTCCCTGCGCCATGTTGCAGCCAGGAGCAAAGCGACCCTGCGATCCACCGCCCCATGGGTGGATCGCGGCATGCGCCGTGCTCTTGCTGGCACTGGCACCGTGATCGACTGACATCTCCATCTGCATGCGCTGGACCCACACGCCGCTCCCGGCCGATGAGGTCGAGGCGCTCAGCAAACGCGCCGGCGTAAGCCGGGTGCTGGCGGAGCTTTTGTTGCGCGCCGGCCTGCGCGACAGCGACGCCACCACGGCGTTTTTGCAACCGGCGCTCGCCGGCCTCAACGATCCCTTTCTGCTCCGCAATCTCACCGCGGCGGCCGCGCGACTCGCGCAGGCGATAGCCCGGCGCGAGCAGATCGTCGTGCTCGGTGACTACGACGTCGATGGCGTCAGCAGCACCGCTCTGCTGGTGATGGTGCTGCGGCGCTTCGGGCTGAACCCGCGCTTTGTCGTGCCGCGCCGCTCCGAAGACGGCTACGGGCTGTCACGCAGCGCGATCGATCGCGCCTTGGAAGGAGGAAAGCCCGATCTCTTCATCGCGCTTGATTGCGGCACCAATTCCCATGCGGAAGCGGCTTATCTCCGCGCTCAAGGCATCGATGTCATGGTGATCGATCATCACCGCTCGAAAGAGCAGGCGCTCGATGATGAGTGCCTCCTGATTAATCCGCACGTCAACGCTTGTGCGGACAACAGCGATGGCGCCTGGCGGAATCTTTGCACCGTGGGTTTGGTTTTCAAGCTGTGTCACGGACTGCTGAAGCAACTTCGGGCGGAGAATCATCCGGTGGCCTTCCGGGTCAAACTGCGGGATCATCTTGATCTTGTCGCCCTCGGGACGGTGGCGGATCTCGTGCCGCTGCTCGGTGAAAATCGAATTCTCGCCCGGCACGGACTCCGGATTTTGCAGGAGACGCAGCGCCCCGGTCTGCGGGCGTTGATGGAGGTCGCTGGAGTGAAACCGTCCCAAGGGATCACGCCGACCGACATTTCCTTTCGGCTCGGACCACGCATAAACGCGAGTGGGCGGCTGGCGGATGCGGCGCTGTCGGTTGATTTATTACTTAGCGACGAGCCGGTTTTTTGTCGGGAAACGGCTCTTCAACTCGATGCGTTCAACCGCGAGCGGCAGGAGATCGAGCGTGCGATCACGGAGGAAGCGGAGCGGTTTATCGAGTCGGAGTTTCTTGCGCATGCGGGCGTGGTGTTGTTCGCGGAGAATTGGCATCCGGGCGTCGTCGGAATCGTCGCTGGCCGGGTGACCCGGAAGTATAACCGACCGTGCGTGGTGCTCGGGAACGAAGGAGACATGGCGAAAGGCTCGGGGCGAAGCGTGGACGGCATCAACCTCGTCGACGTGCTTGGAATCTGTGGAGAGCATCTGACGAGCTGGGGCGGGCATCCGATGGCGGTGGGAGTGGCGTTGCCGAAACTGCATTTGGGCGCCTTTCGCTCCGGCTTCACGGAAGCGGTGCGCATGCACGCGGGAGACGACATCGCGGAAGCGCGCTTGGATCTCGCGGTCTGGCTGACGCCGGAGCAGATCACGGAGCGGCTGATGGACGAGATGGATTCGTTGCATCCCTTTGGTCAGGGAAATCCGGAGCCCGTGTTTGGGGTCAAAGGCGTGGTGTTGCGGCATCCCCCGGAGATTTTCAAAGACCAGCATTTCCGGTTTTTCTTTGATGATGGACGGGGGCGTCGCCTCCATGGTGTTGCCTGGAAGATGGCGCACCGGAAGCCGCCGCTGGGAACGCCGATCGACCTCGCAGTCGAGTTGAAGTGGAATCACTTCAACCATCGGAAGCTGCTGCAGATTGGCCTGATCGACTGGCGCGTGGCGGGGTGAGGCCCAGAGAAGGATCAAAGAATTCGCGGCGCTCCTACCAACGAGCTTCAGTCCGCCGATCCGAGGGCGCAGCGGTCGAGGTGTGTTTTGTTAGTTGCCAGTCCGGATCGAAGATCGAACCCATCCGGGCGAGCTGGTCTAGCTTGCTGCCCACTGGCCTAGCGCGAACTGTGACCAACTGACAAATACGCCCTGTCGCACACCATGACCCCGTCGGGCTGCCCATTCGTGATTCTTTTGACTCTTCACTATAAGACAGATCAGATCAACAACCCGTGATGGCGTCTGCACTGGCAGCTTCTTGTATCAACTCCTGACGCATATAGAGTTTCCCAAGCGCGGCCCGGCGCAACCGTTCATCGCCAAAGGCGATATACAGAAGTTCACCGTCCCTGTCCCCCCGCTGGCCGAACAGCAGCGGATCGTGAACTCTGCGATTTCCTGGATGGTTACGCATTCAAGAGTGGAGATGCAGTGGCGGATGCAGGGACGTAGTTAGTCCGAATGGGCAACCTCTATGGCAAACCTCCTGTATCCAACTGCGAACGGAACTCGACCGGCAAACCTGTCCATCGTGGCCATGAAGACGCTCCCAGTTCCTCTTTGCCCCATCTCGGAGCAGAAGAAAATCGCGTCGTCCTTGGACGCCCTCGCCACCGGAACCCGCCGCCTCGAAAGCCACTACCAGCAAAAGCAGGCGGCGCTGGCGGCCTTGAAAGAGTCGCTTCTGCACCAAGCCTTCGCTGGCCAGCTCTAGGACTTGCATGCACCCTGCGCGCGGGTAGCTTCGCCATCGTCCCTTTTTATCCATGCCGCCCACTCCCGACGTTCGTTGGCGCCAGCGCTTCCAGAGTTTCCGGAAGGGATTTGGCCAATTGGCCGCCGCGGCCACGCTGTCGAAGCAACGGAAGTTGTCGGACCTCGAGCAGCAGGGGCTCATTCAGGCGTTTGAATTTACGCATGAGCTGGCGTGGAACACATTGAAGGATTTTCTCGAAGCGCACGGTGTGGCGAATCTTTACGGCTCGAAAGACGCCACGCGCGAGGCGTTCGCGAAGGGCTTGATCGCAAATGGCGAGGAGTGGATGACGATGATTCAGGGCCGCAACCGCAGCAGTCACACCTACAACCAGAAGACGGCCGACGAATTGTCCGCCGCCATCCTCGGGAGCTTCGTGCCGGAGTTTGAGAAGTTCCAGTCCACCTTCGTCGCGTTGGAGGCGCGGGAGGCATGAGCGCACCGCACGGCCTGTCCGCAGCCACGGTCGCGCATATCGCCGGAGTGCTAGCGCGCCATGCCGAAGTCGAGCGGGCCATCCTTTTCGGCTCGCGGGCCAAGGGGACGCACAAGCCCGGCTCGGATATCGACCTCTCGCTCGCCGGCGCGAACTTGGATTGGCGGACTGTCGGGCGCATCTACGATGAACTTGATGATCTGATGCTGCCCCACCGCTTCAGCCTGATCGTCTTCGACGCCAAAACCGATGCGGACGTGGCGGATCATATCCGGCGCGTGGGCATTCCGATCTTCGAGCGCGAGCCTGCGTCCAAGGATCTGCTCCGGACGTAAGCGAAACCGAAACCCAACGCCTCGAAAGACTCTACCAGCAAAAGCAGGCGGCGCTGAAAAAGTCGCTGCTGCACCAAGCCTTCACCGGCCAGCTCTGAGGCGTTTTAATGGTTCGATTCGCGTGGCAGATCGCGAAACATGACAAGAAAACCGCTCATTCCTTTACATGTTAGTGCGACGTGTTAAAAAAACGGCGTTTTCTTAACGCATGGCCATCCTCCAGCCACTTCCCCTGCCTGAGTCTACGGCCTTGGAGACGCCCGCCGTCCTGCGCCAGCTCACCCGGGCGCATCGGCAACTGGCCGAGTTGAAGGGTGCCGCCGGCACGATCCCCAACGAGAGCATCTTGATCGACACGCTGGCGTTGCAGGAGGCCAAGGACTCTTCGGAGATCGAGAACATCATTACGACGGAGGACGAATTGTTCCAGAGCGATGCGGTGGCGGCACAGTTCCCGACGCTCGCGACCAAGGAGGTGCATAGCTACGCGAGCGCCCTGAAACTCGGCTTTGAGCGGGTGAGGGCGCAAAAGTTTCTGCGGCTCGACGATGTGCTCGTCGTCCAGAGCACGTTGCTGGAAAGCCGGACGGGGCTGCGCAAGCTGCCGGGCACGGTGCTAAAAAACCAACAGACCGGCGCGGTCATCTACGAGCCGCCGCAGGCTGCGGACGAGGTTGAACGGTTGACGGGTAACTTCCTCGACTACTTCCATCGCGGCGACGAATCCGGCAGCCCCGATCCACTCGTGCGGATGGCGGTGCTCCACCATCAGTTTGAGAGCATCCATCCGTTTTACGACGGGAACGGCCGGACCGGGCGGATCCTGAACCTGCTCCACCTCGTCCTGCACGGATTGCTGGATCTGCCCGTGCTCTACCTCAGCCGCTACATTGTGCGCCACAAGGCGGAGTATTACGAAAAAATCCAGGCGGTGCGCGACTCTGGCGCATGGGAAGCGTGGGTGCTCTACATGCTGCGGGCGGTCGAGGAGACTTCGCGGCAGACCATCGGGCAGGTGCGCGGCATTCGTGAGTTGATGCAGGCGACGAAGCAGCGGCTGCGCAGCGAACAGCCCAAGCTCTACAGCCAAGACTTGCTTAATAATCTTTTCCGCCACCCCTACACAAAAATCGAGTTTATCGAACGGGACTTGGGTGTGACCCGGCAGACGGCGACAAAATACCTGACGGAGCTCAGCGCAGCGGGCTACGTGCGCAAAATAAAGCTCGGGCGCACCAATTTCTACATCAACGAGCCGCTGTTTAAACTGCTCGCACCTTGACGCCATGAACGAGGGGAGGGCAGGGGTCAGGGCGTGTTTTATTAGTTGCCAGTCCGGATCGACGATCGAACCCATCCGGACCAGCTGGTCTCTCTCTGTGGCCACTTCCACTGGCCTATCCCGAATCGCCGACCAACTAACAAAACACGCCCTGACCCCGTGGGGCTGCTGGACCCCGTGGGGCTGCTGACCCCGTGGGGCTGCCTCCATGAATTGGGGTAACTGCGCGGTTTCCGTTCCGGCCATCGTTGCCACGATTACAGGATGCCTTCCGCCGTCCTTGCCGCATTCCGCGCGATCATTCGCCGGTTGAGCGACGAGGACCTTGCAGCGCTCCGGGGGCGGTTCGTGGCGTTGCACGAGCACGAGGTGGTGGTGATGGGGGTGATTGAAAACCGGGGTGGGCGTGTCCCCTAACCGTCCCCTTGTTTTGCCTCCCCTATGAAATTGGCGCACCCGTAGGGAGTCGAACCCCAAACCTTCTGATCCGTAGTCAGACGCTCTATCCAATTGAGCTACGGGTGCGCGGAAGAGCGCGAGAAGAAGCAAGGATTCCAAGCCGAGCGCAAGCGATTATTTCACCCTCAT
>JBBQEG010000166.1:0-11117 GCA_038320495.1 Opitutales bacterium | reverse complement strand
CGCTTGAAGCTCAGGGTCGCGCGAGAGGACAGCTTCGAACTGTGATTTCTCCTCGCCTTCGAGCAAGTCGACGGCGTAGAGCGCAGCGCGTTCTTCGTTACGTTCGTCGATCATGTCCGGAGCGCGAGCGAGTCGCGAAGTTTAAGCAGCCCCCGGCGAATGCGGGCTTTGACGGTACCGAGCGGCTCCTGCAATTTGCGGGCGATCTCCTCCTGGGTGAGCCCGCCAAAAAAAGCCAGTTCGACCGCGCGTTTTTGTTCGGCGGGCAGGGTGGCCACCGCCTCACGAACGGCGCGAGCCTCGTCACCGCTGGCGGCGACATCACTTGCTGAAGCGGCCCCGGAGCTGCCGTCCATTCCGAGATCGGAGGGCGCGCTTTCGGCGAGAAGCTCCATCCGACGCCGTCGCATCCGGACCCGATCAATGGCACGATTGCGGACTAAGGTTACCATCCACGAGAAAGCATTGCCGCGACTGGGATCGAAACCAGAAGATTTTTCCCACAAAGTGATGAACGCATCGTGAACAACGTCCTGAGCCTCGGCTGGCTCGCGGACGATCCGCAGCGCCGTGCCATAAAGCGGACCTGAGAATCGATCATAAAGCTCGCCCAAAGCCTGCCGGTCTCCGGCGGAAATCCGCGCCAACAGTCGGCCATCGACCTGTTCGCGATCTTCGGGTGGCTCAGGATCGACTGTGATTTGCGCGGTCATGCGTCCGCACCAACCCTTGGCAAAGTGGCGTAGAGGCTCCGCCCCTGCGTAAGCAGTTGCCCCGGAGAAGCAGGATAGAAGCGTGGACATTTCCCTCTCATACGTGCGCCGATACAAATGGGATGCAGGGCCGCGCGTGATTGGCGAGGCTTTTTGGCCGCGCGATGTTCTGGAACCCTACAAGACGACGTATCCGATCAATCCCAAGACGATGAGCGAGACCAAAGTCAGAAGGATCGTTCGCTCAAGCTTGGTGGTGGACAAGGGCATGATTGCAGGAACAAGCGGCGCGCCGAAATCGACGAGACGCGAGCTCCATTGCACCCCGATTCAGGGGCAGGCGGTGCCGGAATGGGTCGTCTTCACGCTGGACGGGTGCGGTAGCGCCCGAGATCGAAGCGGCGACGTCCCATTCCTGGAAGATGGCGGTGCCGCTCAACGATCAGACTTTCACCAGAAAGAGGTCAGGGTGCATCTGGCCTTCGGCAACTTTGTTGACGGTGCCCGTCATCATGATCGAAAACCCCTCGCCGATTTCGATGCCGATCTGGCCGCCGGGCATGTGAACGGTAAGCTCACGATCGACCAGTCCGAGACGGAATGCCACGGCCGCGGAAGCGCTGGAGCTGCTGCCGGAGGCAAGGGTGTAGCCGGCGCCACGCTCCCAGATCTCAATTTGAATATTTCTCCGATCAATGACCTTGAGAAACTGCACGTTCGTCTTCCGCGGGAAATTGGGGTGCGTTTCGAAACGCGGACCAAACGTGTGGGCGAGTTCGGGGGAAATCTCTGGCAAAGGAATTACGCAGTGCGGATTGCCGATGGTGGCGGCGCAATAGGTGAACTCACGATCGAGAACCGTGATCTTCTCATTGAGCACCTCCCGCGCCGCCCCAGGGATGTTCACGGGAATTTTGGCGCTGTCGAAACTCACACTGCCCATTGCGACCGTGATCAGGCGTCCGTCTTCTTTGATCACGGAACGGACATTGCCGCCGGGCGTTTCGATGGAGAACTCGGGGGTCTTGACCAAGCCTTGATCCCAGAGAAAGCGGGAAAAAATGCGGAGTCCGTTGCCTGATTTTTCCGCTTCGGAGCCGTCGGGATTGAAGATGCGCAGACCAAACTCGCTCTGGGTCGACGGAAGCGGGCCCCAGAGAATACCGTCGGAGCCCACGCCAAAATTGCGGTGACATACCACCCGGATTTGCTCGATGGTCGGCTGGCCCTGCCACGACGGGAAATCGGCCGGATCAAGGACAATGTAATCGTTGCCCAGAGCATGGTATTTGTGAAAGCGCATAAGAGAGCATCGCGGATTCGACAGCCTCTGGAAAGATTTTCTGAAGAACGGTTCTATGGCGAACGAACCTCAGTCCACCACGACCGGGTCTGATGAGGTCGGCGCAGGCTCCGGATCGACGTATCCGAACAGTCGCCGCTTCTTGATCGCGAGCGCCACGGTCGGCGGAACCATCTGTTCCCAAATTGGATCCGCCTCACGGATACGCTGCAGCACATCGCGCGAAAAGATCCCGAGCACGTCCCGGTCGAAGCCGACCAGCGTATCGATGTAGTGATTTTCGAGCAGGTGATCGTAGAGATTGCGCAAATGCGGGGCGACGTGAACGTTCTTGGCCGTGATCAGCACGTTGGCTGCAAACGCGTGGCCCACATGCGAGCCCGGAGCAGCGACCCCGCCGGCGTTGAGATAGCGATCGAAGGCTTCCTGCCTCATTGGATAGACGTACAGCTTCACCGCGTTCTTGAACATGCGTCCGAACGACTCGAGAATTCCGCCTTCGAGGTGCTCGTAATATTTCTCGTTGAAGATCTCGAGCAGGTTATTGATGCCCATCGCCACTCCGATCATCTCCTTGGTGTAGCGGCGAAAATAGGATGTCAGCCGGTAATATTCCGAGTAGTTCGAAATCATCGTGGCGAAGCCCAGCTCGCCCAATAAATCGACCCGGGACAGAAAGTCAGGCGCGTCGAGTTCACCCGCCGCCAGCAGGTTGTTCATCGTGATTTCCATGATCACGACCACGTCTTTGCCCTTAACGTCCGGCTCCTGGACGAACTGGGCCGTGGCACAGTTGAGCATGTCGACATTCACGTGGGTGACCGGGCGGAAACTGCCGCGCTCGACCAGAATAGCTTTTTTATAAAGCACCTCGGACGGCTGCAAAACGTTTCCTTCGGGGCCAAACATCACGGCGTTGGTAAGCCCGTGCTGCACGAGGTAGAGCGACATCAAGCGGTTATCCACCTGCGCGAAGGCCGGACCGGAAAACTTGAGCATGTCGACCTCGAGCCGCTCGATGCCGAGGTTGTCGACGAGGGATTCGATGAAGCGCTTAGGATTGTCGCGGTAATAAAACGCCGCGTACATCAGGTTGGTCCCCGCGACGCCCAACGCGTCCTGCTGCAGCACGTTTTCCTTATCCCACATGCGCACATGCAGCACGACCTCGCTCGGAGCGCTGCCCGGCTCGCTCTGGAAGCGGACGCCCAGCCAGCCATGGGCATCGTTGGAGGCGGTTTTGAATCCTTTGGTGGCTACGGTGTCGGCGAAGACGAAGAAATTGGTGCGTTCGCCCCGCTGGGCGGCGAGCCGTTCGATGAGCAGATTATATTCGTGGTCCAGCATCAGGCCGAGCCGCTCTTGGGAGACATAACGCGGCGCCTTGCCATAAATGGCGTCGCTGAAGTTCATGTCATACGCTGAGATCGTCTTCGCCACCGTACCGGAGGCTCCTCCGGCTTGAAAGAACACCCGTGCGACTTCCTGGCCGGCGCCAATCTCCGCGAACGTGCCATATGCACGCTCGTCGAGATTGATGGTGAGCGCCTTGCGGTTGGTGGTGAGCAGTTCTTTTTTCTCACTCATAGCATGGACATTGATTGGGTCTGATAACGGCGCAACCCGTGGTTTCTGCAGTTTCCATTCCAAACCCAATGGACGTCGCTCGAAGAATCAAAGCGAAGGGGCAGTGTCCGGTGAACACCCAACTCGAGGGAGGGAAAAGCGGACCTGCGGTCGCTCAAGGATGTGGCCGAGCAATGGCGTGAATTCGTGCCGCCCGCCATTCCGTTGTCCTTTCTACTGGAGGAACCGGAGAAAGCGGCTACGGTGCGCGCGAACTGCATGAAGAATTTTTTCACCTCGATGTTGGGTGCGCTCACCGCACTGGTTATTTTCAGTGTGGGTTGCCTGGTCCTGCTGCTCGGGTTCATGGCAGCGATGGCGGCCTTGGGGACGGCCGACAAGGCCCGACCGTCGGTAACGCGCGGTTCATATCTCGTCTTTGACTTGTCCACCAACATTTCCGACGCGCCGCCACGCGTCGACCTCAGTCTTTTCGGGGCGAAGAACGACACCGTGCAACTGCGCGCCGTGACCCGGGCTCTTCGCCAGGCCGCCCACGATGATCGAATCCTCGGCGTATTTGTCACCGGCGACCTCTCGCCGGCAGCCTTTGGATCCGGCTACGCCGCCCTCAAAGAAGTACGTGAGGCGTTGGAGTCGGTAAAAGCGGCCGGCAAACCGGTCAGCGCCTACATCACGCACGCGAACACCAAGAGTTACTATCTGGCGTCGGTCGCCGATGATTTGGCGATGGACCCTTACGGAGTCATCCTGATGCCCGGTCTCGCCAGCCAGCCTGCATTCTTTGCGGGAATGTTGGATAAATACGGCGTTAACGTGCAAGTGACGCGCGTCGGAAAATACAAGTCGGCGGTCGAGCCGTTTACCCGCACGGAGATGAGTCCGGAGAATCGTGAAGAGGTTCAGAAGCTCTTGAATGATATCTGGGGCGATCTCCTCGCGGACATCGCGCCGAGCCGAAATTTGACGCCGGCGCAGCTTCAATCCGTGGTGGATGCGGAAGGGCTTCTGCGAGCCGATACGGCCAAGGCCAGCGGTTTCGTGGACCGAATCGCCTACCGCGATGAGATTTATGACGCGCTCAAGGTGAAGACCGGCAATGCGGGCTCCAAGGAACCGTTTAAACAGATCGCGGTAACGGAGTATGCCAAGGCGATCCGGGATATCGCCGACTCCCCTAAAGGCGATGGTAGCGTCCCGCGGACGCTCGGGCGTGCGGGACGCATCGCGGTGGTGTACGCCGAGGGCGAGATCGTTGACGGAGAGGGCGAGGCCACCAACATCGGTAGCACGAAATTCTCCCGTGAGCTGCGCAAATTGCGGCAGGACGATAATGTGAAGGCCGTCGTACTGCGGGTAAACAGTCCGGGCGGCAGCGCCTCGGCCTCGGAAATCATCCAGCGCGAAATTCGGCTCATCAAGGCGGTGAAGCCCATTGTGATTTCGATGGGCAGTTACGCGGCATCGGGTGGGTATTGGATTTCTGCATACGGCGACCGGATCTTTGCCGAATCGACCACGATCACCGGCTCGATCGGCGTCTTCGGGCTGCAATTCGACGTGGAGCGGCTCGCGAACAACTTCGGCGTTACCTTCGATTCCGTGAAGACCGGGAAATTCGCCGACTCGCTTACGATTGCGCGGCCAAAGACGCCCGAGGAACTGGCGGTGCTGCAGCGGATGGTGGATTGGATTTACACAGAGTTCGTGGAAAAGGTCGCGGAAGGCCGAAACCTTACCCGGGAAGCGGTGGAGGAAATTGCCCAAGGGCGCGTGTGGTCGGGGACGGAGGCGTTAAAACTCGGCTTGGTCGACGAATTGGGCGGACTCGACGACGCGATCGCCTTCGCCGCCGAAAAGGCGGGGATAACGAACAACTATCGACTCGTGGAATACCCGCGAGAGAAAGAACTCATCGAGGTAATCCAGGAATACTTGTTTGAGGCGTCTCCCGAGTTCGCGCATTCGACGGGCTTGACGAGGAAGATTGCAGACCGCGTGGAAATGGAGTTGAAGATGCTTCGCACATTCAACGACCCCAAGGGAATCTACGCCCGGATGCCGATGAATCTTTCGATCAACTGAGCCTTTCGCTTTCCATGTCTTCCACCCACATTCTGATTCATGATGTTGCCGCCACCGTCATCCCGGCAGGCGATGTCGTGACCTTGCCGAAGGACACCGAAGTGTTCATTGCGCAAACGCTGGGCGGCAATGTCACCGTGCGCACCGATCGCGGGCTCTTTCGCATCGCGAAGGAGAACGTTGGCGCGATCGCAGGCTATGTTCCAGCGGAGCCCGGCGAGGAAGCCGTTGCCGGCGAGTTCAGCCAGCAAGCGGTTTGGGATTCGCTGAAGACCTGTTTTGATCCGGAGATCCCGGTCAATATCGTGGACCTCGGCCTGGTTTACGATTTGGACATCGAGCAGAAGCCGTCGGGCGGGCATGACGTGCAGGTGAAGATGACCCTGACCGCACCGGGATGCGGAATGGGCCCGGTGATCGCCGAAGACGCGCGGCAAAAAATTGCGGCACTGCCGACGGTGGAGTCAGCCCAGGTTCACATCGTTTGGGATCCGCAATGGACCCCGCAGATGATTTCAGAGGCGGGCCGGCGCGTACTCGGGTTGGAGTGAACGTGGGAGGGAAGGACGCGGCGCGCTTCCACCTCGGGCTTCCGCTATTGTTCGACGCCGTCCCGCCCGTAGAGCTCGGCAAGTTCGACCAGATAACTGGCGGTATTCTGTCGTAATGACGCCAAATGCTCCGGCCGATAGCGCCACGTCCAGTTCCCCTGACTCTTGCCAGGAGTATTGAAACGTCCGGGTGAACCCAGGCTAAGGAAATCCTGGAGTGGAATCACCGCGAGATTGGCCACCGAGGCGTAGCAGACGCGAATGAAGTCCCAGCCAATTTCCTGACCGCCAATCCGAAGGTATCGCCGCACGTGGTTCCGAGTTTTCTCATCGGTTGTCGCATACCAACCCAGGGTCGTATCGTTGTCATGAGTTCCTGGATACACGACGGTGTTGCTGCGGTGGTTGTGCGGCAGATAGAAGTTGTCGGCGCCACCGCCAAACGCGAATTGTAAGACCGCCATCCCTGGGAGCCCCGTGGCTTCCCGGAGCGCGATCGTATCGGCGGTGAGCAAGCCCAAGTCTTCAGCGATGAGCTTCGCCTCTGGAATAGCGGCCTGCACCGCGCGGAAGAACGCGAGACCGGGTCCTAAAACCCATTGACCCGTGCGGGCGGTCGGCGCATCGGCAGGCACGGACCAGTAGGCTTCAAACCCGCGGAAGTGATCGATGCGGACGACATCGCAGAGCTCAAAATTGGCCCGCAAGCGGGTGAGCCACCACGCGTAATTTTCCTTCGTGTGGGCTTCCCAATCATACAGCGGATTGCCCCAGAGTTGGCCGTCGGCGGAAAAATAATCCGGAGGGACGCCAGCCACTGCGGAAGGCCGCAGAGTACGGCGGTCGAGCTGAAACAAATGCGGGCTCGCCCAGACGTCCGCGCTATCGAGCGCGGTGAAAATGGGAGTGTCGCCCACGATCTGAATATTACGCTCCGCGGCGTATGCCCGGACGCGGGTCCATTGTCCAAAGAACAAATATTGGATGAAAGTATACGCCTCGGCGCGGACGGTAACATCGGCGGTCAGACGCATCTTCTTGGCCGCGGGGAGCGAGCGCGCCTCGACGGGCCATTCCCACCACGGCTTACCGCCAAAATGATCTTTCAACGCCGAGAACAGCGCATAATCGGCGATCCACGCGGCGTGTTTCTTCTGAAATGCGGCGAACTCGCCATAAGGCAGCTCGGGTTTCGAGTTCTGACGCCAGGCAGCGTGGGCGGCGAAGAGTAGGGGACGCTTGTGTTCGTAAAGCGCGCCATAGTCCACGTGGTCGCGGCCCAGACGGCGGAGCGGTTCGAGGTCCCCATCGGTGAGCAATCCGGCGGAGACCAATGGCACCACATCAATCAGATAGGGATTACCGGCAAACGACGAAAAACATTGGTACGGCGAATCTCCATACCCGGTTGGACCAAGTGGACACAACTGCCAGTACTTGACGGCGATCGCCGCGAAGAAATCCACCAAGTCGAACGCCGCTTGATCGAAGACGCCGATGCCTTGATCGCCGGGTAACGACGTAGGATGGACCAGGACGCCGGTGGCGCGGCGATCAAGCCAGTTGAAAAGTCCGGTGGAAGAGGTAAAAGGGCCCATCGGGCGAGAGTCGGAAGCCGGCGTGGTCATGAAAAGAAGACTTCGATATTTGCACAAGCAATCAACTTAACATAATCGGCATTGTGCGGCACTTTACGGCGATTGGATTTCAGGGGTCCGGCCGCTACCTGGCGATGCCCCAGTGTTTGGTGAACGGATAATACACGACGACTGGTCGGCCGACGACGTCCTTTGCCGGGACATAACCCCAGTAGCGGCTATCCTGACTATTTGCCGAATTATCGCCCATCGCGAAATAGCTGTCCTCCGGAATTTTCAGGGTTTCGCCGGCTTTCAAATACCCCCCCGGCACATTGAAGTACCCTTTGTGATTCGGATCCCGTTTGGCATTCGCGGCGAACGCTCCGGCGCCCGTGATCGGTGCGCCATTCCGGAGCAAAACCGGTTCGCGAATCTCCAAGGTGTCTCCAGGCCCGCCGACCAAACGCTTGATGTAATATTGTTCCAACGGTTCCCCGCGCGGACCACGCATGTATTCGCTGTTGATATTATCGGTCCGAAAAACAAAGCCTTGCCCGACCTTTGGCTGCACAAAATGATAACTCACCCGGTCAACGAACAGTTGATCGCCGGTGATAATATCGAACGAAATAATGGGTTTTCCGCGTTCAACCGGACGTGGTAGAGACACCTCCCGGATGCCGCGAGGGCCGACGGCGGCGGCTTGCGCGAGTCGGGCTCGGGCCTCGTAGCCCAGTCCGGTGGCTTCTTCGAAGGCCCAGTCAAAATCGAAATCGGCCGGGACCTGAATCCGCACCGGCGTGCCGTCCACATGAAACGTGTATTCACGATTCACCGTGGGGAAAATCAGCCACGACCGCCCCGGCTTTTGCTCGTAATGTATCCGGCCGCCCGACGAGAGCGAAATAGGAATGGTCACCGTGCCAGACGCGGGGGCGATCATCTCCTTGTGGCGTGCTCCGAAGAGTACAAAACGCACGCCCTTCATCACCAACCCCGGGGCCTCGGCCGGATCTTTCCAGACTTCCGGAGTCATCCCGTTATAGGTGGGCCACATCGAATTGGTCGGGATCTTGAAAGGCTGCACAAAGTACGTGCGGATTCCGAGAATCACGATGGCGGCGACGAGAAAGAATTCGATGTTCTCCACCAGGGCCGACTTCGGATAAATCGCCCCACCCGTTCTTCGTAGCACTCCTTCCAGTTGCTCGATGGAGAGTTTCAGTTTCTCCGCTCCGGCGCGCTCCTTCAAAAGCGTCTGCAACCGGGAAATGTGCGACTGCAATTCCGCCACCTGCGCCGGCGCCAGGACGTCGCGCCGGTAGTGGTAAACCTTGTCCGCGAGCTCAAGCCAGTTGCTCGCATTGCTGCGCATTTTCTCCTCGTTGGAAAATGGCCGGCTAACCCAGCGGGCTAGCGTGGCAAACGGCCAGACGAGTAAGTCAACAACGGCAGCCATGGTCGGGAAGAATTTTAATTACTACTCTGCAGCACCTTGATAAAAGCATCGGGCGGGATCGAGACTTTGCCGAACTGTTTCATCTTCTTTTTTCCCTCTTTTTGCTTATCCAAAAGTTTGCGCTTACGGCTGATGTCACCGCCGTAACACTTCGAGGTGACGTCTTTGCGCATTTCCTTCACGTTATCACGCGCGATGATCTTTCCGCCAATCGCCGCCTGAATCGCGACTTTGAACATCTGGGGCGGGATAATTTCCGCGAGCTTTTCGCAGAGCGCCCGGCCTTTGTTTTCCGCTTTGTCGCGATGGACGATGCTGGCAAATGCATCCACCGGGTCGGCGTTAATCAGGATGTCCATCTTTACGAGGTCGGCCGGGCGATATTCCCCGAGTTCGTAATCCATCGAACCGTAGCCGTGCGTGATGCTCTTTAGACGATCGTTGAAATCGACGAGGATCTCATTAAGCGGTAGTGTACATTTCAACATCACCCGGTTCATGTCGAGTGTGTCGGTATGATCACAGACCCCGCGCTTCTCCATGATCAGCCCGAGGATGTCGCCCATCGAATCGTTGGGCAGAATAATCGAGGCGTTGATCGTCGGTTCGCGAATCTCCAAAATCGTCCCGGGATCCGGCAGGTTAACCGGATTGTCGACTTCCGTCACCACTCCGCCGTGCGCCACGACGTGGTACACAACACTTGGATACGTGGAGATAATTTCCACGTCATGTTCACGCCGGATCCGTTCCTGGATGATTTCCATGTGAAGCAGGCCAAGGAAGCCGCAACGGAAACCAAATCCGAGGGCGAGCGAGCTTTCGGATGAGTAAACGAAGGCCGAATCATTGAGCCGCAACCGGCCGAGCGCCGCCTTGAGCTTTTCGTAGTCGGCGCTCTCGAGCGGATACAATCCGCAAAATACCATCGGCCGAACCTCTTTATAGCCCGGGAGCATATCCTTGGCCGCTTTGTTCGCGATCGTGATCGTGTCCCCAATTTTGATGTCGGACGTGCTCTTGATGCTGGAGATAACGTAGCCCACATCGCCCGCGCTGAGCATCTGAACTTTCAGCATCTTCGGCGTGAAGATCCCCACCTCCTTGACCTCAGATTTCACGCCGTTGCTCATCAGGAGCATCTGTTCACCCGCCTTGATGGTGCCGGAGAACACCCGCGCATAGGAGATAACGCCGCGATACGAATCGAAGAGCGAATCGAACACGAGGGCGCGCGTTTGCGGATACTCGGTCCAGCGCGGTGGCGGCACCCGGGCCACCACGGCTTCGAGAATATCCTCAATGCCGATTCCCGACTTCCCGCTGGCTAAAATCGCTTCCTCCGCCGGGATGGTCAGAATGTCTTCGAGTTGCTTAGTACAGAGCTCGAGATTCGCACTCGGCAAATCGATTTTGTTGATGACCGGGATGACTTTGAGCTTCTGGGAAAAAGCGAGGTGCGCGTTGGCGACGGTCTGCGCCTCGACGCCCTGAGACGCATCGATCAACAGCACCGCTCCCTCACAGGCCGCGAGACTGCGTGAGACTTCGTAGGAGAAGTCCACGTGGCCAGGCGTGTCCATTAGGTTCAGCTTATAAAGGTGACCATCCTTCGCGCGGTATTCCAACCGGACGGGATGGGACTTGATCGTGATCCCGCGCTCTTTCTCGAGGTCCATGCCATCGAGATGCTGGTCAGTCATGACCCGCTGTTCGACGGTGTTGGTGAACTCCAGCAACCGATCCGAAAGGGTCGTCTTCCCGTGGTCGACGTGCGCGATGATGCAAAAATTACGTGTGTAGCGAGAAGGCATTTCGTTTTCAGGCCGCGTTGGGAAC
>JBBQEG010000165.1:0-11210 GCA_038320495.1 Opitutales bacterium | reverse complement strand
GCGGCATCGCGCGGCCAAGTCGATCCGCGATTACTTTGACGCCAACGACTTCATCGAGGTTGAGACGCCCGCTCTCTTTAAAAGCACGCCGGAGGGCGCTCGCGAGTACCTCGTGCCCTCGCGCATTCATCCGGGCGAGTTGTATGCTCTGTCGCAGTCGCCCCAGCAGTTTAAACAAATCCTCATGGTCGCGGGCGTGGAGCGGTACTTTCAGCTCGCGCGCTGCTTTCGCGACGAAGATCTGCGCGCCGACCGGCAGATGGAGTTTACCCAAGTCGACGTCGAGGCGTCGTTTGTTACACGCGAAGATATCTACGTGCTATTCGAAGGCATGTTGAAGAAGGTCTGGAAGGATGTGCTCGGCACGGACATTCCGACGCCCTTTCCGCGCATGCCGTACATCGATGCGATGAACTGCTATGGCGTGGACAAGCCCGACCTTCGTTTCGGGATGGAATTGGTGGATCTGTCAGACACGTTCAAGGATTCTGCCTTCAAGGTGTTCCAAGCGACCGTCGCGGGCGGTGGTGTGATCAAGGGACTCAACGCCAAAGGCCTCGCCGATATCACCCAAGGAGAACTCAAGAGTCTGGAAGAGATCGCCAAGTCTCTGGGCGCGAAAGGCCTCGCCTTTATCAAGGTCGAAGGCGGCGAATGGAAATCGCCGATCGTGAAGTTCTTCTCCGACGCGGAGAAGGCCGCGCTCACCAGTCAGCTCAAGATCGAGGATGGCGACATTGTCTTCTTTGCGGCGGCTCCTTGGGAAAAGGCCTGCGCGATCCTCGGCCGGATGCGGTTGGAGGCGTCGTCCTTGCTGCAAAAACGCGGCAAGTTGACGGTGCGGCATGATGACTGGAAGTTTCTCTGGGTGATCGACTTTCCGTTGATGAGCCACGATGAAGTGGAGAATCGCTATGTGGCGACGCATCATCCGTTCACGGCGCCCGTGGAAGAGGATGTTCCGTTTCTCGAGTCGAACCCGAAGGCCGTGCGGGGACAGCATTATGATGTAGTGTTGAACGGCATGGAGCTGGGCGGCGGCTCCATCCGGATTCATCAACCGGCCCTGCAGAAGAAGATCTTTGAAGACGTGCTGAAGATTCCAGCCGACATTGTGGAGAGCCGGTTCGGCTATATGCTGAAGGCCTTTACCTATGGCGCGCCGCCGCATGGAGGCATTGCGTTTGGTTTGGACCGGGTGGCAGCCTTGCTGTGCGGTACAACAAGTATCCGCGATGTCATTGCGTTTCCGAAAACGCAGAAGGGCCAGGACCTGATGGCGCAGAGCCCGACTCCCGTCACTGCTCGCCAACTGAAAGAGCTGCACATCGCGACGGTGATCCCCGAATGAGCCACGACTTGAACTAACCGAGTCGACGGCGAAGGCGTCCTCGAACACTCGCCGATAACGCGTCTCCGTTTTCCGGAGACGCGTTTTTTATGTCGGTCACGTTTTGCAAACTTCGGCGCCGGCTCCTGCCGGTTTGGGGAGGGCAGGGGAAAGGCGGAGTTGATGCGTCCCGGAGGTGTGCCCGCGGGTCGCCACTCGCTTGCACTCAGCTAATTCGGCGCGAGGTCAACCTTGGCACAGCCTTTGCTTTTCGGGCATCGCCCTCTCCCGCGATTGGGTATTCGAGTCCCTTCAACCCTCTTAGTTTTAAATATTATGAAGCTACGGTCTTCTCACTGGTCAGGCACGCTGAAGATGGCAGGCATCTTCGCGACGCTGGCTCTGATCTCGACGAGTTTCGCGCAAGTTGCCGCGCCCGCTGCCGAGGCAGTTGCGGCGGTGGCTGCCGCTGCCGAACCGCCGCCCTTCAAAGACTACGACGCTTTCAAAGCGTCGTCCGGCTTTGCTCAATTTACGGTAAATAATCTCTGGATGATGATTGCCGCCGCACTGGTCTTCATCATGCACTTGGGATTTGCGGCGCTCGAGTCGGGACTCACCCGGGCGAAGAACACCGTCAACATTCTCTTTAAGAATACGCTGATTCCGTGCATTGGTCTCCTGACCTACGCGATTGTCGGGTTCAACCTGATGTATCCAGGCGCCGACTACGCCGGGAAGTGGTTTGGGTTTTCCGGCTTCGGCATCTCGGCCGCGGACGACGTAGCCTCCCTCACGAGTGTTTATAACGCCGGTTACACCTACTGGACTGACTTCCTCTTCCAGGGCATGTTCGCCGCCACGGCTGCCACGATTGTTTCTGGCGCGGTCGCCGAACGCGTGAAGCTCGGGACCTTCCTGCTCTTCTCCACGCTGTTTGTTTCCATCTCCTATCCGATCACGGGCATGTGGAAGTGGGGTAATGGCTGGCTGAATACGATGGCGACCCCGTTCTATGACTTTGCTGGTTCCACGATCGTACACTCAGTCGGTGGTTGGGGTGCGCTGGCCGGCGTGATCGTGCTCGGTCCTCGTCTCGGAAAGTATCGGGCGGGTCGCGTCCAACCGCTCCTGGGTCATTCGATGCCTCTCGCCACGCTGGGTGTGTTTCTACTCTGGTTCGGTTGGTTCGGTTTCAATGGCGGCTCCGTGCTCTCGGCTGATCCGGCGCTGGTTTCCATCACTCTCGTCACCACCTGTCTTGCGGCCGCAGCCGGCGGCGTGGCAGCAGCCGCGGCCGCCTGGGCCGTGATCAAGAAACCCGACCTCTCCATGGTGCTCAACGGTGTCCTTGCTGGTCTCGTCGGTATCACCGCCGGTGCGGATCAAATGGGTCCAATGTCTTCGATCATTATCGGCGGCATCGCTGGTGTCATCGTGGTGTTCTCAGTCATTTTCTTCGACAAGATTAAGATCGACGATCCCGTCGGCGCGATCTCGGTCCACTTGGTGTGCGGTATCTGGGGTACCCTGGCGGTCGGTCTCTTCGGCAAACTGGCCGGAGGCGCCCAGTTGATGTCGCAGCTCATCGGTATCGCGGCGGTCGGTGTCTTCACGTTCATCTTCGCTCTGGCGCTGTTCTACGTGCTGAACGCAACCATGGGCCTGCGCGTCAGCGCCGAGGAGGAGACCGAGGGACTCGACATCGGCGAACATGGCAACGAAGCCTATCCCGATTTTACCCCCGCGCACAAGTAACCCAACCGAGCGCGCAACCTGCGCAGGAACGAATTCTTGCGCTAGGGATGCCGCTCAACAAACTGCACTCCAACTTCAACGTATCAATCTCGCATGAAACTCATCATCGCCATCATCAAACCGTTCAAGCTCGAGGAAGTGAAGGAGGCGCTCGCCGCCGCCGGCATCGAGGGCATGACGGTGACCGAGGTCAAAGGCTTCGGTCGTCAGAAGGGGCACACCGAAATCTATCGCGGCAGTGAATACACCGTGGACTTCCTGCCAAAGGTGAAAATCGAGGTCGCCGTGGCCGACGAAACCGCGGGCAAGGCAGTCGATACCATCGTGAAGGCCGCCAAGACCGGGAAGATCGGTGACGGAAAGGTCTTCGTGCTTCCCCTCGACGAAGTCGTCCGCATTCGGACGGACGAGCGCGGGGAATCCGCCGTCTAAGCGGGCCAGCAACGTGGCTAACAGCGGCCGAACTCCTCGCGAGTTCGGCCGCTTTTCTTTTGATGCGCTGGCGTTGAATGACCCGGCTCCCACCTCATTTTTGGGCCATCCGAGGTTCGTCGCTGCCCAAGTGGGTGGTCGACAGGGGCCTGCGCGCCGCAGCGCAGCGACGACGACCTAAAAGGGACAGGTCGATTTCGGCGGAGGCCGAGAACGACTTACAAGGGACAGGTTAATTTCGGCGGAGGCTGAGTTCCCGTCCGGTCCGTCGTAGCGCGTGAATAGACGTCTGTTCATAAATGAGTTGTGGAGGCGTAAGAATTTTATCCACGAATCATGCATGCGAGGCGGCGTCGGCATCAATTTTGCTCATAGAGCTGGAGACTCCATGAACATCTTCCCGCAAAACCTCCGCCGCCTTCTCGCCGCGTTTCTGCTCGTCGGATTTCTGGGCAGCGCTGCCAATGCCCAAACGGGTCCGGTGGCTGCTCCGCTTCCTGAACCGACGATCGAACAGCGAATCGCCGATCTCGAAGCCTACATGAATAACGGCGCGCGAACAGAAAATGTCGCGTCGAAGGTGGCAGGTCCTGGGCCCGGCCACAATGCCTGGATGATGACGTCGAGCGCACTCGTGCTCTTCATGACGCTCCCAGGCCTGGCCCTGTTCTACGGCGGTCTGGTGCGGAAGAAAAACGCCCTGTCCGTTCTGGCCCAGTGCCTCGGTATTGCTGGACTAGTTACAATCCTCTGGTGGGCGGTTGGCTTCAGCCTCGCGTTCGCTCCTGGCAATGCGTTCATCGGGGGAACCGAGCATTTCTTCTTTGCCGGAGTGACGAGTGATCCCGGGACCCTCCCGTGGGTTTCCCAGAATGTCTTTGCCATCTTCCAACTCACCTTTGCCATCATCACGCCGGCCCTGATTGTTGGTGCGGTGGCGGAGCGGATGAAGTTTTCCTCGGTTCTTCTGTTTGTGACGCTCTGGATGTTCGCGGTCTATTTCCCGCTCGCCCACATGGTTTGGGGTGGCGGTTTCATGGCGGGCGCAACCGGCACGATCAAGGCAATCGATTTCGCGGGTGGCACCGTGGTGCATATGAGCTCCGGGTGGTCGGCATTGGTTCTCTGTATTATTCTCGGGCCGCGTCTCGGCTATGGCAAAACTCCCATGCCTCCGCATAGCATGGTGCTCTGTATGGTCGGCACCGGCATGCTCTGGGTCGGCTGGTATGGGTTCAATGCCGGCAGCGCCGGTGCGGCCGACGGCATTGCATCAAACGCCTTTACCACGACCACGCTGGCGGCCGCTGTCGCCTCGTTCACGTGGGGAATCCTTGAGTTCATGACCAAACGCCACGCGTCGGTCCTGGGTTTTTGCTCGGGCGTCGTTGCCGGACTCGTCGTCGTCACGCCGGCCGCGGGTTTCGTCACCACGACCGGCGCCGTACTCATGGGCTTTATCGGTGCAGTCGTTACATTCGTCTTCTGTGTGAGTCTGAAGTCGCTGCTCCGCTATGATGACGCGCTCGATACCTTCGGCATCCACGCGGTGGGCGGCACCATGGGCGCCATCCTTACGGGCGTCTTTGCCACGCCCGCCGTTAATCCGGCGATCGCTAATATCATGGACGGATTGCTCATCGAGCAGATCAAGGCATCCGTGTTTACGGTGGTGCTGTCCGTGTTCGCCACGGCGATCATTGCCTTCGTGGTGAAAGCGACCATCGGGCTGCGCCCGTCGGTGGAGGCCGAGCAGGAGGGTCTCGATCTCAGTGATCATGGTGAGGAAGGCTATATATATGAGGCCAAGTCCTGAGCCACGCCCTGATTCCATCGCTTTTCCTGCTTCTTACCTTCGTCTATGAAACTCATCACCGCCATTATTAAGCCCTTCAAACTGGAAGAAGTGAAATCTGCTCTCGCCGAAATTGGCGTCGAGGGCATGACCGTCACGGAGGTCAAGGGCTTCGGCCGCCAGAAAGGCCACACCGAGATATATCGAGGAAGCGAATACACCGTCGATTTCCTGCCCAAGGTAAAAATCGAGCTCGCTGTCGCCGACGAGATAGTGGCGAAGGCGATCGATGCCATCGTGAGCTCCGCGAAGACGGGTAAGATTGGAGATGGGAAGATTTTTATCACGCCCCTCGACGAGGTCGTCCGGATTCGCACGGACGAGCGCGGTGATTCCGCGTTGTAAGTTCGGCCGAGTAGGGCGGGCCTCACCGGGCCCGCCTTCGTACTTAGTTGCCAGCGGTCTTCCGTCCCGGCGCCATTACGACCGCCTGATGAGGAGCGCGCGCGTGAGCACGATGTGACCAATCAGGGCGTGCTCACGCACACCGGACCGATGAGCGCGTACGGCAAGTGGAGCGCCATGAGCAAGGGTGGGTTCACGTTCCAGCCGATCGGCAGCGGTGATGACATGACTGCGACCCGAATCACATTAGTGCCTTATCAGGCGCCGCGCGATTCACGTAATAGATCCCGATAAGAAACGCCACGATCACCGTTACGACAATCATGGTGAAGGCCGCCACCGATCCGGGGCTCGCAGGCTGGAAGTTCGCGACGGCTTGGTGAAACCTGCCCTTGGTTTAAAACGCTGAGCGCGGGACTTGCAGCGAGTCGCCAGGTAAAAGGCGCGGGTCCTGGGAGGGATCGCGCTGGGCGAGTTTTACGTCGATCGCATAGGCGCTTTGCTCCCGAATCAGACTGATCGCCGTCTCTTTCGCATAGAGGGTGAATCCCCCGGCGGATTGAATGGCCTTGGCTGCCGTCAGGTCGGGCGTCCAGATGATGCGGCCCGGGCGCTGGACCTCGCCGCCGACGTAAATATACCGCTCCGTCACGCTCACCGACACGTCGACCATCGTGTAGATTTTTTTCGTCACGTAGGTGTCCCGAATCCGTTGCGAGAGTTCTGCCGTCGTCGAGCCAGCTCCTGTCACTGCCCCGATAAACGGCAGGCTGATCAAGCCCTGTTCATCAATTTGAATGGCGTGGGTGGTCGCATCCGGAACGCCTTGGACCGCGATGTTCAGGCTGTCACCCGGCCGCAACTGAGTCGTCAAAGCACTCGCTGGGATCTGCGGGTTGGACGTGGTAACGGGGCTGGTCGCGCACGCGGCCAAGAGGCAACAGGCGGCGAGGCCATAGAGCCAAACGCGAATGAAAGACATGCGAAGGGTTCCTGCGTGAATCGCCGGAAAAAGGCAACGCCGACCGCGGGCGTTCGCTCCGGAAGGTCGTTTCATGGGTTTGGCAGACCGCGGGAGCCGATTTGGAAAACGCGCGCTGCGTCGGCGATCCTCTTTATTAAAGTGTGCGGCGGTCGTGCCCGCCCCTGGCGACACAAAAAACGGCAGCCTCGCGGCTGCCGTTTTTCACTTGAGCGGGTGAACCGAAAAATCAGCGCTTACCCTTGGCCTTCTTCTTGGGCTTTTCGTCGTCCTCGTCCTCGTCTTCATCCTCATCGTCGTCGTCTTCATCCTTATCCTCATCCTCGTCTTCGTCCTCATCGTCGTCGTCGGATTTGACGGCCTTCTTCTTTTCGCCCTCTTCACCTTCTGCTGCGGCGCCTTCTTCGTCCTCATCCCATTTGAGGCTCTCGTCGTTCTTCAGCTTCTCCTCTTCGGCCTCGTCGAGCTCGGGCAGATCATCATCGTCGTCCTCGATGTCTTTGGCCGGGGCCTCTTCGTCTCTGTCGTAGCCGGCGGGCATGTAGTCCAGAATCGCAGCGAGCTCGTCGAACGTATGGACCGCCTGGCCCTGAATGAAACTGCTGTTCTGGTCTTCGCGGATCTCGTCCTCGACCTCGTCGACGGAGAGCTTCGATTCAAACTTGAACAAGTCGTTCAGCATCTTGACGCGGCAGCGAGTGAGGTGATCGAGCAAGTCCGCATAAGGCCCGTTTTCCTCGTCGAGGATGTCGGGTAGCCCGAAGAGCTTGTCCTCGGAATCGAACAGCGATTCCTTGACCCGCTTGAGCCGCACGCGGCCCTCGCCGAGGTCCTTCTCGATGCGGAACGGAATAAAGGCGGATTCGAAGACATCCTGGTCGAAACCGTAGTCGCGCTGCGGGTCAACGAGCTCGATCAAGTGCTGGATCTGGCGCGGATCGACGATGCTGAGACCGTCCACGTCCCATCGAACTGGATCGCTTGTTTCCGCGACCCACCAGTTGTGGTCCTCGCCCAAACGAACGATACACCAGTCGAGAGTGGAGATTGCTTTTGCCATGGAATTTTTGCGCAGCGTGCGAGGGGAGGTATAAAAAACAAGCACAAACCAAAGGTTCTTTGCACGAAAGTTGCCGACAAATCGTGGTCCCGAAATCTCTCCTTGGAAGCGCCTTCGGAGAGCCCCCATGCTTGCCAAAGTACAAGCGGGATTTAACGGTCCAATCTTATGGGGAAATTTTACGAGCACTTGGTCCGGCCTTGGATGTTCCGCATGGACTCCGAGCGAGCCCACGAACTCGGGGTTAAAGCCATGGCGGTCCTCGGCGCCGTGCCATCGCTTTGCCGCGTCCTCGAGGGGCAGGCCCGCTCGGGCGCTGCCCGGCTTCCGGTGCGTGCCTTCGGACTGGATTTTCCCAATGTGGTCGGATTGGCGGCGGGTTTCGACAAACACGCCACGGCCTGGCCGGCTGCGGCCGCGCTTGGTTTTGGCCATGTCGAAATCGGAACGGTCACGGCTTTGGCGCAGCCCGGTAATCCGAAACCTCGCGTTTTCCGCTATCCGGCGCAGGAAGCGGTCATCAACCGAATGGGTTTCAATAATCACGGAGCCGAAGCCGTCGCGGCTCAGCTGGCGCGGCAACCGCAACGTGGCCAGCGGCGCATCCCGCTCGGAATCAATCTCGGAAAATCGAAGCTCACCGAAATTGAAAACGCGCCCGGCGACTACCTCGCGAGCTTCGCGCGCCTGGCCGATTTCGCCGATTATCTCGTGCTCAACGTCTCGAGTCCAAACACTCCCAATCTGCGCCAGCTCCAGGATGAATCCCGGTTGCGCGAGTTGCTCAATGCGGTGACGACGGCGAATCGCCGGCGTGCGACCGACGAGGGCAAGACCCGCGTGCCGCTCCTCTTGAAGATCGCGCCGGATCTCAACTGGCCGCAGATCGACACGGTGCTGACTGTGATCGCCGAGTACGGTCTTGATGGTATCATCGCGACGAATACGACCTTGGCGCGCCCCGGTTTTTTTGCGTCGGTCAACGAAGCCGGAGGATTGAGCGGAGATCCGGTGCGGCGGCGCTCGACGGAGATCGTGAACTATATTGCCCGCGCGACGAACGGCCGCCTGCCGATTATCGGAGTCGGTGGCATCACGGATGTCGCGAGCGCCGGGGAGAAACTCGATGCCGGGGCGACGCTGGTGCAGCTCTACACGGGAATGATCTATCGCGGCCCCTTTTTCGCTGCCGAGCTGGCGCGTGGCCTTGCCGACCGCCAGCGCCTGCGACCGAATCCGAAGTGATACAGACATTCCTGTCTGTTTCTGTCGCTCCGACTCTGGGGTGCTCCGTCCGGCCCTGGTCGGCGCGGTTTCAGTGGGTCGCCAGCGGCATCGGTTCTCTCCCGAGGTTTGCACTGATGTTTCCCAGAAACCTCACCGCAGGAGATCGGGCGGTTAAGGAGCAAGAGGCGGCGCCTCGCGTCGGAAAGTGATGGAGGAACCCGGAACAATTCGGACCACGGAACACGTTGCGGTGCTGAGACTTCATGAGAATCCGAGCAGAGTTTAATTCCGGGCTGGACAAGGATTCTGTGATCTCTCTTAGTCCGCCTTCCTCGTTGGAAAACGCTCAGGTGGTGGAATTGGTAGACACACACGTTTGAGGGGCGTGTGCCGAAAGGCGTAAGGGTTCGAGTCCCTTCCTGAGCACCAATTTCAGAGGAGACCGGAAAAGTTCATACAAACCCCATACAAAGTGATCCCTGCAGACGCAGAAGCGCTCTTGGTTCGCCTGATCGGCAGCGGAAATCCTGGATTGTACGGATACGACGTCTATCTGCCGGATTTAGCTCGAAAATATCTACTGTCCTTAGCCCCATCTTACAAAGGCGAAAACAACGGCCAGCTGGCGCGATCTTGTCACTGCCTTATATCCCATTGCTTGGGATCTCTGTAGGCGCGGCGTTTTGAGACCCGGCGTGAGCTACTTCGGCGGGCAAGAGGTAGGCACAATTGACGGTTACTCGGTTACGCCGTTCGGTAAAGAGTGGCTCGCGATGGCCGACCGGAATGACTTCCTACCTACCGAACCTGGGCGGTTGGCCAAATGCTTGCCCCGCACCGGGAGCGGTTTGGATTCACTTTCCACGGGCGAGCTCAAGAGGCCATGCGCTGCTACAGTCCTCACGCGCACCTTGCTTGCTGCGTAATGTGCGGTGCTGCGGCTGAAACAATCCTTCTCACGACGGCTGAGCAAAAGATGGGCAAATCGGAAACCGAAGGTTTGTACAAAGGCGCCGCCGGCCGGTCGAAAGTTGAGAACAAATTGTTTGGCCAGTCTAAGCTGCGCGGTGAAGCAACACCCTACCTCATGCTGCTAAACTATGGGCGCAATGATGCTGCCCACGGAAACGCGTCGAAGATCACCGAAAACGAGGCGTACACCTCTCTGATTCTTCTGCTCCGCTTCGCGGTCTTTGTTACCGACAACTGGGACGAACTTTCATCTCCTGATCAGCCCGCCTCTACGGCCTGATGTCATAGCGGCAGGATAGTCCACTATGGGGCAACCGGCGCACCCGAGCCCGGTTCTTCTTCCGTTTTTCCGCCTTTAAATGCGATCGTTCCAGGCTTAGCGTCGTCGCTTCGTTTCGGCTGCGGCAGGCTCACTTTTGACGCGTAGAGGTCCAACAGTTCGAAAATGGTCCTCTCCTTTACCACAACGCCCAAGCTGAGGAGGTGACTTGGTAAGATCATCTGGGCGGTTCCGTCTGCTCTGGTGTCATGAATCACCATCGCTCCTGCGGCTTCTCTGCCGCCCGTTCTGAACGCCGGCCCTTTACGGCTACGTTCCGTCTCCAGTTCCTCGCGGCTTTCAACCGCGTGCGGCGCCGCTTCCGCGCACGCCGCGCAACCGTTCAGCCTAATCTTCAAAGGGCTCACCTGTCATGAAAGCCGCTCGTCGCACCGTCCTACTGGCTGGGGTCATCTTGGGCCTCAACCTGATCATAACCGTCGGTTGCCAGCGTTCCGCTGTCGCCAGCACGACCGAGGGCTCGGGCCCGCCGCCACCAGAGATTCCTGTCGTTCGCGCCGAGACACAATCCACACCGGACGCGTTGGCTTTCAGCGGACGGATCGAATCCGTCCACCGGATTGAAATCCGTCCGCGCGTCACCGGCCCGTTGACCGCGATCCACTATCGGGAAGGGCAAGCCGTCACGGCGGGCGCCCCGCTCTTCGAAATTGATCCACGTCCTTACCACGCGCGGCGGAATCAACAGGCCGCTGAAGCGGCGCGCGCGCAGGCTGCGATGGTCCTATCGCAACAGGAGCTGGCTCGTGCGCAGAAACTCCGTGCTTCAGCGGCCATCTCAGCTGAGGAACTCGAGCGAAAGACGGCGGAGGCGGTCGCCGCAGAGGCGGCGCGCGAAGCCGCCCAAGCCGAGCTTGCCGTCGCTGAACTCGATCTCGAGTTCACCGTCGTGCGTGCGCCGGTCGACGG
>JBBQEG010000164.1:0-11211 GCA_038320495.1 Opitutales bacterium | reverse complement strand
CTGGGATAAAGAAGAGAACCTATATTATTCGCTCGGCGACCGCGGCCGACCCTATCAAGCGCAGGATCTCGCCAGCGCCGTCGGAAAGATTCATCGCGTGCGAGACGATGGCAGCGCCGCATCGCAAAACCCGTTTCTCTTTCAGTCTGGCGCCCTCGGCTCCATTTGGAGTTACGGCCACCGCCACGTACAGGGCCTCGCCTTTCATCCTCTCACGGGTCAACTCTGGGCAGCCGAACACGGTCCGCGGGCAGGCGGCGACGAACTGAATCGCATCGAGCCCGGCCGCAACTACGGCTGGCCCGTCATCTCCTACGGACAACCGCAGATCGGCGAAAAGATCCACGGAACAGAATATCCCGGAATGGAACAGCCGGTGGTTCACTGGACCCCCACAATCGCACCGTCAGCGCTGGAGTTCTATACCGGCGATCGTTTTCCGCACTGGAAGAACCACCTGTTCCTCACCGCTCTCTCGCATCAGGAACTCCGCCGGATCGAGACCGACGGCGACCGGGTCGTGCACCAGGAAGTTCTCGTCAAAAACGAGGGTCGCGTCCGCGATGTCACCACCGGCCCCGATGGTCTGATCTACGTCGCCTTTAACAACCCGGGGCGCATCGCCCGACTCGTGCCGGTAACCGCGTCCGAGACGACGGCGGTGCCATAAGGCCAAACCTCCCGCGATCGCCCGTCAGCCCTCGATCGAGGCAGCGCGCGATCGGTTTCCCGCGCGGACAATCCCACGACGGAAGGATCGTTGCGAGGTCGGCGGGTAGTGCCGCCACGAGCCCACTTTCCGCCAGCTAGAGCGTGACCAGCGGCTTCAACCCGGCTTCGATCTCAGCCCGGCGCGATTCGAGAAACGGCGGAAGCGCGAGCCGCTCGCCCAGGGATTCCTTGGGCTCGTCAGCCGCAAAGCCCGGCCCGTCGGTCGCGATCTCAAAGAGGATCCCATTCGGTTCACGAAAATAGAGACTGCGAAAATAAAATCGATCGATCGCGCCGCTCGACGCCACGCGCAATTGGGCAAGCCGCTCGATCCAGCCATCATACTCCGCGAAATTCGGGGTTCGAAACGCGACGTGATGCACCCCGCCGGCGCCCGTTCCGGCAGGGCGCTCCCCCGGTTCAACTTTGACGTGGAGTTCCGCTTGCGGGCCATCCGCGCCCATTTGGTAGACGTGTACCGTCCGCAGCACGCCGTCGCTGTCGGTCTGATACTCGCGGATGCGGCGCAGGTTCATGACGCTGGTCAGCACCGTATCCGTCGGCCGGATATCCGGCACACTGAGTGTGATCGGGCCCAAGCCGCGGATCTGATATTCAGCCGGGACCGGGCTCTTGGACCACGGATGCATTTCGCCGGGCGTCGGGTCCGCAACCAGGCTGAGCCGCTGACCTTCTTCATCTTCGAAATCAACTGTGGTGCGACCATCGCGCGTGAGGAGCGCCGAGGGTTTGAGATTACGCCTCGCGAGCCGATCGATCCACCAGCGCAACGCTGTTTCGTCGGCCACGCGCAACCCGGTGCGCACAACGCTATTGGTGCCCCGTCGCTCGCGGCCCACGGGCCAGTCGAAAAAAGTGATGTCTGTTCCCGGCGAGGCCTCGCCATCGGCATAGAAAAGATGGTAGGCCGAAACATCGTCCTGATTGACCGTCTTCTTCACCAGGCGGAGGCCGAGTGTCCGGGTGTAGAACGCGTGATTGCGAGGGGCGTCTGCGGTGACCGCCGTCAAGTGGTGGAAACCCGTGAGGTGAAGCGGCATCAGGCTACCGTGGTCAGGAAACGAGATTTCGTCCAGCCACTGTTCCGCCACCGGCGCTCAAATGTTAGCCGCTTGCACCACGCCGGGCTCCACCTTCACCGCCGCGGCTATCGGACTGAGGCGCGCCTCAAGATGACGGTGGAGCTCCGGGATGTCGAAAGGCTTTGAGAACAGCACGATCGCACCGGCCTCCGCCGCAGCCTTCGCCAAGGCATGCGTGCGCGCTCCGGTCATCATCCACACGGGAAGGGGCCGACCGCGTTCCACACCATAGGCCATCAGCGACCGACACACCACCGCCCCATTCATGACGGGCATGTGATAGTCCAGCAAAACGCCATCGACTGGATTGTCGCGCGCCGCCATGAGCCCCGCCGGACCATTCTCCGCCACAATTATTTGGTATCCCCGTCGCCGCAAAATGAACCGCAGCGATTCGCGGACCATACTATCATCATCAATCACAAGCAAAAGGTGCGGCATGTCGGGTGGCGGCGGTCAAAAGGGCTTCGGAGTGCCTTTTAAGCTGCGAATCAGGCACCGTACGTCCAGCCAACCGTAGAGACGTATAGTGGTCTTTTCGCAACATTATGAGGATAAGAGATGGTGCGGCCGACCAAGCCGCTCGCCCCGGCGCACGAGGTAACCCGGAGCAACCCAAAGGATGGATGTGTGAGCGCGAGGATTTTAGGATGCCGCGCGCGTGCGGGAGCAAACCCTCGAGGAAGAAACAACCGACTAAAACTGACCGCACTCGCCGAGAAACTAAATAAACGCGCGGAGACCGCAGATCGGGCTCCTATTACTCGAGGTTCACCGGAGGGGCGCCGGCTGCCCTCGATCAAGGATCGAGCCCGGTCCATTTGGAGGCGTGAGTTGCGCCTCCGTCCGGGAAAGCTACCCCGGTAGCGTTATGACGGTCGCGGCTTGGCCCGATCGGGCTTGGGGCGATTCTTCTCCAAGGTATCCTCAACGTACAGGTGCTTAACCATCGCCATTACGACCACAGCAATCGGCGTGGCGAAAATCACCCCTAAGATTCCAAACAGTATTCCCGCCACCAAGATCGACAGTACTGCCACGACTGGAGGCAAATGGACTGCCCAGCGTTGGATGAGGGGGGTCAATACATTTCCTTCGATCTGCTGTACCCCAATATAGAAGATAATCACGTAGATCGCCGTCTCCGGTCCCACTGCAAATGCGAGAAGTATCCCTGGAATCGCCGCCACAATTGGCCCCACGATGGGGATAAATTCCATCAGCCCGGCAATCAGCCCCAGCGAAAGCGCCAGCGGAACCCCCAGCAGGGCCAATCCCACTCCCACCAGCGTCCCCACCGCCACCATAATAATAAATTGGGCGAGTAACCATTTCCGGAGTGCCGCCGCGGCCTCGTTCAAAGCCAGCCGCACTTGCGGGCGCCGCGCGGGCGGCAGGAGCCGCAGCGCACCTTCGCGGTACATCGGCGGGTCTGCCGCAAAGTAGACCGCCACAACCATGATTAAAACAAGATTACCAATACCACCGATCGTGGCGCCAAGCGCCAGACCCGCCTGCGAAACGGGATTCCCGTCTTCGGCCGCCTGCCGCAAGGAATCACCCACGACCTGCCCAATGCGCGATTCCGAAAACCAGCCCTGAAATTTTTCCGCCGCCGCCGGCAGTTCCTTCCGCAACTGCTCGAATTGCTGAATGGCTTGGTGACCAAACAACCAGAACATCAGCCCGCTCGACACCACGAGAACTATTACCACGACGAGCAGACTCATGCGCGGCGATAACGCCGTGCGCTGCGCCAGCGGCTCGGCCATCGCCCGCAATATCGTCGCAAAAACCATCCCGCCAAACGCGATCACAAAGACATCGACAACCTTCCACATCAGCATCGCCAACGCAAGCAGAGCGATCGCGATAATAATATAGCGCGTTATGCTGACGGGGACGGCGGCAGGGGAATCGGTAGTCACGGGGAGACATCGCTTAGTAGGCAAGTTACAGCACCTGTTCCTTCGTTCGCCACGCATAGCAACAGCGGGAAAACACGCGTCGCCAACCCGAACCTTCTTCACCGTCACCGGTCCGTCTTTCCATGCCCTCCATTGAAACCGCAAAACTCTACGGCCGCTGGCTCGGCATGTGGAATGGCGACCTCTCACTCGCCGATGACATCGTCGCCCCGGATTGTGTCGTTCACTATCCCGGCGTTCCGGCCAACACCTCCGACGCCGCCGACGGAATTGAACGAATAAAAGCGACCGTCAAACAGGCCCGTGCGCCGTTCGAGCGACTGATCGTTTCCCTCGATGTCGGCCCAATTGAAGACGGAGGCAAAGTCGCCACCCGCTGGACCGCCCGTGGTTCTTATGCCGGAGGTCTCCCGGGAATCCAAGCCGCTCCGGGAACCATGGTGGAATTCAGCGGGGTCGATCTCCTCCGGCTCGCCGATGGCAAGGTCGCAGAATATTGGCTTTCAACCGATGCGTTGCAGATGATGCAGCAGCTTGGGGCCGCGCCCGCCGCCGCGTCTTCAGACTTGGGAACGCCGTGACTCCCGCCGCCAGCACGGGCGCCATGACGCAGTTTGCGCGCCGCTCGCCACAACGTCCCTGGCGGCTCCGTGTGGCTATGGGCGGCGCGATCATGTTCCTCGCTCAAGCAGCAGTCAGCCGCGTGTTGCCTCCCACGCCGGCCAATCCGCCCGCCGATGGTCTGCGTCTGGAAAGCTTCGCCTACCCGTTTCCAGTCCAACTGCTGAAAGTATCGAGCCAGCAACAGGAACTCGAAATGGCGTTCATGGAACTGAAGCCGCCACCCGAAACGAAAGAGATCGGAGTGGTTCTACTCCTTCACGGAAAAAACTTCAGCGGCGCCTACTGGGAACAGACGGCGATCGCCCTGCGTCGCATCGGCTATCGCGTCATCATTCCCGATCAGATTGGGTTTGGGAAGTCGTCCAAGCCCACCGGATACCAATTCACCTTTCACCAGCTCGCCACTCACACCCTCGAACTTTTGCGCAGCCGCGGCGTCACCCGCGCCCACGTCGTCGGCCACTCGATGGGCGGAATGCTCGCCACGCGGTTCGCCTTGATGTTTCCGGCATTCACCCGATCCCTCGCGCTGGTCAATCCCATCGGCCTGGAAGACTGGAGCGCCAAGGGCGTCCCGTACCGCACCGCGGACGCGCTTTTTCAAGACGAACTCCAGCAGACCGCGGAAAAAATCCGGGCGTATCAGCAGAATAACTACTACGGCGGCGAGTGGCGGCCGGATTATGATCGCTGGGTCGAAATGCTGGTCACCTTCACCCGCAGTGCCGAACACGCTCGCGTGGCCTGGGTCCAGGCGCTGATCAGCGAGATGATTTACACTCAACCGGTCGTTTATGAGTTCAATCAGCTGAAGATGCCGACGCTCCTCATCATCGGACAGCGCGATCGCACCGCGCCCGGCCGTGAGCTCGCCCCCGAAGCCATGCGCAAAGCCTTGGGCAACTACTCCGAATTGGGCAGCAAGATCGCCGCGACCATTCCCCAGGCCAAACTCGTGCCGCTCGACGGCGTCGGGCACGTCCCGCACATCGAGGCGTTTTCCCGTTTCATCACGCCCTTGCAAGAGTTCCTTGGCTCCGCCTCGGACGACGTTACGACGCCCTAGTCGGAGAGCAAGGATCGGGGCCTGGGACCAGTGGGCCTGCTGACTTAGAGCAGAAATGTCTTCACGAACATCACGGTCGCGTAGAACTGGAAGTCGCGATTGCTTTTTTTCGCAAAGCCGTGGCCTTCATCCTTCGCCTCCAGGTACCAGACTGGCGTGCCGTTCTTGCGCACGGTTTCCGCGATCTGGACCGCTTCCGTCCGCGGCACGCGCGGGTCATTCGCCCCTTGAATCACAAGAATGGGCTTTTTGATTTTCGCCGCATGCGTCAGAGGCGAAATCTGCTCAAAAACTGCGCGCATCTCCGGATCGCGGTCATCCCCGTATTCCGCCCGGCGCAGGTCACGGCGATAACTCTCGGTGTTCTGGAGGAACGTAATAAAATTGGTGATACCCACCACATCCACTGAACAGCGGATGCGATCGTTGTAGTGGACCGCACTGGCGAGCGTCATGTAGCCGCCGTAGCTTCCTCCCATGACAATCACGCGCGAGGCATCAAGCTCCGGCTGCCGCGCAATCCAATCCAGCAGCGCGCCGATGTCTTTCACGGAATCCTCCCGCTTCACGCCATTATCGAGCGCGACAAACGTTTTTCCGAAACCACGGGAGCCGCGGACGTTCGGTTCGATGATCGCAACGCCCAACTCGTTCAGATAATAATTATTGCGTCCCTGAAAAATCGGGAGCGACTGCGACTCGGGCCCGCCATGAATATTGACAATCACCGGACGCTTACCGGTGAAGCGCTCCGCAGGGCGATGCATGAACCCCGTGATTTCCAGTCCGTCGAAACTCTGCCACCGAATCAGCTGCGCTTCGCGCAGATCCTCCGGCGCCACTCCGCCGAGCTCACTCTCGGTCCAGCGCGTCACGCGGTTGCTGGTGACATCGAGCACAAAGACATCCGTGGCCGAGCGCGCATTGTTCACGTTGAACGCCACCTGCCGGTTGTTCTTATGCCAGTCGCCACCACTCACTACTCCCTCCGGCAATCCTTCGATGCGTCGATATTTTCGCGAGGCTGTATCCACCATATACGCCCTCGAGATTTCTTCCTCGTTGGTCAGGAAAATCAGCGACCGACCATCACAAGCTAAGCCGGCGAACAGGGCGAAACGTGCCACCGCGGGCGGTGGGGTGGCGACTACCCACGTTTTTCGCAGGAAACGCCGGCAAATCGCTCGTGACATTTTCCGCCGACGAGGACGACACTGGCGGGAGCATGCCCCAATCTGTTCGCCGCGCCCTTACGGCTTTTTTGCTTTCTGGTTTCGCCGCCGCTTTGGCCCCCCTTGGCCAGGCGCAGCCGGCGGTTGAGGGGGATCATGTGACGTTACAGGCGGACGCCAAAAAGATGTTTCAGGATCAGGTAACTCCTTTCCTCAAGGACTACTGCATCAAGTGCCACGGCAGCCGGCCGAAGGGTGGTATCAACTTTCTGGCGACGCTCAAAGATCCCGGCAGTCCGGCTTTCCGCCAGTGGTGGAAACAGGGGTTCGCCCATGTGCGGGCGCACGACATGCCGCCGGACGACGCGGACGAGCAGCCGACGGCGGAGGCGCGGCAGATGTTCCTGGACTGGATTGGCCACATCAAGTTTCTCAGCCCGAAGGATCCCGGTCCGTTCGTCATCCGCCGCCTGACCAAGGTCGAGTATGGCAATACCCTGCACGATCTCTTCGGCGTCGATCCGGCGATCACCCGCGAATTGCCCGACGAGGTTGTCGGTCAGGGTTATCTGAATTCGCTCTCCGCGCTTCAGTCGGAACAGTATCTCGGGATCGCCAATGCCGTCGTGGATCGCGTCCTCGCTCCCGCGGGCGCGCCGCCGACTGCCGTGCAACAGCGCCTCTTCGGTGAACCGCCCGCGCCCGGGGCCGATGTTCGCGCGGCCGCGCGGACCGCCGCCCGCTCGCTGGCCCGCAACGCCTATCGCCGTCCGCCTTCCGATGCTGAACTGGATGTCTTGGCCGGCGTCTTCGATCTGGGGCGCGAAAACCAACTCGGCTACGCGGCCGCCCTGGGCTTGATGCTGAAGGCGATCCTCGTTTCGCCACAGTTTCTATATATCACGCCGGCCGGCGAAGTCCCGCCCGGAAGCAGGATCGTGCCGCTGGACGATTATCAACTCGCGTCGCGGCTCTCGTATTTATTGTGGGCCACGATACCGGATGCGGAGCTGTCGGGCCTGGCCGACCGCGGCACGCTCCACGAACCGGCGAACCTGCGCGCGCAGGTGAAACGCCTGCTGCAGGACCCGCGGTCGCGCGCATTGTTCGATGGCTTCGGGGCGCAGTGGCTGGGGTTGGGCGAGCTGGATGCAAAAGTCTTCGATACCGACAAATTCCCGGCCTTGACCGCCGAAGTGCGCGCAGCGATGTATGACGAGGCGCGGTTGTTTTTCGAAAGTATTGTCCGGGAAAACCGGAGTGTCGTCGCTTTCGTGGACAGCAATTACACCTTTCTCAACGGCGCGCTGGCGCAACTTTACGGGCTGGAAAAAACCGTCACCGGTCCGGCCATGCGCAAGGTGACGCTGACCGATCCCAATCGCGGCGGAATTCTGGGTATGCCCGGCGTTCTGGCCGTGACCTCGTTCCCCAATCGCACGAGTCCCGTCAAACGCGGGGTGTGGGTGCTTGAGCAAGTCCTCGGGGAGCACGTGCCGCCCGCGCCACCGAACGTTCCGGCGCTGGAAGTACAGGACGGAGACAAAGTCGCAAACCTGACCCTGCGGCAGCGCACGGAATTGCACCGCACGGATCCGACCTGCGCCAATTGTCACCGCATTCTCGACCCGATCGGATTCGGCCTGGAGAACTTCGATGCCATCGGCCGCTGGCGCGACGTGGAAGAGACGGGCGGCGCGATCGATGCCACCGGCGAGCTGCCGGATGGAAAACGTTTCTCAACGCCCAAGGAACTCAAAGCCATCATCGCCGCCCGCCAGCCCGAACTCGCGCGCAACCTGACAGAGAAACTGCTCGCCTACGCCCTCTGTCGCCCGCTCGAAGGCTACGACGAAATCGTGGTGGATCGTCTGATGGACACCATCGCCCAAGACGGCTATCGGATGCAGACGCTGATCGCGGAAATCGTCACGAGCTACCCCTTCACGCAGCGTCGGATTGAATAACGGCCCGTGCTCAATCAAGGCTTTAGCCATCGATCTTCACATATCGGCAGTGATCTACCGGGTTTAGATTTTAGGGTAGGCGCTTCGCACACCTTTGTCATCGCGCGACGCGCGAAGCGCGCCGTGACGATCCAGCTGGATAGCTTCGTTCCGCAGCTGCGGGACTCGCCAGGACAAGGCTGGGTTCATTGCCCCTTCCATGCAATCGCTCGGGCTTGGTCTGGCGTCTCGCAATAACAGTCAGTGGCTACGCTAATTTCCAATGTGCTCTGGGTCGGCCAATCCCGGCATGTTCGCAGCCTCGGTTTCTTGGCTGGCAATTGCGCGACGATCGGCCCATCATTTATGGAGTTAGTGAGTGCCCCGAACCCACACACCCCATGAGCAGCAATCACCTCATCGACCGTCGCACCTGCCTGAAAGGAATCGGCGTCGCCCTCGCCCTGCCGCTGTTCGAGTCAATGGGTTGGGCCGAACCGGCAAACAAGAATGCCGCCAAGCCGCCGGTTCGCCTGGGTTTTATGTACATGCCGCACGGGGTGATCATGGATCAGTTCTGGCCGGCGAGCCCGGAGAGCTTCCTGACATCGCCGCCGCCCGCGTTGGCATCGCTGCGTTCCGTGTTGAGCGAATGCCTCTTGATGAAGGGGATCTCGGGCGTGCCGATCTCTCCTTTCAACGGCGCCCCGCACGCCTTGGAATTATCGACGTGGCTGACGGCGCGGTTGCCCGATGCGGACCGCCGCAGCCAGATCGCCATTGCGATTTCGGCCGACCAGATTGCGGCAAACTATGTGGGCCACCTCACGTCGTTGCCGTCGCTCGAGTTGGCCACCATGCCGCAGACGCACAAGGAAAACCAGGAAGGGTTGAACGAGGGCTACTATTCGCACTGCAGCTACCGCTCCGCCACGCAGGCTGTGCCTGCCGAGACCAATCCGCGTAGCGTGCTCAACCGCCTCTTTAGCATGAGCGACCAGACCGGCCAGGGCCGGAAATCCGGCCTGTCGACGCAGACGGGCGCGCTGGACCGCAAAATGTTGGATCTGGTCATCGGCGGCGCCAAGGACCTGCGGCGCACGCTCCCCCAGGGCGACCGGCACAAGCTCGACGAATACCTCGACAGCGTACGTTCCGTGGAGCGGCGCATTGCCGCGATCGAATTCCGGCAAAAAGAGGCGGCGCTGGAGAAGGCTGGCGTCAGCACGAGCAAACGCTTCGCATCGGATTCTCCGCCGATCGAAATCAAGATTCCGTTGGGAGATAAACGCAGCGAGTATATGCAGGTGATGTGTGACCTGAATGTGCTCGCGTTCCAGACCGACACCACGCGCGTCAGCACCTATATTGGTTCCACGCCGAATGGGGTGTCGTATCCGGAGCTTGGATTCAAGGACACGCATCATTCCCAGACCCATCACGCCCAGGATGCGGAGAAGGTGCGGAAGGTCGCCGCGATCACCGCGTTCAATATCGAGCAGTTCGCCTATATGATCAAACGGATGCAGAGCATCCGCGAAGGTGACGGCACCCTGCTCGACAATTCCATCATGATGTGGGGCTCGGGCCTGGAAGATGGCAACAAGCACGCCCGCGAACACCTGCCTTTTATCGTCGCCGGTCGCGGCGGCGGCACAATCAACACCGGCCGCTTCTTGACGAACGTGCGCGGAAACCAGGGCGACCTGCTCACGACCTTGCTCGGGTGCGCCGGCGTCCCGCTGGACCGCCCGATCGGCATCGCGACGAAACAGATCACCGAAATGACGAATCGGGTGTAACGCCGAAGCACGAGCGGGATCCCGCGACGGAGCGCCGCCCAATGGGATCGGTCCGTTAGTTGTTAATTCTACCCGCGGCGAATAGGCCGAGCTGCCGTGCGTGGGGATGCTGGAGCACAGGCGCGGGAGTCGGAGGCCGCCCTCGAGAAGGGAGCAGTCACAGGAAGCATGGGTTCGATCCGGGTGAGACGTAAGGGCGTTCAACGATTCGAGGAGACGGCATGCGCAAGCTTTGCCACATTTCATTAAACCCTGTCCAGTTGTAGCTGCGGCGCTGGCTCCGGTGGTTGAGTTGCCGAAACCAGACGCGTTGCACACCTTGCCAGTAGGCTCTCAGCCGGGTGGCGTTGCCGCTCACTCCATAACCCGGGTGGCTCCATCCGGCCGCCAAGAAACGACGCCTCATGGTCGAGACGCTCCTCGCCGCCCGGATCGTCGTGCGTCCCAAGTCCGTGCCACCGCCGGACTGGCATCGACGTTGTCCCCATTGCCAGCGGTTCACCCTGATCGTGATCAGCAAACTGTCGCGCGCTCCGCCATGAACAGGGTGTGGATAGTATATATACTCGTCTCCATTACCGATCGCCGATTGGCGATCGGCAGCGACTGCTTGGGCTATCGACCAAAAAGGTGCTGTTTCGAGGTCCTCGCCCTCGTGGATTTGCGATTCCGCTGCGCTTTTTGCATGAGGCGAATGGCCGGTTCGGCCGTTCGCGGTATCATTGCCCTCGGCTTACTCGCTCTTCTCGAGTGAGACTCCACTAAATACTTTCCGCATAGGGAAGACGTCCGTTATTTCCGGGCTCGTTCAACAAGGGTCATGTTGCGGCTCCGCGCAACACAACCTTCTGGGCCTCTT
>JBBQEG010000163.1:0-11225 GCA_038320495.1 Opitutales bacterium | reverse complement strand
TTGGCGGCCCCGAATGCGAGCAAGACGCGGGAAGCGCTGCTCGCCCGATCGCCGGCCGGCGGCGGCGTGGCGCGGGCCGAATTGGGAGTGTTGGAGGCGGAGGCTTGGTTTCGGGCGGGAGATTTTCGCCCGGCGGCGGATGCCTATGCGGCGTTGTTGCGCGAACGCCCGCCTGAGCTGACGGGAGAAAAGCTCAGTGCAGTCATGTTTCAGCGCGTTTTGGCTGAGATCCGTTCAGGCTCCGCGGAGGCGGCGAAGATCATCGATGAGTTGGACGATGATCCGGCTTTCAAAGTGGTCGATCGCTGGCAGGCAGAATGGAGTCTCGCGCGTTGGCTGCAAGTGCAGGGAAAGACCGCCGAAGCGTATGCGCGCGTGACGCGGCTTCTGGCCGTGCAAGAAGGAGGCGCGCCCGGGCGTGCGTTGCCGGCGGATTTGCGCATCCGAATGGCCTGGCTCCATGCGCAGCTATCGTTCGAGGCAAATCAGCCGCAGGACACCCTTCTGCGGGTGGACTATCTTTTGAAGGCGGCGAAGGAGCTGGAGCCGACGCTGCAGGACGAGATCGCGAGCACGGCGATTCTGTTGCAGGCGCGCGCCGAGCTCGCCCTCAAGCGGGAAGCGGCGGCGCTGGAAACGCTGGGGCGGTTGCGGGTGACCTATCCGCGGACGGAAGCGGCAATCTATTCGTACCTGATCGAGGCGCGGCACTATGCGGCCCAGGGGAATATCACCGAAGCCCAGGTGCGGCTGACCCGTCTGGTCGATAATCCTGACTATAAACAAAGCGTGTATGTCCAGTACGCGCTGTATCAGCTCGCACTGCTCTCGCAGGAACTCGGGCAGGAGAAGGATTTGGAAGAGGCGTACAAGCGGATTGACCGCTTGATTGCAAAGGGTTCGGCAGCGGGGGAATCCGAACTCCTGTTTTTGGCGCGCCTCAAACAAGGGGAGCTTTTGCGGCAGATGTCGCAGTTTCCCCAGGCGCAGCTCGCGTATGAGGAAATCCTCAACCGGTATTCCCAACGCCCAGACATTGTAGTGGCGCAGCTGGCATTGGCCGATTGCCACAACGCCCAATCCTCGGGCGATCCCACGCATGCCGACAATGCGCAGCTCCTGTTCGAGCAATTGCGGGACCGCGTTGATGCGCCGGCGGATGTACGCGTCGAAGCGGGGTTTAAACTCGGGCTTTTGTTAGCGCGCCGGGGGCAGACCGCGAAAGCGATTGAAGTGTGGTGGGGAGATGTGGTGACGCCCTTTCTCCTCGAGGCATCGCAGCCCTTTGCGGTGGTGGACAAGAGGCGCTACTGGCTGGCGCGGACCCTCCTCGACCTGGGGAAGTTTCTCGAGGGGATGAATCGTTTGGAAGAGGCGCGTCAGGCTTACGCATTGCTGCTGCAGTCCCGTTTGGGGACGGGCGAGACCCTGGCCAAGGAGGCGTTGAAGCGTCTGGGGGTACCGGAGGCGAACTTATGACCCTCGAATTTCTCGAACTCTCCGGTTGGCTCGGGCCGAGTAGTGCTCGTTGTGGCCGGTTGCACGTTTGTCCATGCCCTCTCGCTCATGCCCGGATTTGAATTAAGCCTATTCGCCAAAGGTGGCCCTATCATGTGGGTTTTGCTGCTGCTTGGCGCACTTGCCGTGATGCTCTTCATCGAGCGCACCCTTTACCTTCATCGGGGCCAAATTGGGGCGAAAGCTTTTCTGGAAGGCATCAAAAACATTCTTGGCAAGCGACGGCTGGTCGAGGCGCTGACCGTGTGTGAAGAGACACCTGGCCCGGTCGCGGCGGTGGTGAAAGCGGCGCTGATGCACGCCGATGCATCGGCCGAAGTGATGCGGTTTCACGTGCAGGAGGCGGCGGTCGTGGAGCTTCCGGCGTTGGAGCGGCGGCTTGGAGCGATCGCGGCCGTGGCCCAGATCGCGCCGATGGTCGGTTTGCTCGGGACCGTGATGGGGATGATCACGACGTTCATGGCCTTTGAGCGCGGCGGTAATTACGCCATGGCAAGTGCACTCTCGGCGGGAATGTGGCAGGCCTTACTGGCTACGGCGGGTAGTCTCATGCTTGCGATTCCGGCGCACCTTTCGCATCACTTCCTCGTCGGGCGGGTGCGCTCGATCGTGCGGGATATCGAATGGTCAGGAAATGAGATCATGAAATATTTGCGGACGGATTACCGGGAAGCTCGGCCTGGGGATGCGGCGGCCGCGCCGGTGACGGGTGAGCCCATGATCCAATCATGATCACTCGCCCCCTCGATCTTGCTTCGAAGCTCAGACCTGAGCCGCGGAGCTTCGACTGGCTGTTCCTGGTGAATGGCGGGCTGGTCGTCTTGTTCTTTTCGCTCTTTGGCTCGCGGTTCGTCCTCGCTCCGGGCGTCGCAGTGCTCCCGGCCGTTGCGGGGGCGAATGCGAGTGCGCGCACCACGACTCACCAGATTAGTATCGTGAGTGCCAACCAGATCTTTGCGGGGGACGGGCTGCGTGACCTTGAGCAGCTCAACGAGTGGCTGGTTGAGCAGGCGAGGGCGGCGCGGCATTCGAGCCCCGTCCTCCTTCTGCAAGTAAACGCCCGGGTGGAATACGACGTTGTTGCCCGAATCACGAGTATGGCGAATGCCAATGGCTTTGCGGTTCAGATTGCGGCGGTAGAGCCGCTGCCGCGGAGCGGCGGCGGACAAGGAAGTCGATGACGACCACGATGGCGAAGGTCGAGAAACGGCGTTGGCTCATTGCGGTGGTCGGGGCGCTGATGACGGTAAGCGGGATTATCGGAATGGTGCGTTTTCCGCCGCCAGTCGCTCCGGATCCGATTTCGGCGCCGCCGCCAATCGAGTTGCGGTGGGTGGCGGCGGCCGATCTGGCCCAGAGCGAGGAAGTGGTCTTGCGTGATTTGGCGCCGCTGTTCTTGCCGACGCGCTGGAATGCGAGCCTCGCGCCGGCGCCCCAGCGGGAACCGGGTAAGACGTTTTTTGACCGGGAAACCCTGAGTTACGCGTTTGGCGAAGCCGGCTGGAGCTTCGAACGCGACCTGCCGCCCGTCGTCACCCTGAACGGCAAACCGTTGGCCGAGGCACGTCCGATTGATGCGTTGCGAAGCCCCAATCCAACTCCGACGCTTACTGGCTTCGGTCGCGGGAGCGCGCCGATCTTAACTCAAGCAGACCATGCGGTTTACGTCGAGATCAGGGAGACAGGGACAGGGCGCCAGGTCCTGGCGGTGGCGCTGCCTACGGATGTGAAGCCGCCGACGGAAAGGATGTGGGCTCCGGTGGAGTTTTTGGCGACGGTGGAAGCCGCTGGTTTGGTGGCGCCGTTGACGCTGACGAGCCGGTCTGGGGTGGAGGAAGTCGATGCTTTTTTCCGAACCTACCTCCGGCAAACGTTTCGTCTTGGGGAGCGCCTTACTCCGGGCTTCTATCGGATCACGGTGTCGCCCTGAGGCGACGTGTTGGCGGGTGTTTCCTCCTTTGACTCAATTTTGCGCGCAGGTGGGAGAAGTTCTCCCGGGTGAAACTAAGAGTCGCCGCGGGCGGCGGGGGTGATTTTGCCTTTCAAATCGGCCAAAAAGGGAAACATGGCGGCTAAGGATCAGAGGTTTTTGTGTGGTTCGGATCTGTTATCTACGAGCCGGTTAGGAACATTTTTCAGCACAAGCGGTGGAATTTTGGATCATTGATCCAATTTGCTGTTGACGGTGCCAAACGCGGAACGCACGTTCACCGGCTCTTTTCGTTTTTTGGCAACTCCCTTTTTCTGCCCAGATAGCTCAGTTGGTAGAGCACCCCCTTGGTAAGGGGGAGGTCGACGGTTCGAATCCGTTTCTGGGCTCCAGGGCACATAAAAATCGCGTCGTTTCGGGCTTCTACGACGTAAAAATAGAAGTCGCATTTCATCATCACCCAAACATCCGTCTCCCATGGCTAAAGCCTCATTTGAACGCAAGAAACCGCATGTGAACGTCGGCACCATCGGCCACGTTGACCACGGTAAAACCACGCTCACGACCTCGATCCTCGCGGTCCAGGCTCGCAAGGGCTTGGCCGAGGTGAAGTCCTATGCCGACATCGCAAAGGGCGGCACCGTGCGTGACGCTTCCAAGATCGTAACGATCTCGGTTGCGCACGTTGAGTACGAGTCTGACAAGCGCCATTATGCGCATGTCGATTGCCCAGGGCATGCTGACTTCGTGAAGAACATGATCACGGGTGCAGCCCAAATGGATGGCGCGATCTTGGTGGTGTCCGCTGCGGACGGCCCGATGCCCCAGACGCGCGAGCACATTCTCCTCGCCCGCCAGGTAGGCGTTCCAAAGATCGTCGTCTTCCTGAACAAGGTCGACCTGATCGACGACCCGGAATTGCTCGACTTGGTCGAGATGGAAATCCGCGAGTTGCTGTCGAAGTATCAATTTCCTGGCGACACCGCCACGATCATTCGGGGTTCCGCCACGGCGGCCCTCGAGGGCACCCCGGAAGGCGAAAAGGCGATTTCGGATCTGATGAACGCAATTGACACCGACATTCCGGAGCCACTCCGCGAGATGGACAAGCCGTTCCTGATGTCGGTTGAAGACGTTTTCTCGATTACCGGTCGTGGCACCGTAGCGACGGGTCGTATCGAGCGTGGCGTCATCAAGGTTAACGACTCGGTTGAGATCGTGGGCCTGAAGGACACCGTTACGTCGGTTGTGACCGGCATCGAAATGTTCCGCAAGCTGCTCGATAGCGGCCAAGCGGGTGACAATGTTGGTATCCTCCTCCGCGGTATTGAAAAGGAAGCGATCGAGCGTGGCCAGGTGCTCGCCGCTCCGAAGTCGATTACCCCGCACAAGAAGGCCAAGGCCGAAATCTACGTCTTGTCGAAAGACGAAGGCGGACGTCACACGCCTTTCTTCAATGGTTATCGCCCGCAGTTCTATTTCCGTACGACGGATGTGACGGGCGTGGTAAACCTCCCGAAGGGTGTCGAAATGATTATGCCGGGTGACAACATTGCGGTTGAGATCGACCTGATCGTTCCCATCGCGATGGAGAAGACCCAGAAGTTCGCCATTCGCGAAGGTGGTCGCACCATTGGTGCCGGCCGTATCACCGACATCATCGAATAAGCGTCAGGCAACACTTTAAGGCGACTCGCCGAGGCCTCGTAGGGGACCTCGGCTGTGTCGTCTAAAAGACCAGATTAAAGGCGCGTAGCTCAATTGGTAGAGTAGCGGTCTCCAAAACCGTTGGTTGGGGGTTCGATTCCCTCCGCGCCTGCCACTTCCTAGAATGAAAAACCCTTTCCGCAGTACACGTATCTTCATCGGAGAAATGGTCGGTGAGCTCCAAAAAGCTACTTGGCCGACTAAGACCGAACTGCGCGATTCCACGATCATCGTTGTTGTCGCCGCAATCATCTTGGGCCTTTTCACCAGCATCAGCGATTTCTCTCTTTATCAAGTCGTGGACCTTTTTACGTCCATGGTTAGCTAACGCGAACTCCAGCACCATGTCCGCCCAAACGACCGCGCCTGCCGGCGCCCAATGGTTCGCACTTCACACGCTCTCCGGTCAGGAGAACAAGGTGAAGGTCTACATTGAGAAGTTCAAAAAGGCTGAAGAGCTCGATGATTACATCTTTGAGATTCTCCTGCCGACGGAGGTCGTATCTGAAGTTAAGGGCGGCAAGAAGTCGACCAAGGTCCGGAAGCTCTACCCCGGTTACGTTTTTATTCAGGCGAAGCTCTTCGATGAAGAGAAGAAGCTGATTAACAAGCCGTGGTACTTCGTCAAAGAGACGACCGGCGTGATTGGCTTCGTTGGTGGGGAGCGTCCCGCCGCCTTGCGGCAGACTGAAATTGACGAGATCTATGCGAGGATTGAGGCGGCGAGTGGCAAGGAAGTGCCCAAGGTCCAATACACCGTTGGCGAAGAAGTGAAGATTACCGATGGTGCATTCGCGTCGCTGACGGGTCGGATCGATGAGATCGATCCTGACCGTGGCAAATTGAAGGTTTCCGTCTCGATCTTCGGCCGGTTCACGCCCGTCGAGCTCGAATATTGGCAGGTCCAACGCGCCTCCGAATAGGAACCTCCTTAAATATTTCGATTTTGGATTTTCGATTTCAGCCTGCCTCTGGCCGGTCGGAATCCCTGAATCGAACCGCAGTTAAATCGAAAATCCAACAACGTACGTCCCATGGCTAAGAAGATCCAAGGCTATATCCGCCTCCAGTTGCCCGCCGGCGCCGCAAATCCTGCACCGCCGGTAGGCCCCGCGCTTGGCGCCCAAGGCGTCAATATCATGGCGTTTTGCAAAGACTTTAACGCCCGCACTAAGGACCAGAATGGCATGATTCTGCCGGTGGTCATCACGGTGTTCTCTGACAAGAGCTTCACCTTCATCCTTAAGTCGCCGCCGGCGTCTGTCCTCCTGAAGAAGGCAGCCAATATCGCCAGCGGCTCGGCGCGGCCGAACCAGGATAAAGTGGGCAAGGTGACCACGAAGCAACTGCTTGAGATCTATAATCTCAAGAAGGCTGACTTGAATGCGACGACTCCTGAGGCCGGCATTAAGGTCATCGCTGGCACCGCCCGCAACATGGGTATTGAAATCGTTGACTGATCTCGCCCTCCACCGGCAATCGCGACCGCACCTGGTCCAAGGCGCGGCGTTGAACGCCTTCCAATTTCTCTGCGACAGATAACTACTCAGCGGGAGTCCCCGGACGTTTGCACCGCAAGGAGTCAAAATGGCAAAAACATACAGTAAACGCTATAACAGCGCCGTAAAGGTTGCTGATCTCACCAAGGATTACCCGCTCAAAGATGCGGTGGAAATCTTGACGAAGTTCCCGAAGGCCAAGTTCGACGAGACCGTCGAGCTTTCGTTCCGCCTCGGCGTTGACGGTACGTCCGGCGAACAGAATGTTCGCGGTACCACGCCCCTGCCGAATGGTTCCGGCAAAAAAGTTCGCGTCATCGTCTTTACCGATGATCCCCAGTCTGCTCTCGCGGCGGGTGCCGATGAAGCCGGTTTGGCCGAGCTCATGAAGAAGGTGACCGATGGCTGGCTCGATTTCGACGTCGCTATCGCTACCACCGAGGCCATGAAGCAGGTTCGGACCTTGGCCCGTGTCCTTGGTCCCAAGGGACTGATGCCTAATCCGAAGGCGGGTACGGTCACTGACGACATCGCCGGTGGAATCAAAGCCGTGAAAGCCGGTCGCGTTGAGTTCAAAATGGACAAGACCGCGAACATCGGTGTCGGCGTCGGCAAGCGTTCATTTACGCCTGCGCAGATCCTGGAGAACGCCGCGGCAGTCCTTGAGGCTGTTGGCAAAGCCAAGCCCGCCACTTTCAAGGGCGGCCAGTACATCAAGTCTGTCACGATTTCCTCGAGCATGAGCCCGAGCGTGCGGCTCGCGTCCACCGAGTTCTCTAAATACTGAGGAACACGACCATGAGAGCAGAAAAACAATACCTGATTTCCGAAGTTGAGACGCACCTCAAGAAGAGCGATTATGTAATTCTCGCCAATTTCTCGAAGGTGACCGTCGCCGATACCGCTGAGTTGCGCAAGCGCCTCTCGACCGAGAAAGCCGAGTTCCATGTTGTCAAAAACAGCTCCCTTCGGGTGGCTGCCAAGGCCTTGGGTCTTCCGGATTTCGATGCCGCTTTGGCTGGCCCTACGGCCGTGATCGTGGGCGGAAAGAATTCCGCTGGCGTCGCCAAGATCCTCAAGAAGTTCTTCGATGAGAAGCAGAAGCTTGAGATCAAGATCGGCGTGATGGAGAACAAACTCGTCTCCGCGGAGCATCTGAAGCTGATCGCAGAACTTCCCTCGTTCGAGGCCCTGCGTTCGCAGTTCCTCGGTCTCCTCACCAGCAATGCGGCCGCGTTCGTTCGCGTCCTCGATGCCAAGGTCAAGAAGGAGCAGCCTGCTGCTCCTGCCGCTGAAATCTCCTAACCCTTTTCAAGAGCCTGGGCGGAAATCCCGCCCAGCGCTCTAAAAGCCAAAATCCAAAGTGGTGGGCTAGGGGATACGTCTCTTAAACGCATTTCATTCTTCGAAATCGCTAGTCTGCCCCAGGAAGTACTAAAATGAGCACTGTTACCAAAGACCAAGTTATCGAGTGGCTGTCCGGCCAAACCGTCATCGAGCTCGCCGCGCTCGTCAAAGATCTTGAAGGAAAGTGGGGCGTAACCGCGGCCGTTGCCGCCGCCGCCGCTCCTGCTGGCGCCGCCGCTGCCGCCCCTGCCGAGGCACAGACCGAGTTCACCGTTGTCCTCAAAGAGGCCGGCGCGAACAAGATCGGCGTGATTAAGGAAGTCCGCGCCATCACTGGCCTTGGCCTCAAGGAAGCCAAGGACCTCGTCGAGGGCGCACCGAAGCCGGTCAAGGAGAATGCTCCGAAGGCCGAAGCCGAGGAAATCAAGAAGAAGCTCGAGGCCGCAGGCGCCAAGGTCGAGCTGAAGTAACTGCCGAAGCTTGGCGATTTCACTCGCACAACTTCCGATTTCATCGGGACAGGCCGTGCCTCTGCGCGGCCTGTCCTTTGCCTTTTCTGTATTTGTTCGTTCTTTCGCTAGCTCCAGCCTGCGACGCGCGCATTGAGGGCACTGCCGCGTCTTTTTTTGTCTTATAATACTTTCACCGGGAAAATCTCATGGCCGACCGTAACAACACCGAACGCGTAAACTTCGGAAAGCTCCGCGAAGTGATCCAGCCGCCGAATCTCATCGAGATTCAAATCACGTCGTATCTCGACTTCTTGCAGAAGGGCATCCCTGAGAAGCAGCGCAAGCCGCAGGGCCTTGAGGCGGTATTTCGTGAGGTTTTCCCCATCTTGAGCTATGACGAGCGCCTGACGCTCGAATACGTCTCGTACAACTTGGGTGATCCCAAGAACACGGAGTTGGAGTGCCTGCGGGAAGGCATCACGTATTCAGTGCCTTTGTACGTGAAGCTCCGCCTTCGCGAAGAAGACTTCATCAAGGATGAAGATATTTACATGGGTGAGATTCCCATGGTCACGGAGCGCGGCTCGTTCATCATCAATGGAGCCGAACGCGTGGTCGTTTCGCAGCTTCACCGTTCGCCGGGTATCGCTTTCGAAGTGACCCCGCATCCGAATGGCAAACCCCTCCACTCTTTCCGAATTATCCCTGATCGGGGCACGTGGCTGGAAGTGCAGTTCGATAACAACGATCTGCTGTATGTTTACCTCGATCGCCGCCGTCGTCGCCGCAAGTTCCTCATCACGACCCTGCTCCGCGCGATCGGATACAGCTCGGATATCGATCTGCTCAATCTCTTTTATGAGATCAAGGATTTGAAGGTTTCGAAGGCCCTCGACTTGGAAAACGTTTCCACGCTCGTACTGGTTGAGGATGCGATTGATGCCCAGAAGGGCGTTGTCTTGGCGCGCGCCTTTGAGCCGCTCACCAAGGCGATTGTTCGCACGTTCGAGAAACATGAAATCACCACCCTTCGCGTCATCGACACCTCGATTGACGAGGGAGCGCTGATCCGTGCCCTCAAGAAGGACCCTACCCGCAATGAGGAGGAAGCGCTGAAGGAAATCTACAAGCGTCTCCGTCCGGGCGAGCCACCGACCACCGCGAACGCCAAGGCGTTGTTGAAGCGTTTGTTCTTCGACCCAAAGCGTTATGATCTGGGTCGGGTCGGGCGCTACAAGGTTAACCAGAAACTCGGCCTCAAGGCCGCACTGGAACAGCGCATCCTCGAGAGTGCCGACATCGTGGCGGCCACGAAGTATTTGGTGCGCTTGAAGCGCGGGGTGGGTGTCGTCGACGACATCGACCATCTTGGTTCCCGTCGCGTGCGGACCGTTGGCGAGCTGCTCGCCAATCAATGCCGCGTCGGACTCAGCCGTACCGAGCGTCTCGTTCGCGAGCGGATGACGATGTACGACCAAAGCGTCGACTCGATCACGCCCCAAAAGCTTATCAATCCGAAGGCGCTGACGACAGTTATCCGTGACTTCTTCGCTCGCTCACAGCTCTCGCAGTTCATGGATCAAATCAACCCGCTCGCCGAGGTGACGCACAAGCGTCGTCTGTCCGCGCTCGGGCCCGGTGGTTTGAATCGTGAACGCGCTGGTTTCGAAGTTCGTGACGTTCACCCGTCTCATTACGGGCGTATTTGTCCGATCGAGACGCCTGAAGGTCCGAATATCGGATTGATCAACTCGCTCTCGACCTACGCTCGGGTGAACGAGTTCGGCTTTATCGAGACGCCTTATCGCGTCGCGAAGGATGGCCGCGTGACTGACAAGATTGAATACCTCACTGCGGACCAGGAAGAAGGGAAGATCATCGCTCAGGCCAACGCGGAAATCGACGACAAGAACCATTTCGTCGGCAAGGTCACGGTTCGCCAAGACGGCAACTTCCTCGAAGTCGCCGCCGGTGATGTTCACCTAATGGACGTTTCGCCCAAGCAGGTCATCTCGATTGCGGCCGGGATGATTCCGTTCCTTGAGCATGACGATGCGAATCGCGCGCTCATGGGCGCTAACATGCAACGACAAGGTGTGCCGCTCCTCCAAGCGGAGGCGCCGTTCGTCGGTACTGGCATTGAGGAACGGGTCGCTCGCGACTCGAAGATCGTCGTGGTCGCGGAAGAGGCCGGCGTGGTCGCCTCGGTGGATGCAAAGCGGATTGTTGTCACCAAAGAGGGTGAGATGCCGCGCGCCCTGAAAACCGACACGAAGAATCACACCTACGTTTACGAGCTCCGGAAATTCATGCGCTCCAATGCGGGCACGTGTTTTAACCAGAAGCCCATCGTAAAGCTGGGCCAGAAGATCAAGGCGGGGCAAATTATCGCCGACGGTCCCTCGACGGACCAAGGTGAGATGGCGCTCGGCCGGAATGTGCTCGTCGCGTTCATGCCGTGGAATGGCTACAACTTCGAAGACGCCATTCTCATCTCAGAGAAAGTCCTTCGCGAAGATATCTTCACGTCGATCCATATTCAGGAATTTGAGGTGACCGCGCGCGACACCAAGCTCGGGCCGGAAGAAATTACCCGGGATATCCCGAACGTGGGCGAAGAAGCGCTGAAGAATCTCGACCACAACGGCGTCATTCGTATCGGTGCGGAAGTGAAGCCCGGCGACATCCTCGTCGGCAAAATCACGCCGAAGTCTGAGACCGAACTTGCGCCGGAAGAAAAGCTGCTCCGCGCCATCTTCGGCGAGAAGGCAG
>JBBQEG010000162.1:0-11279 GCA_038320495.1 Opitutales bacterium | reverse complement strand
GAGGCGTTGAGCGAGTTGAATGACGCCGATCGCGAGGCCGTCCTCGCGCGCTATTTCGATCATCAGACCTTTGGCCAGATTGCCCACACTTCGGGCGTATCAGAAAACGCCGCACAGAAGCGCGTCGAACGCGCGCTCGATGAATTGCATGCTGCCCTCGCGCGCCGCCGGATCACCTCCACCAGCGCGGCACTCGGGGTGGTGTTGGCAAATCAGGTCGGAACCGCTGCCCCCGCGGGGCTGGCGGCAATCATTACCAAGGCCGCGGTCGCTGAACCCCTCGCGGCCGCCGTCATGACTGGTTGGGGTCTCTTTACCTTTATGAGCACGGCGAAAACCCTGACCGTGACCGGCGTCTTCGCCGTCATCGGAATTGGAACAGGATATCTCAGCACGAAAGCGGCCGACCGCGCGGAAGCGGCCCTCGCTTTCTCAGCTCGTCAGGAGGCGGCCCTGACGGCTGGATTAACCGAGAAGGAGGGTCGCCTGCAAGCGGTAGCTCGGCGCGTGCAGGAGGCCGAGGAACAGAACGGGAAACTACTGAGCGCCGCCACTCAGTTCCGCCCAGGTGGAACCATGTTGCCGGCCGCGGCGGAGACGCCGATCACCTCAGGACTCGTGAGCACACGTTTTAAACATGCCCAGGAACTCGTGCAGTCCGGCGATCCCGAGGCCGCGCTGAAGGAGCTCCTCTGGTGTTATGATATCGGAATGCCTCAAATCTCGTCGATGCATGCCGTTCGTTCCAGTTTTGCCGTCGGTCTGTTGGCCAAACTGAGTGCGCAGTATCCTCCCGCCTTGGACGCGATCCGGGAGCGTCGGGAACGCGCACGACAGCTCATGCTGACGGACGAAAAGAACCCTGACGCGGTTACGGAGTTTGCGTCCATCAACCGCGCGTTGAAGCAGGAAGCCGAGACGGTGGCCGTGTTCGATCAGTTGCCGACGGATGACCGGCGGCGACGAGCCTTGGCGAGCGCGTCGTATGATTACCTGGTGCAAAGCCAGCGATACGCCGACGCCCTCGTCGGCCGCCCCTATTCTTCGGTGAGTTCGCTCTTTGAGACAAGGATTGAAGAGCGGCCACTGCCACTGAGTATGCCCAATCCTGAGGACGTCCGCCGGCAAACCCGGATATCCGTGATCGCGACGGCCGTAAAGGATATCGAGATGTTGGCCGGCGCGGGGGAGATTGCGCACGCTCGCGGTCTGGCGGACCGTTTGCTTATCTATGACGGGACTGACGCGACCCGGGCGTTGATCCAGAAACACGCGGAGCGCGCTGGTCAGTCCGGCCTGCTATCGCCAACGGATACGCGTTAATGAGATCGTTGAAGGTTAAATCACTTATCGCGGTCGGGCTAGCGGGAATCGGCGCGGGCGCATTGGTGGTCGCGGGCTTGAATTACCGCACTGCGAATTCGAGCACGGCCGCCTTGGCCGAATCGAATGCCCGGCTCCAGCAAGCGACGGAGCGTGTGACGCGTTTGGATACGGACATGGGCGCCGCCATCAAACGTGCCGACGCGATCGAGGCCGATAACGCCGCGCTCGTCACTGCGCTTGCGCAGGCGCGCCTCGCCAGTGCTCCCGCTGCACGGCCTTCCGCCAAGCCTCTTTCGCTTGCGGAGTTCGCTGCGCGGTTAAAGCAAGCCGAGTCGCTCGTGGACGGTGATCCTGAAGCGGCGTTAAGAGAGCTGCTTTGGTGCTATGATGAAGGACTACCGCAATTGGTCGGAACCGCCAGGCGGGCACAGCTGAACGCGGTTGCTCATGCGCTTGGCAAACTCGCAAAGCGCTACCCCGCGGCCGGGATTGCCGCGCGGGAAAGATTGGAAAAGGCCTCGCGGCGGATTCTCTCGAGCGCAGATGACTCGGAAGCTGTCTCGGAGCTCGCGTCACTGGCACAAGCCATCGGTGACGAGCATGCGCTCGTCAGCGTGTATGATCAGATTCCGCCCGGGGATCCCCGTCGGAAGGGCGTAGCCATTTATGCATTCAGTCACTTTGTGGCCACGGGACGTTATAGCGATGCCGTCCTGGGCCGACCTTACGCCTCGATGAGTTCTATGTTCGAAAGGCTTAGTAAGGAGCGCCCACTGCCGCCTAACGTGCGCGATCCGGAAGGGATGAAAAGGGCGCAGCGCGACTATGCTGTCAAAACGGCGGTCACGAACATCGAAGTGCTGGCTGGCGCCGGTGATCTAGAGCACGCGCGGATCTTGGCAGGGAGACTCCTAGCGTCCGATAATTCTTCCGAGACGCATGCGTTGCTGCAAAGCAGGCTGGTTCGCGCGGGACACGCGGACTTGCTTAAATAAAAATAGGTCAGGTCGCGAGAGAGGAGCGTCTCGGCATTTGTGATCGGCGTGATACAGGCATTCCTGCCTGTTCCGAACCGGGCTGAATCGGAACAGACAGGAATGTCAGTATCACTTGGTCAAAAGCGTAGGCTGCGCCCGAAGCGGAGGGACAGACCGTCGTAGCCGGAGTTGCGGTTGAGCAGATTGGCGTTGGAGAAGTGTGGCCACACGATGCCGGCGGTCCACTCCGCGGTCCGCGCGCGGTTCTCCCACGTCCATTCCAGACCGGTAATTAATTTGACATTCGCGTTCGTGCCGTCGGCCGGGAAGCGGTGCGTCGCGTAGTGGAGGCCGAGGTCGAGGATTAGGTTTGGGGTAAATACCCCCGCGAGTTGCGGAAGGTGCCAGCGCATCTGGCGGCCAGCGCTGAACAGCGCTGCGTGGCCGCCCGGATTTCTGAAAATGCCCGTCGCGCCATCAAAGCTGTTATATACTTTTGCGTAACCAAGGCTAACGATCCACCTCGCCTCCGCGGCGAACAACGTCCGGGTGATCCAATCGCGTTGGCTCGGCACGGCCAGACTGAGCCTAAACGGCAGACCGTCGTCGCCGAAATCCCGCAGCGGCGCTTCGAAATACAGCCAGCCGGCCCGGGACGGTGTGGCCTCAGTCGTAAGTTCGGACGCCCCGGTTCGGGAAACCAGCGGAAGGAGCGAAGCGGAGAGAAATAAGGTGAAAAAAATGCGGCGCACGCGTTTCCAACGGTTCGCGGCCCGGTCGTTTTCGCAAACGCGCGATTCAAGTTATGGTGCGTTCCGAGCACGGCGCGGGGGAGCGCCCGCGGCCCGGGTCCTCCGACAGCGAAACGCTCGGATCCGGAGGTAGGGAAGATATGTCCGATCGGTCGGATCCGACAGATCGCGGGAGGTGAGCTGGCCCGGACCGAACCGCGCACTTCCCGGAGGGCCCCGGGTTCACTCAGTAAGATCAGAAGGCAGTGCCGTCGGCCTTGGTGCCACAGAGGCTAACCTCAAGTCCGAGCTCCGCGGCGAGTGCGGCTTTGGTATACAGAGCCAGATCCGCCTCGCGGGCCGAGTTCGCATACGCAACCTGCACATGGTTCGCCTTGTGGCGGGCCATCATCTGGTCCCGTGTTACGCCGTAAGTCACCGCGTGCATGATGGGCCATTGTGGTGTGGTTTCTTTCCACCGGCGCTCGGTCTCGGCTTGCGGGAGTTCGACGACCTTGGCGCGGCCCAAATCCATTTTCAACCGGCCGCCTTCGACGAAGACCCGACTCCATACGATCTCGCCAGGCTTGGCGATGCCGCGGACCGTCCCGCCGCCCAGGCGGAAATACATCGGCGGCTGGCGCATCGAGTCGGTTCCCTTGTATCCGCCGATGTGATGCGCGGGTGGGGCGCTCCCGGAGATGAGGAAAACCCAGACGTACTCGCTGGTGGTGCCGCTCTGGTCCCAATCACCCCACCGCAGGTCGTGCAGGGTGTTTTCCACCGGTTGACCCAGTGCCTTGTGGACCCGATTCGTGAACAAGCCGTCGATTCCGGCGCATTCGTCGACTTCGTTGAAGTGCGTGAGTGGCTCTCCCTTGCGGATCACCTTGCCCGCAGCATTCTTCACCGGCGGCCGGTCGCTGTTGTTGAGCAGGCCCTCGACGAGATCGCTGGCGGGGAGAAGGTCCTTTAGACCCTGTTGATATTGGATGCCGATGGTCTCGCAGCCAAACTCGTCCGCAATGCGCAAGGCCGCAATGTAGGTCTTGCACTGCCATAACACCTGACGCTCGGTCAGCTCCGTGGCCTCGTCGGTCCCGAGGTGAAACCACATGCCTTTTTTCACGAGCCAGTTGTAAACTTCGCGCGCTTCATCGTCATCCACCTGGGTGGCGCCGGCGTAGAGGGCGGCTTGCGACAGGCGTTCCTTATAGATACCCGTGGGGAAAAGGAGTTCGTCCGGGATGATGGCGTTATACATGCCCATACAGCCTTCGTCGAAGACGCCCATGATGGACTTGCGCAGGCGCAGATCATCCGCGATCCGCTTCGCCACGGTCCGCGCTTTCGGTGGCAGCGCCGTGGGCGAGAGCGGCCGCACATGGCTGGTCTTGAGTTTAATCGTTCCGGTCGTGAGCCAGGCTTGAAGACCGTCGCAGAAAAATTCGTCGGTGAAATCCTCGCTCCACAAGGTCGAGTACTTCACGCCGGCTTTTGTCATGGAGCCGTTCAGGTTCAACATGCCCACCAGTCCTGGCCACGTGCCGCTCCAGTTGGCCACGGTGAGAATGGGTGCCTGATGGGAGATCAGGCCGTGCAGCAAGTGATGCGAGTACTGCCAGACCGCCTCCGCGACGATCAGCGGTGTGGTCGGATCGATGGTGGCGAAGACCTCCATTCCTTCTTTTTGGGAGCCAATGAAACCGTGCTTCTGTTGGGCTTTATACGGGTGAGCGCGCACCAGCTTGTAGCCAAGTTTTGCCACGGCGGCGGTGAGCGCGCGTTCCATGGCGGCCTGGGCTGGCCAGCACAGCTGATTGGCCGAGGAACGGAGGTCGCCATTGGCGACGAGAAGGATGGTATTGGACCGGGCCATGGGCAGGGGAGTGGGTGCGAAGTGGGTTGTATCAGGAAAGTGAGGATGAAATCGCGTTACGTTTCCATAACGGTTTCATGAACTTGGCGGACAGAAGGACAGAAATGCACTCGAAAAACCAGCGAACTGAGGGACATAAGAGCACGGGGTGGATCAAAAGCGGAGTGAAACGAGCGGGAGCTTCCAACCTCGGCTGACGCCGGAACTTGAGGAGTTGCACCCATGGTGCGAGCCGCCCTTCATCGCGTAAATGTCTCCCACCTCGATCTGTGCATTGGAAATTAGCCCGCTGAACATTCCGTTGCTCGAGCCGTTCGGCATCTCAGGTGGCAGTCACGTGGTGGCCAGCAATGTCCTCGTCAGGATTGAATTGAAGGGAGGAGCGGTCGGGCTTGGAGAAGCGGCGCCGCTCCCGCCGTACAATGGAGAAACGCAGGCGGACGCGATGCGGGCCTTACAGTCGGCGCGCGAGTGGCTCATGGGCCGCGATGCCGCGGATTGGCGACAGCTCGGAGCGGAGTTTCGCCAACGGACCGTGCTAGGGAGCGGCTCTGCTCAATGTGCACTGGAGACCGCTTTGCTTGATGCCTTCCAGCGGCACGAAGGCCGATCTTTGGTCCAGTTTTTTGGCGGTGCCGGAACCGCGTTGGAAACGGATATGACCATCACAACCGGCACTCCGGCCGATGCCGCCGCGGCCGCCCGGAAAATTCGGCAGCGCGGAATTCGGGTGATAAAAGTAAAGATCGGCGGAGCCTCCGGGCCGGACCATGATGTCGCGAGAATTGCGGCCATCCACGAGGTGGCGCCGGATTCCCCGCTGATTCTCGATGGCAATGCCGGCGTCTCCCGCGCGGATGCGCGGGTGCTGGTGGTCGGCTTGAAACGAAATGGAATTACGCCGGAACTGCTCGAGCAATGGCTGCCAAAGTCGGATCTCGCGGGAATGAAGGCCTTGCATGAAGAGTCGGGCTGGACCGTCGCGGCGGACGAAGCGGTGAGTACAAGAGCCGACGCCGAGCTGGTCGTCGCGGCGCGCGCGGCTCAGGTGATCAACATAAAATTAATGAAGGCTGGCATCGCGTCCGCGATGGAGATCGTGGAGGTCGCCAGGGACGCTGGCCTCGGACTGATGATTGGCGGCAATGTGGAGTCGATTTTGGCGATGTCGACCTCCGCGGCGTTTGCCGCGGGCACCGGCGGTTTCCGTTATGCAGATCTGGATACGCCGTGGTTTCTCGCGGAAAATCCTTTCATCGGCGGCTTCGTGACAACTGGGGGGCACATTTCACTGGGGCATATTGCAGCGGGGCACGGCGTCGATTGGGCCGCTTCCACGCCATAAAAAAGCCCCCGCCACAAAGGCGAGGGCGAGGCTCGACGCTGCAGCCGGAAAGGCGGCTGCGGTCTGAGTCGTTATCGCTTTTCGGTGCTGCTGCTGCCGCTCGAATTAACCTTAATTTCCGAGGTGACTTTGCTTACACCCTGCGTGTCGAGGGCGAGCGCAATGGCCCGACCCACGTCTTCCGCCTGACTCGCCGAGCCGGTGAGCTTTACTGCGCCATTTTGCGCGTCCACCTCGATCATCGCCTTTGCGACTTTGCTGTCCGCTTGAAGCTTACCTTTTACCATCGTCTCAAGCACGCTGTCATCCGTCGTGCCCGTGGGGGCTCCCGCGGTGGATTCCTTGGTGCGTTCAATCGGGGTGCCGGCATCCAGATTGCTCTTGATTTCGGCGGCACTCAAACGCCACTCCGTCATGCGAGTGTCGAGATCTTTATTCATCCCCGTGGTCGAGGTCGTCGAGCTGGACGTGCCCGTGCTTGTCGCACCATAGCGTTCAGACGAGGTGCTTGAGGGGGGCGTTGTCGAGGTGCTTGATGGCGTCGTTGTATCCGTGTTAGACGTACTCGCGGTGGTGCCCGTGCCGGTCGTGGTTGAGCCATAGGTGGACCCGGTCGTGCCCGCTTTGCTGGTACCCGTGGTTCCGGTGGAACCGTACGAAGTTGGGGACGTAGAACTCGGCGAGGAGGCTGCGGATGTCGCGTTGCTCGGGTCAGCGGACGACCTCGCGCTCGAGGCGGTTGTTCCCGTCGAGCTGGTCGAGCCGTATGCAGAGCCCGTCGACGCCGTGCCTGAGCCGGAAGTGCCGGTGGTTGACCCGTCCCGGTTGCTTTGGGCGGAGGAGCTCGTGCCATAGGGCGCCGAGGAAGATTGCCCGGTCGAGCCGTAGGTCGACGAACCCGACTGCTGGGAGCTCGAATCGGAGGAGCCAGTCCGGGCGGCGGTACTGGCCGACGCGGAAGGCGCGGTGCCGGTAGAAGAACTCGCCGTCGAATAATCGGTCGAGGCTGCCGGCGTTTCCGAGGAAGCCGTATTGGTTCGCATGGCATTACAGCCACCAAGGGCCAGTCCGGTGATGATAAGAGTGAATAAGATTGAGTTTTTCATAAGCGATTGAATTACCCCACGACTGACCCCGGCGTTCTCATACGGTTCAGAAACCGCTTCGATTGGAGCCGGTTCGCCTGCTTCTGGAAGCGACATCCTTGGCGAGTATACAACAATCAACAACTTCCAGTAATAAATTCTTTTTTCCCATTTGTGGGAGGGACATGGCGGGACCCGAAAAATGCCATATAATATGGGGGAATTCCTGTCGGCACCGTGCAAATAATCAGATACAGTATATGATTCGCTTTATAGACTCTGGACACGGCTCCCGAAAATAAAATCGCCGGCCAGGCGCAGTGCGCGTGGTCGGCGAAGATGCCGCCCCTCGGGACGGCTGGAAGATTATGAGCCGTGAGTGATTACTGCTTGAGCTTGATCTTCGACGTAACCTTGGTGACGCCCGCCGTGCTGAGAGCCGCGCCCATGGCCTGGCTAACCTGTTGCACGGACTGAGCTTCACCCGTAAGGACGACCTCCGTCTCGCGATCGATTTCGACATCCAAGTCGTTAATGCCCATTGCCTGGGTCTTAACTTTCGACTCCACGTTCGATTTCAACGCGGACTTGTCGACATTACCCGTTGTCACACCGGCGGTCGATTTCGTACGGACGATCTCGCGGTTGGCGCGAAGATCAGCGTCGAGATCCTGAGCGGACAGGCGCCATTCACGCATTTCGGCGGACATGGTATCGCCGGCCCGGCGCATCGCATCGCCCGTTTCGCGCGCCGCTCCGCGAGTCGCATCCGCCGCCGAGCGTCCAGCATCGGCGATGGCACCGGTAGTACGACTGGCCGCCTGATCGATTTCAGTCGAGGTGGAGGTCATCGGCGCGGTGGTCCTCGGTGTCGTGGTGGTCGTGGGTGTCGTGGTGGTGGCCGTGCCCGACGGATACGTTGTCGTATCGGTGGCGGCGGTATCGGTACGTGTTGAGCGGCCGCAACCGGAAGCGAGAACTAGCCCGGCAGTAAGAGTGGTGATTAATAGAGTATTTTTCATAGGGAATTGAATTGCTTGCCGACTGACCGCGGAGCGTGATGTCGGTTCACCAAGGATTTTTGCTGGCTTCGTGCGATCCGCATGATTCACCTGCCTTTCATGGTCACCAAAACCGCACTTATTACTGGCGCCTCGCGTGGAATCGGCCGGGGGATTGCTCTGGAACTGGCTCGTTCGGGCTGTCGCATCGCCATCAACTATGCGGGCAATGCCGCTGCTGCGGCCGAGTCGCTGGCGCTTGTAAGGGCCGCTGGTGGCGAAGGTTTTGTGGTGCAGGGCGACGTCGCAGTCGCCGCTGATCGCGAGCGCATGGTGGCGGAGACCGTGCAAAATTTTGGCCGGATCGATCTACTCGTAAACAATGCCGGCGTCGCTCCCAACGTGCGCGCGGATCTTCTGGATGCGGGCGAAGAAAGTTTTGATCGACTGTTTGCGATTAATTTAAAGGGACCCTTCTTTCTGTCTCAGCTGGTGGCTAAGCAAATGATACAGCAAATGCCCGACGCCGAAGGATTTCGGGGTAGGATGGTCAATATCACCTCTATTTCCGTGTATACGGCATCCATCAATCGCGGCGATTACTGTATGGTAAAGGCGGGGCTTGCAATGATGACCAAGCTGTTTGCCGAGCGCCTGGCGGGCGACGGGATAAATGTGTATGAAATTCGTCCTGGGGTAATTGCGACGGACATGACGGGAGGGGTGAAGGAAAAATATGATAAGCTCATCATCCAGGATGAGCGGGGGATAACTCCCCTCCGTCGGTGGGGAAAACCGGAGGATATCGGACGCGCGGTTCGCGCCGTGGCGGAGGATCGCTTTCCGTTTTCGACGGGCGCGGTCTTTGACGTCGACGGTGGGTTTCATCTTCACCGGCTCTGAGCGGGCGTGGGTGCCCCTTGCCCTAAATCCGCCGCAACGGGGCGTTCGGCCCTGCGCACCCGCTGGGTGGAACCCGGGTCGCGCGGAGCACCGTCTCCGCTATTCTCAGCGCCCACACCTTGGGTCCGGGCGCTTTTTTTGCATCGCCGCGGGCGGATCGGCCGCCACGTTCGCCGGAAATGCTGCTGATCTGCCAGGCCGGATTTGAATCGTTGCTCGGGCGCGAGTTGACGGAGCTCCATGGGGTGGCGTTGCTCGAACAGGGGCCCGGTTGGGTGCTGAGCAAACCTCCCCCGTCTCCGGATGGGAGGAATGCGATTGCGACGCTGGATCCGGCGTTTGCACATCTAACGCTGCGGAACCCAGTCGAGGTCCGCGGCGACTCGGTGAATGCTCTGGCCTCGCAGATTGCGACGACCTTTCTGGATTCCCTGCGCGGCGAACGCATCGACGCGGAGTGGCCGAGTATTTGGCTGGGCCCGCAGGAATTGGTCGGGCTCGGGCGGCGGATCAGCGCGGTCGAGGCGGCGTTTGGCGAGTTGCTCAAGAAGAAACTGTCCCGGGTCGCTCGGCTGGCGACGTCGTGGTTGCCGCGTCCGCCGGGCGGCGGCACCGTGCGTGGAGTCTTCGTTTACTTTGTCGATTTTGGCCGCGCGTTTGTAGCGCGCGAGGCGCTGGTGCATGGACCGCGGCGCATGGCGGACGACCCGCTGGCTCCCTCGCGCTCGTATTTGAAAATGGAGGAGGCGTATGGCGTGCTCGGGCGTGAGCCGCAGCCGGGTGAAACGGTCTGTGATCTGGGAGCGGCGCCTGGGGGCTGGAGTTACAGCGCGGCGAAACGCGGGGCGCACGTGGTCGCCATCGACAACGGCCCGTTGAAAGGAGGCGCGCTCGATCATCCGCAGGTCGAGCATCGTCGGGAGGATGCGTTTCGTTTCGTGCCGCCGGCAGGGCAGGTTTTTGACTGGCTCTTTTGTGACCTCGTCGAGGAACCTCATCACGTGATGAGTAACCTGGTCGACCCGTGGCTGGCTCAAGGGTGGTGCCGCCATTTTGTGATCAATTTGAAATTCGGGCGAGTGGACGCGATCGCGTTGCTGCGCGAAGTGCAGGCGCCGGGTTCGACGCTCATGCGGAAAGCGCCGCAGGCTCGCGTGCGGCATCTTTACCACGACCGCGAAGAGTTCACTGTGGTGGGCTGACGCCGATGCATCGCCTTCCTGCTAAAGAAAAAACTGTTATGCTTTGCGGCCTGCCGGCGGTGCGGGCGCGATTTGACCGCGATGCCGGTTCGATTCAGCGGTTGTTTTTTGACCAGGCGACCGGTCCGAAAATTGGTGTGATGTGCAAGGCGCTCGCGGCGGCGAAAAAAGTTTATCGCTGCGTTGAACCGCCGGAGTTGGAAAAGATTGCCGGCAGCATTCATCACGGCGGTGTCGTCGCGGTCGTTGCGGCTCCGGTCCTGCGCACGCCGTCGGCCGCGGACGTGCGTCAGTGGGTGGCCAAGCAGACGCCGCTTCTGCTGCTCGATCGCATTGGCAACGCTCACAATCTCGGTGCGATCGCCCGTACCGCCGGTTTTTTCGGCGTATCACACATTGTCATACCGACCGACCCGGCGGCGGCGTTGCCGGGTGAAGCAGCGTTTCGCGTTTCCGAAGGCGGACTTGAAGCGGTGGAGATGTGGCGCGTGCCGCGGCTCGCGGGTTTCGCGCGGGAGCTCGCGAACGCCGGCTACGACGTGACGGGCGCGGCCACGCGGGGCGGGCGCGTTGGCGGATTGGTGCGGCCCAGCGGAGGGCCCCGGCCCATCGCGCTTGTGCTCGGTAATGAAGAACACGGGATGGGGGCCGACGTTGCCGCCGCCTGCACCCGTTTGGTTACCATTCCAGGCGGAGGTGCGGTGGAGTCGTTGAATGTCTCGGTCGCTGCGGCGGTGTTGATGTGGGAGCTGATGGTGCGGCGAACCCCATGACCCTGGCCGGCGCAACGTTGTTGCTACTCGAGGACGAACCGCTCCTGCGGCGGCGAC
>JBBQEG010000161.1:0-11292 GCA_038320495.1 Opitutales bacterium | reverse complement strand
TACTGCTCTCAATGAAAGTCACGCTCGGGTTGGTTCATTCCTTGGAAACCGTGACCGGCTTCGGAGCGGCGATCACTGACTTCTTCTCGCACCAGAGCCTTTACCTCGGCGGCTTCCTCCTCTCGCTCTGGGGAATGTTCTGGTTCGCGCGTCCCCGCGGGACCGTTCAGTTCAACGAAGCCCACGCCATCGACGTGGAATCGATGGGCCTTTACTGGCATTTCGTCGACATCGTCTGGATCGTGATTTTCACCGCCGTCTACCTGCTCGAATATATCTAAAACAACCATGAGCGCGCATTCTGCTGCAGTTCCCTCGCCCGGCCACGGGTCCGACGCCGGCCACGCTGAGGACAACAAGTTCGAGATCTACGTTCAGATCGCGATGCTCCTTGCAGTAATCACCGGCATCGAGATCGCGATCGTCTACTTCCCGTGGGCGAGCTGGATCATCATTACCACGCTGGTTGTACTATCGTTGGTGAAGTTCCTCTTCGTTATCTTCTACTTCATGCATTTGCGGTGGGATAAACCGTTCTGTACGATTCTGTTCTTCATTGGTTTGATTATCGCCGGTGGAACCGTGTGGGCTCTGCTCGCAATCTTCAGCGCGGAGGCGAGTCTACCCCTGCCGGTCGCCTGAGGAGCGCTGCAAATTATCTGTTTTTCAGCGGCCCCTCTACGGGCCGCTTTTTTTTGCTCATTAATCGGTATAAATCATTCGGAACTGCTTTCCGAAATCAGCGAACCTCGCTTTCTTGCTGACCATGATCGACTGGCGTCACTGGCACAACGAGCCCTACCTGATTGGTGGACTTGTGTTCCTCGGTTGGCTTTGGGCCGTGCTGGCCGGCCCTTGGCGACCGCGGCTCGCGCCCGACGCCGCCTTTCCGCGCGGCCAGGGCATTCGCTTCTATCTCGGCCTCCTGGTGTTCTACCTGGCCGTGGGATCTCCGCTCGATCAGATCGGTGAGCGTTTCCTTTTCAGCGCGCACATGCTCCAGCACCAACTGCTGGTCTACCCGGCCGCCATCCTCTTCCTGCTTGGGATTCCCGCTTGGATGATCGACCCGCTGCTGGCCCAGCCCGGCTGGCGACGTTCCATGCGGTTCGTGACCCATCCCGTTTCGGCGATGATTCTCTACTCGGTGGTTATCGGAGTCTGGCACATGCCGACGCTCTACGACTGGGCACTGCGCGATAAATTTGTGCACATCCTCGAGCATGTAAGCTTCTTCGTTGTCTCGGTCGTTTTTTGGTGGCCGATCATCAGCCCTTCGCGCGTCGTGCCGAAAAGCGGTTATGGCGTGCAGATGATTTATATTCTCGCCGTGCAGATCGCGATGACGCCCGTATTCGCGTACGTCACCTTCTCGACTGATATCCTGTATCCGACTTACGAATTCGCCCCGCGATTGATCGCAAGCATGACGCCGGCCGATGACCAATTGCTGGCTGGGGTGATGATGAAAATCGGCGGGATGCTGGTCTCACTCGTGGCCTTCACGATCGCGTTCTACAAATGGTATCGCGCGGGAGAAAAAGAGCCAGACCTAACGAAGCGCCGAGTGACTCGACCTGTCCTTGTGCAGTGAACAACCTCCAGGTGGGACCGTAGCATGTCCCAACTGCGCCGCGCGATTTTTTACAGCGCCGCGGAGTCGCTGACACTCGTGAGCGAGCAGAAGGGGATTCACGAACGACGTGAATCCCCCCTGACGTTCGGACTGATCAGGTCGAAGCCGCCGCTGGGGCAGCGAAGAGATCGTCGAGCGAGTCGCTCTCGATCCCGATGTCGGCGAACAGCCAAGACGACAGGTAGCGCTCGCTGCTCGATGGAATGATCGCGACGATCTGCTTACCCTTGTTCTCCGGACGCTGGGCAAGCTCCAAGGCTGCCCAAATAATTGCACCCGACGAGATGCCGACGGGAATGCCGTCGAGCTGATTCACCTCTTTGGAAATGGGGCCGGAATCAGCCTCCTTCACGCGGATGACTTCGTCGTAAATCTTGGTGTTTAATACCTGCGGCACAAATCCGGCTCCAATCCCTTGAAGCTTGTGCGGGCCAGGCTGACCTCCGGAGAGAACGGGCGAAGAGTCGGGCTCAATCGCCACCACTTTCATGCCCGGCTTGCGCGCTTTCAACGCCTCACCGACACCGGTGATCGTTCCACCCGTGCCGACGCCGGCCACGACGATGTCGACCTTGCCGTCGGTATCACGCCAGATTTCTTCCGCGGTGGTCGAGCGATGAATTGCAGGATTCGCAGGGTTGGCGAACTGCTGAAGAATGACGCTGTTGGGAATCTTGGTGGCAAGTTCCTCAGCTTTGGCGATCGCGCCTTTCATGCCTTTCGGCCCTTCCGTCAAGATCAGGCGGGCACCGAGAATCTTGAGCAACTTGCGACGCTCCATCGTCATCGTCTCAGGCATCGTGAGGATCAGCTTCAGCCCCTTGGCCGCAGCCACGAATGCCAGTGCGATCCCCGTGTTGCCTGAGGTCGGCTCAATCAGGACGGTGGACTGATTGATCTTACCGCTTTTCAGCGCATCGTCGATCATCGAGAAACCGATCCGGTCCTTGACGCTCGAAAGCGGATTGAAGAATTCCAATTTCAGCAGGACCTCGGCTTGGGCATTGTGGGCCACCGCCGTGCGGTTTAGTCGTACCAACGGGGTGTTGCCGATCGTTTCAGTGATGTCGTTGTAGATTTTTGCCATAAACGCAGAGCAGGTTGAGGCTATACTCGAACAGGGGATTTCAGAAAAACCGGTAACAAAACGTGACATAAAAATGAGCGAAGCCAACTGAAAGCCACATCCGGGCGCGAAAAACATCTCGGCGACTGCCGACCTGAGTGACAGCGTCGCGCTTCCATGACTTGGCAGATGGCCTTTGTGTTCGTGCTGCTCATTGCAGCCATCATCGCGTTCGTGCGGGAGAAAATCGCGCCCGAACTCGTGGCCCTATCGCTATTCGTACTGGTGGCGCTGACCGGCTTAGTGCCCGTACGGGATGCCTTCGCCGTGTTTTCAAATCCGGCGCCAATCACGGTGGCCGCGATGTTCGTACTCAGTGCGGCACTCGTGCGTTGCGGCGCGCTCGATTACCTGACCATGCGCATCGAACGCGCATCGACCCTGCCCTATTGGGTTGTGATTTTCCTGCTCGTCGGATTGGTCGCGTTTGTGTCGGCTTGGATCAACAACACCCCCGTGGTGGTGGTGCTCGTTCCCGTGGTGCTCAATCTCGCGAAGCGGATGAGGCTGGCACCTTCGAAGTTTCTCATCCCGCTGTCGTATGCATCCGTCATGGGCGGCTGCTGCACGCTGATCGGGACGAGCACAAATCTGTTGGTGAGCGGCATCTTGATCGAACGTGGCCAGCCCGGGTTGCAAATGTTCGAGATCGCCTGGGTCGGTGTGCCGATCACGATTGTCGGAGCGATCTATCTTTCGGTCTTCGGCAATCGGCTCCTCCCCGCCCGCGAAATGCTGACGTCAATTCTTTCGGAGGAAGAACGTCGCGAATATCTCACGGAGGCCTTCGTACCGTCGGGTTCGCCGCTGATCGGAAAGAGTCTCCGCACCGCCGGCCTGGTCAAAGCCCGGGGCTTTCGCGTGATCGAAATCGTGCGCGACGGCGTCGCCATCCACATCGATGCGGCGTCAACCGCGCTGCGGGAAGGCGATCGCATGGTCCTGGCGTGCCGTCCCTCCGGCATCGCCCACGCACGCGCCATTCCTGGTTTCGATTTCACCGCCGAAGCGGGTCTGGAACAGATCGCGGCCCACGAGGGCGTGGTGTTTGAAGGCGCCGTCGCGCCCCACTCCGAAATCATTGGCCGAACCATCAATGAACTGAATTTCCGTCAACGCTACCGGGTCGTGGTCCTCGCGGTGCACCGAGCCGGCGTAAACGTGCGCGAAAAACTCGAGACGCTTCCCCTCCAAATGGGAGACCTCCTCCTCATGATGGGCACGGAGCCGGCAGTGAACGAGCTGCGGCGGGGCGACGATATCATTCTGTTCGATCGTCCGCCGCTACCGTCGGTTTCCCTGCATAAACGGATTCCTCTGGTTCTCGCCACCATCGTAGGTGTGGTCTTGGGCGAGACGATGGACTTGGTGCCGATTGAATTGGGTGCGATCACCGGGGCCGTGTTTCTCTGTCTCACCGGCTGCATCAAACCGAAGGAGGCCTATCAATCCATCGAATGGAATCTGATTTTTCTAATCTTTGGAATGCTCGCCCTCGGTCTGGCCATGGAGAAAACGGGCGCTGCCGCCTGGCTGGCTCAGAACGTCGTCTACGGCGTCGAGCAAGTCGTCTCCGAATCCGCCCGTCCCTTCACGATTCTCGCCACCGTTTACCTCATCACGCTGATCCTGACGGAAATTCTCTCCAACAACGCCGTCGCGGCCTTGATGATCCCAATCACGCTGGGGATCGCAAATGAGGCCGGCCTTCAGGCCCAGCCTTTTGTCATCGCCGTAGCCGTCGCCGCCAGCGCCGCCTTTGCCACGCCCATCGGCTACCAAACCAACATGTACGTGTATGGAGTCGGCGGTTACAAATTTCGCGACTTCCTGCGTATTGGACTACCCCTTAATCTCATCTGCTTTGCCGTTGCGATGATCGTTATTCCGCGCGTCTGGTCTTTCTAAACGCGCCTCTCTTAACGCGCCGAGACGCAATCCTCCTCCGGGGTTTCATCGGGATCAAACGGTCACGCGAAGTCCATCAAATGCCGGTGCTATCCCCTCGGGCAGGGACGCCGCCAGCTCCGCGTGATCATTCAAGTGGGTTAAATGCGTGATCCACGTACGGCCCGGACGAAGTTCGTTAGCGACCGCGATCGCTTCGTCGATCGACATGTGCGTGGGGTGCGGTTGTGACCGCAGTCCGTCCAACACGACCACGTCCGCGCCGCGAGCCAGGTCCACCGCCTCGCGAGGGACCCGCTTGCAGTCGGTATAATATACGAAGCGTTTGCCCGAGCTCCGCTCCGTGAAAACCAAACCCAGCGTATTCAATCCGCCATGAGGAAGCAGCGTCGACTCGATCGTTCCCTGTGGCAGATCCAGCCGCTCCGGCATTGTGATCAGCTTGAAAGCCGCGTACCCGCGCGAGATCGGACGCTCCGCAATCGCATACGGAAACATCGCCAGGACCCGTCCTACCCCTTCGTCCGTCGAATAGACCGTCATCGCCGTGCCGCCCAGCAAATCGCAGAAACGACGAAGATCATCCATTCCCGCAATGTGGTCGGCATGACCATGCGTCAGGATGAATAAATCCATTTTCCGGATACCGGAGCGCAGACATTGCAGGCGAAACTCAGGGGACGCATCCACCTGCACGTGTAATCCGTCCATCATCACATGGACCGAGGCCCGCGTGCGCTGATTACGCGGGTCTGCCGACGTGCAGACCGCACAGTCACACGCAATCATAGGCACTCCTTGCGAGGTCCCGGTACCAAGGAAAATCACTTCCATATTGGGCAGCGTGTCGCTCCGCGCACAGCGGTCAATCAGCAGTCGACGCGCCCGATCCGGACCTCTATCTGTGCACCCACCGCACGCAGCGCCGGCATTTCCAGGCGGGGACTGGGCGAACGATTTAAGTCAGTCAAACGCTTCACAGAGCTGATCGGCCAAACCAGCTTGTGAATCGGTGCGGATGTCTGTCTGGATTTGTGACTGTCTGGATTGGCGTCTGAACCGGCGGGGTGCGCCGCCGACCAGGCCGACCCGTTGAGTGGAGACCGAAAGCAAGTCGTCGGACTGACTCCGGAGGTCGCCTGCCGCGCTCGCATTATCCTGAGCGCCAGTGGCGTTCGTAGGCGTGAGGAGGTCGATGCAGCTCACCACGGTGTTGATTTGGACGAGACCAGAACGTTGCTCATGAGACGCGTTGGCCACTTCAGCTACGAGTGAGTCGACTTCGCGGACTTTGGCCAGAATCCTGTTTAAATCGGGCGGAATCGCTACCGCCGGTGCTGACGATTCCGCCTGGCCCCCTTTTATCACTCCGCTAAACGGGTGGCCGGCGAACGCCTAACGGCTCAAATTCGGCCATCCTCATATATACGTCGCGTTTGAGGTGAATGTTTTTTAGGATAACGAAACTACCCGAAAACACGCATGAAAACAAACCAATCGACCACCCTATGAGAGACGATTATCTGGCCCAAGCCCTTCTGGTCGTCGACGACCCCAACATTTTGGTCAACATTGTCTCGCGCCGCGTAAAGCAGCTCAAACGAGGAAATCGCGCGCTGATTGAATCCCTCGAGAAGCTCCTGCCCGAGGACATCGCTCTGCGGGAGATCATCGAGCGCAAGATTAGCTACGAGCTACCGCCTCCAGAAACTGCCGCCGAGATCGAGTTCCGCGAAGGCATGGAACGAGAACATTATCGCTTTCGCCGTCCGCAGCACGCTGCGAGCGCCAAAGCAGTTCCGGCCTGAGTCGGTTCTTTCCCCCGGGCGCCGTCCGTCGGCCGGCGCCTCAACCCTTGGTCATTGAATATCATGAGCATCACTAAACCTCTTTCTCCACGCGCTCCGAGCGCGCCAGCCGGAACCAACCGCATGCGCGGCCGTGATGGACGCCTTGTTCCCATTCCGGAGGGCTACATGGGCGCCCAAGGCCGCGATGGCCGGATGGTGGCGATCCCCGCCGGAGGAGGCTGTCTGGAGGGAGAAGATGGCCGCTTGGTTGCGATTCCCCAAGGCAGCATCGGCGTCGAAAACGCCAAGGGCCGCGTGGTTCCCAAGAAACGCTGGTAAGCGGGTAACCACGTCAGTGCGACGGACGGCATCCGCTTCGAAGGCTCTGTCTGTTCCGATCAATCCCACCTCCCCAGCGCTCCGCTCAAGCGGTCGCTCGGCGGGCGGCCCCCCGGGGCCGAGTTCCTCAGCGAGCCGCCCGGTGAAACCGCGCCAGCCAACGTACGAGTACCTCGGCGACCATTACTGTCGCGTATTCACTAAGGCAGGACCGAGTGCGAATGTGCGCCTCAGTGGCGTTCGAGGCGTCAAAGCGAACACGTCATCAATATCCAGCTGCGACATTCGTCCGCCGCGGATCCGCAAAGCCGGTGAGCGTACCGTCCGCATTGAATTCGATCGCATTCACTCCACCGAAAAACCGGCCGGTTCCCGCAGACTCGGGCAGGTTCACTTTCCACCCGAGCGCCTGTAGCGCTTGAACCTGTTCGTGGGGAAAAGATTGTTCGGCTTCGAACGCTTCCACCTCTCCACGCCGGTAGGGTGCGGTGAAATGGATGCGGGTGTCGCCAATGGCCTCTGCAAGTGGCCGTTCAAACACCAATCGGTCGATCAACACCTGCAGCATCGCGGTCGGGATGCGTGATGCACCCGGCAGCCCTATAGCAAAACTTGGTTTTCCCGCCAGCAAAACCAAGGTCGGCGCAATCGTACTGCGGGGGCGCTTTCCGGGAGCCACGGTGTTGATGCTCGTGGTGTCGTTGAACGCAAAATTGCTCATCGAGTTATTCATTACCACGCCGGTCCCCGGCGGTACCACGCCTGCGCCGAAATGCAGACTTTGCGACTGCGTGGCACACACAATATTACCATGACGATCCGCGACAATAAAGTGGGTCGTTGCCGCCTGGTAACTTTCAAAAAAGGGCGACTCCTCTGCCGCCACCCGGGAGTCTGCCGCACCGGGGGCTGTCGACCAAGGAAAGGTCCCGCCTACCTTCTTCTGCCGCTCCGTTTCCACCGGCCCAAAGACCTTGGCCCGGATCTCCGCAATCGAGTCGGGCGCGATCAGTTTTTCGAACAGGAAGCGCGACTGCTCCATGTCTCCGATGGCTTTTCCGGTCTGCGGAGCGACCACCCGCCAGATCCGCCCAATCATGTCGATGTTTGCCGCCGTGCGCAGGGGTGCGGTCAGCGTCTGGTTCTCCAGGGCTTTTAAGATCGGAAGGAACAAGGCGGCACCGCTCGTTGGTGGCGGCGAGCAAACCAGCGTGTAGCCCCGGAAATCCATGACCATCGGTTCGCTGATCCGCGCTTCATAATTGGCAAGATCATCAGCGGTCAGAACCCCGCCTCCCGCCTTTGCAGCGGCCGCAATCGCCTGCCCGACCGGGCCGCGATAAAAGCCATCCCGACCGCGTTCCGCATACGCCTGTAGCGTGCGCGCAAGGTCCGGATTGGGCAGACGAGACCCCACTTCCGGGAGTGCACCATTGGGTAAATACAACCGCGCAATCTCCGCGTCCCCGCGCCGAAGCTTGCGCTCCTGCTCGACAAACGCCTCACGCGTCTTGGGCAAAATCCGAAAACCCTCCTGCGCCAGCATGATCGACGGCTTTACTACGTCGCCCCACTGCAGCGCCCCCCACTGCCGATGAGCAAGCCACAGGCCCGCCGGTAAGCCAGGCACACAGACGGCGCCATACCCATAGCTCCGCTCCTCTTCGGGCCGTTTGATATAGTCCTGAACGTTGAGCGAACCTGCCGCATCCATGGCGTCGATCGCATACACCATGCCCGTCTTCGCCTCGTAATAGAGCAACATTAGCTTCCCCCCCAGCCCCGACCCGAATGGCTCGGCCACGCCCACCGCAAGCGAAGTGGCCACCGCGGCATCAACCGCATTCCCCCCCGCCTTCAGCACCGCGACTCCGGCCTCCACCGCTTCCGGATGCGCGGCGACCACCATGCCGTGCTTCGCGGTTACAGGCAAAACCGTGACCGGCGTGGCGACAAGTTCAACCAGGGCGAAACTCGCAAAGACGACGAAAACAGAGCGGATGCGAATCATGCGAAAGAATTCACGAAGGAATGGAGTGGGCGCGAGTGCAGAATCGCGATTTGACGCTCGCAACCGCCACCCGGATCACGCCCGCGCTGGCCCGACGGGCACGTATCATCCGATTGGATATATGGTTCCAATCGGGTACGCGCTCCAGGACCAAAGCCGCTCAAAGGCTCTTGCTCAATTGCAGATAGTATTGGCGCCCACGCGGATTGGATCCGCCGGTCCGATAACCGCGCGATTCGTCAGCCAGGGGTGGATCGGAATCAATCACATTGTTAATGCCGACACGCACACTCACTCCGCGCAACCACTCGTGCGAGCGCCGGCCGAATCGATAGTTCACATACGTGTTATGCGAGATCCAGTCCTCCACCAGATAACCCAGCCGAGTGACGCCAGCTGTGTCACTAAACTCACGGAAGTAATCGGGGTAGTTCAACGCCCCCAACACCGCATCGACAATCGCCGAGTCCGTGCTCGCCACACCCAAAGCGGCCGAGCTATCGACCGTGCCCTTAACGTACGTCGTGAACCATCCCGCGCTCCAGTCGCCCTTGCGCCAGCTGATGCTCGCGTTGGCCTTCCACCGCGAGATCCCGTTCTCGTTCAAGTTATCCTGCACAATCGCTCCCTCCTCAAGTTGCTCTTGGAACCGGGCCATCCAGGCTCCTTCCCCGCGAAGCGTAAACTGACCGAGGCGCGTCCGCGGCAAACGATATTGAAGGGACACATCCACGCCCTCGAGTTTGCGCCCCGCCAGGTTGAGATAGTCATCCACCACCGATAACACCTGACCAACCGGAGCGCGCTGCTGCGCCGCTGGCAGCCCGGCATTATAGTCGGCGAAGGCCGCGATATCCGCGGGCGTGACCGCCGCCCGGCGTACTTTCGAATTTCCCAAATAGGTACTGCCGTCCTGCAAGACCACCTGACCGATAGGGCGTCCACCCGCCAACTGCGCCTGCGTGGCGGCATCGAGCAGATCACGGTCGATCCGCAACTGCCCCGTCGCTGATATATTCGCAATCACATTGGTCTGCTTGAGACGCCAGTAATCAACCGACACCGACAGTCCATTAATCCGGGGCACTTCCAACACCACTCCCACCGTTACGTTCTCCGCTTCTTCCGGCTGCAGGGAATCATTGCCCAGACGGAAGACCGTGCGACTGCGGGAACCATCAAAGATATTGCCAGTAACGTCGAATCGATACGAATCCGAAACTCCGGACACCGAGCGCTGCAGCGGGCTCGTATTCGTTTGCACCAGATTGGGCGCGCGGAAGGACTCATTATAAGAACTGCGCAGAAGCATCCAGGTATTTGGGCGCCAGCTCAGTCCGTATTTGGGTTTGGCGGTGTCGCCGAAGTCACTAAACTTCTCATACCGACCGGCGAGCGAGAGCTCCAGCGAGCGAAACCCCGGCATGTCGTGCTTCCGTTCGAAAATGGGCACCAGGATTTCCGCAAATCCGGCGTACACCATCCGGTCACTACTGAGATTCAGATTCGGACTCAGCCCGATGAAATCATTGTCACCTTCGCGTAAGAACGGATTTGAGGCCGAGCTCCCCGCGGGATTCAGACCCGCATACGCCGGCCGCCAGTCTTTATAAAACTCATAACGCGTTTCCGTGCCCACCGCGGCTCGCACCGTCCGACCCCAACGTTCGAAAACGGGGCCATTCGCTTTGATATCCCAGCTGGCGAGTTCGGTCCGCCCGATGCGCAAAAAGTCATCGTACATCGGATTAATCACCGAAGCTGGATTCTGATATGCCGAGCCCACGCGAATCAAACCACCCACATTTTGGAACGTGTGCCCGAAAACATTAAGTCCGGTCGCATCGGTGCGCGCCAGGGCCTCGCGCATTTTGCTTTCGCGAATGTTCCAACGCTCGAGATCCGCCGTGCGCGCCCAACCATAAAGTCCCGCGGACTCCCACTCCCATTGCTCGAACACCTTGCCCCGGGCGCCAGCCACAATCCGGCCCGCCCTTGATTCAACGTCCACTTCCTTGGGCGCCCAGTCGCGAAGTCGCACGCCCGTACCACCCGCCAGCAAGACGTCGGCCGGCGTTCCCACAACGCGCGGCGTCCCATCGGCGTTGGGTGCACCGGTGGGATGATAAAACCGGGTACCAAAAGGATTCCAGTAGTTCGCCGCCGGGACGAAAATATTAGGATCGTCCGTGGCGTCGGCCCCGGCCGGATCGCGATACAAGGTCGATTCGGCGTGATAATACATGAAGTCACCGAACAGACTCAGCCGCGGCGTCAACTCGTGGTCGAAGGCCGTCACAACATTATAGCGATCCGTCGCGGGGAGCATGTGGCGATGCTCGTTGAGATTATAGTAATACTCCCGTTCCTCACCTTCAATATTACGGCTGGGGGTCGTCTGTCGCGTGCCCACCGAGCCATCGGGTAACGGAACAAAAAAGAACTGACCCGGCACGGCCGCCGTATTGGTGGCAGTTGTCAG
>JBBQEG010000160.1:0-11463 GCA_038320495.1 Opitutales bacterium | reverse complement strand
CGGCCCGTGCACCGGTCACGGCGCTAAACTTGTCGGAAAGTTTCCAAACGGCCTGCCCGAACGGCGCCACCGTGCGCGCATTGCTGATGTTGCCATCAGCCCCACTCACGCCGCCGAATGCCACCAAGGTCGAGCCCGTGCGGCCCGGATAGCCCGGGACCGGCGCCGACGCGAAGTGCCCGGCCCAGTTGACCGAGTTCGTCGTATCGATGAAACTACGATCGCGCGTAATATCCCAGACGGCTGCCGGTTCGAAGAAGAAATTGGCCCACGCCTTGACGCTGATATAGCGGGCCGTGGCGCCATAGTTCAGCGCGTGGGCGCCGAGTTTTTGCTGAAATTCGAGGCGCGACTCCAACGTGTAAGCCGGATCAATGATCTCCGAGTAATGATACGAGCTGAGTGTATCCCGGCGCGTATAGGTAAACAGGGTATTGCTCACCACGTTGAGCTCCGGCGAGGATTTGAAGGTCTGCAAAGCCTGCAGCTTGAAATTCCGACCCGTCGAGTTGTCGCTCGGCTTCAGCATCCGGGCCCTCCGGTCCAACCTCACCTCCGGCCCATAGACCAGCGTGTTGATGGGAAAGCCCGACGTAACAAAGCGGGAATTCTGCGGGTCGGAAGGCGCCGCGGCGATTCCGTTGTTGATGTTAATCCCCGTCCGGTAATAGCCGTCGTCGATCAAACGCTGGGTCGGACGGTTCACGCCGAAATTTTCAACATATTCAATATAGAACGCCTGACCATTGAGAAAGAGCTCGTAGTCCTGAGTTGGACGCCACGTCAACGCGCCATAGAGCGAGTGTTTGCGCGTATACTGATCATAATAATAACCATCGCTCTCCTCCCCCGCGTAGCTGAAGCGGTAGGCGAGCTTGTTCGACACCGGTCCGCCGAAATCAAGTCCCCAACGGTAAGTGTCGTAGGTGCCGACTGTCACCTGCGATGACCCTTTGAAGGTGTCGAAGTAGGGTCGCTTGGTGATCAGATCGACGAAACCGCCGACGTACGTGGATACCCCTTGGATCGCAGTGGCGGGACCTTTGACAATGTTTACGGACTCAACCGAATTGAAATCGATCGGCATGCCATTGCCGTTGCTCGTGATGCGTTCCCGCATTCCGTTCATGAAGACGTCGGCGGACTGGCCCCGAATGTCAGGATTCCCCGGCGCCCCGAAATTGGTTCGCGTATAGGAACTGGAGGTCAATTTGGAGAAGTCACGCACATCCTGAATGGCGATGGCGGACAACTGCTCCCGAGAGATAATCGTCACATTGCGCGGCGTATCGATGATACTCATATCCGTGCCGAACACGGAATTGAACGGTCGCGAGGTCGGAAGAATCTGCTGCTCGATCGGGACAGCGCTGACCTCGAAACGCTCGAGTGTAGTAACCTCGCCGGCGGGACGCTCCGGCGTGGTAGTTTGGGCAGACAGCGGTGCAAGCAGCATCCCGAAGGATGCTGACACCACGACAGCACATTGGGTGGATTGGCGGTTGATCACGCCGCCAATAGAGCACAGCTCGGACCAAGTCAGATTCGATGTAAGGAAATCAGCACTGTAATTTCCTCCCTATGAAAAGAATTCAGCAGACTAAGGTCTGTGAGTTACGCCATGGGATGTTCCAAGGTGAGGGCGGCGCCCTGCGGGCCGATCCGACCCGGCGGAAATCAGTGCTGTGCAAACAACGGTACTACCTTCATCGCGATGACGTCGATGAGCCCTTTGTCGGTGAGCCGCAGTTCCGGGATCACGGAGAGCGGAAGGAGATTGAAGCCCATATACGGCACTTTGCAACCGAGCTGCACCCAGGCACGCTTTAATGTGGTCGTCTCCTTCGCCACGATTGGCGCCCGCTTGTCCGATAATAAACCGGCGATGGGCAGTGCCACGCGGGCGAGCACCTTGCCTCCGCGCACCGCGCAAACTCCCCCCTTCATTGCTTTCACGGTCGCGAGGGCAAGCTGCATGTCCGCCTCGTTTGTTCCGGCGATCACGACATTATGCGCGTCATGCCCCACACTGCTCGCAACCGCGCCCTTCCGCAGCCCGAAATCGCGCAGCAGTCCGAGGCCGACTCCGCCGTTCTTCCCGTGGCGTTCGACCACGGTGAGGAAACACAACTCATGCTGATCGAGGTGCGCGTCCCATGACGCTGCCGGCGAAAGTTCCGCTTGATCATGCGCCGTCAGAATGCCGGGCGGCACCACGCGAATGATATTCGCCGTGACCTTTTTCTCGGGCAACGGCGGGGTAAGCTTAACCCGGCGAGGCAACTTGATCGTGCGGTAGGCTGCCGCCGGATACTTGTAACGTCGCGTGAGCGCCTGCTCCAACACGGGCGTAACCTTCCGTTTCTCCACCACCAGTTCGCCACCGTACCAGGTGTTCTGCACTTCAAGCGCGTCATTCAGCAGGACGAGATCGGCGCGGCGCGCGGGACCGAGTCCGCCGAATTCTCCGTCCATCCCGTATCGAGTTGCTGGATGCAGCGAACCCAGGCTCCACGCCGTGGTCGTCGACAATCCGGCCGCCACCGCCTGACGTACAACCCAATCAAGACCAAACAGAAAAAGGTCATCCGCATCGCGATCATCCGTGCACACGCAGACCCGCTTCGCATTCGCGCCCAGCTCCGTCACCGCCTTGATGGCTTGCGGCAACGAGTGCCACGGGGTCTTCGGATTGCCGCCCCGCAGAAAGATCCAAACGCCATTCTCCAGGAAGTCGTTGGCGATCTCGCGATCAATGGCCTCGTGCGTATCCGTAATTCCACTCGCGGCGCCAGCGGCTACAAATTCGCGGCCGTAGATGTGTCCGCAGACCGGGCGCCCGCGCTTCAACGCTTCGGCCAGAATCGCATGGCTGCGCGCGTCGCCCATCGCGACCGAGATATAATCCATTTTTTCACCCAGCGCCGCTGCTTCCGGCCAACGATCGAAGAGGCCGCCGATCTTGTCCGGCGTCAGATCACCGCCGGCGGTCTCGAGTGACGCATTCGTGGCCGGGACTGTGCTCGGCACCGTCAGAAAGATCGAAAGCGGCGCCCGTCGCGCGTCCTCCAGCATCCACTCGATTCCGGCCACATCGCAGACATTCCCGATTTCGTGGCTGTCGCCAAACACGGTCGTCGTGCCATTGAGCAAGGCCACCTCGGCAAACGCGCACGCGGTCATCATGCTGCTCTCAATGTGCACATGCGGATCGACCAGCCCCGGCGCGATGATGCCGCCTCGCGCGTCGTAGATCCGAGTCGTCGCGCCGCCCATCTTCGCCTTCTTGAAGGACCCGGCCGGCTTGATGGTCGCGATCCGTCCGGCCTTGATCCAGATCTCGCGCTCGCGATGGATCCGCTCGGTATAGGTCGATAATATCCGGGCTCCCGTGACCACGAGATCCGGGGCCTCCCGCCCCATGGCGACGGCAGCCAGCGTCCGAGTTTGCGTATGCAGAGGGGGGACAGAGAAACGGGTCAACATAAGATTGATAAAGCAGACGGCGCGCCGTCGCGCGACGCGATTTTCCAACGAAACCGGATTCGACGCCAACCAGCGACACCGCCGGGCTCCTGATCCCCTTTTCCGCCGCCGTATCGAGATCAGACCTACATGGACGAGTTCTCGAATGTCGCAGGCTTCGACTCTCCGCTACTGTGAAGCTCCGGCCTTCCGAAACCTTACAACTCGTCCACGATTCCACGCAGGACTCGCGCGGCGATTTCCGCGACTTGGGCTTCGTTTTCGTCGATAGGATTAATCCCGTGTTGCGCCCCCGCCAGATCACTCAAGCCACGCACGATCAGAATCGGCTTTCGATTGGCATATGCGACCTGCGCCAGCGCGGTGGACTCCATGTCGGCACAACGTGCCTGCCAGACGCGGAAAACCCATTCGCGATACTTCGCGTTATCGAGGAAGACCGTGCCGGCCACTCCGGTTCCACCGACACTCACGTCCACGTCGCGACCGGCCTTGCGCATCGTGGGAAGCTTCGCCGCCGCCGTCCGGGCGGCCTTGAGCAAGACCGGATCGGCCGAAAAGGTGGGGATGCGCTTGTAGCCATCGCCATCGCGCGAGACACCGACATCCGTGGGGAAAATCATCCCGAAATTCTCGTAGGTGGCCTTATAGTAATCCGGCCGAAAGTACCCGCCCTTGCCATCATCGTTCAGGTAGGCGGCTTCCGAATGATAAGCCCAGCGCTCCGGAATGACGACGTCTCCAATTTTCAAGGACGGATCGGTTCCTCCCGCCACGCCGGCAAAAAGCACGTGCGTGATCGGAAACCGCTCCAGCGCGAGCTGCAGCTGATAGGCGGCATTGACGAGACTCACGCCGGTCGAGAAGACGACAATATCGTGTCCTCCATAAGAGCCGCGCCAAAAAGGCAGGCCATTGATCGTGGTCAGTTTGAAACCTTTTTCCTCGGCCACGCCGAACTCGCGATGCAGCGCCTTGATTTCCGGTGGATAGGCCGCGCAGATCGCCAGCACACGAGAGGTCGCAGCCTGCAGGCCGGAACCGAATGAAGCCGCCAAGAGGACCAAGCCCAAGGCACCAAGAAACGAACGACGACGAAGCGAAACCATGATTCGCGGGAGCAGAAGCGGTGCCAATCCTGCTGGCAACGCAGCGGAACCGTCGCCCCTACGATGAAAACAGGCTTTCCCGCAGAGAGCACTGATCGAAGCAACTCCATCGGTTCGTCCATTCGGACCGACACGATCGCCCGGGACATTCAAACCTCCATCACGCGCAACAGGCCAGGGATCGACTCTCAACTGCGTGGTCAACTCATCAGCGCTGGGCAGGCGAGAGCATCTTCGCGACGCTCTTAGTCACCGCTTGTTCAGGTTCCCTCGTAAAGCTGCGCGATCTCAAGCAGGACCTTTTCCAACTCCTGGAAATAGGTGTGCTCCGCCATCTTCTCCTTTGCCTGCCGAAGTTCGGAAACGCGTTGTTCCAACTTGTCACGCCGCGCCCGCAACTCGGAGGACAACAACTGCTCTTCCGCACTGCGGACGAGATGAAACTGATGCGCGCGAACACCATCGGGCGCCGCTCCATCACGAGCCCTTTTGGTCGCATACACTCCTCGAAACCAGTCCGCCGGAGTGCCGAGGCCGTCGCCATTGTCATCGAGCAAGGCATGCTCCGTCGCGAGCCGGCCTTCTGTTTTATAAAACTCGGCGGTGCGATGCGATGCGCTCAGAAATGATTCGAGCAGGGAAATCTGTCCGTCTTTATCCAGATCGCTTTTCGGATCCGCCAAGGCCTCCGCAAAAAACTTTCCGAAACGCGCATAGTTCTGTTGGAAGCCGCTGCGGGTGGACGTCAGAATTACGCGCTGCGGCGCCGAAAGCTTGGCCATAAAAGGCGCACTCGACGACGTGGTATCCACAACCGCCAGTGGACGTTTGAACGGTTTAAGCCACTCGGAAAACTCCGTCGCTGAAACGTCCGGTCCGCGAAGGTTGAGCTTCGCCTCTTTCCCGTCGAAGGTCCCGTGCCCAATGAGCACGAGCCATAGCTCCCCGCGCGAATTTTTCGGCTCCGCCTCAAGCGCGGCCTTCACTTGATCGCGATCGCTCGGCTCACCACCCGACTCTCCGCCAATGAGAATATACTTCGCCTGAGCCTGAGTGCTCACTTTCGCCCACGCATCAATCTGAAGTTTGAAGTCAGCGCCAAACTCCGCCTCACCGGGCGCACCGGCGACCACGATCACCGTCGCGCGATCGTCCTCGGCCAATGGAACGACGGATGCGTCGGCCGCGGTCGCAACGATTGGGAAAGCGAGTGCGCTCGCCCCAAGTAGCACGCCCAAACTGGCTCCACGCAGCGCAGCAAGCGTCGATCGCGCGGGTTTTTCCCCGCCGCCTAAGTTTAGAGCGAAGTTCATCATGGCAGTCCTTTCCAACGCCGCAGGCCCCACTCCGCGAGCAGGCAGCCGAGCGCAAACGCGAACAACAGCGGGTTGTGCCAGGCTGGATACGACCACGTCTCCATCACGGGCGCCTGCAGCTGTGGCAGCTTCCCCGCAAAGCTTTTTAGGTCATCGATCGCGACGACGTGTCCGCCCGATTTCCGCGCGATCTCTTCCAGCAGCGCGACGTTGGGCACGAGCGAACGAAACTCTTCCGCGGCCAGATCGGAGCTCCATCCAGCCTCACCGCGGCCCAGCTCGGCGCCGGCATAATTCTTTACCGTGGCCATTGCCTTGTAACCGCCGGAATGGCGCGGCACGTAGGTGGCTTGATACAAACCGGGCTCGCTCAGCGCCGGTTCCGCTTCGAGGCGGATCGAAGACACCGCGGCCGCCGCGGTTCCTTCAAACACCACGGGTTCGATTTCGACCGACACAACGGCGTCGTCGACCGGTTGGAACTTCTCGTCGCGCACCCGGATCTGCACCTGCACCGCGCCATTCGCATCCGCCGGCAATGGCTCGATCACGGTCTGCACGCGCAACGGCACATCCGCAATCAGCCAGCGTACCAGCTGGCGCCATGCCCGCCCCATGTCCGCCTGCGCCACGGCGTCCTTCATGCCCCACCGCCACATGTCACCGACCATCAAACCGGCCGTCCGACCGCGGCCGAAACGCTGCACGGCCAAGCCGGGAAGTTCGGCGCCAGTGGCATCACGCACACTGGCGATCACACTCGCGCCCGGCTTCAGCGCCCGCACGCGATTCAGCACTTCAAAGGCGGGCATCCCCTGGAGTCGCGCGCGCTCGTCGGCTTCGTTGTCCCGAAGCCGCGCCCACGCCTGCAACCAGCCTTCGCGGGCCAGCTCAAGATGCACCGGGCCGGGAGGAGGAAAGGATCCGTCATCACGATCCAAATACACCGGCAGCATGTCTCCGATGGGAGTGCGGGCATAGTTACCCTCTTGGAAACTCTCCATGCCCCCCAACATCAGGAAACCGCCGCCCCGTTCCGACACGAATTTCTGCAGCAGCAGCGCTTGATCCGGCCCAAAAAATTCCGCTTCGACATCGTCAAGGATCACCGCGTGGTACCCGAAGAGCTCCTCGGGCGTCCGGGGAAACCCCGCGCGCAATTCAATCTCGTCGCGCGTATTCAAACGCACCAACACCGGCTGATCGTAACGTTGTACTTCTTCCGGCGACTGATCGCCGAAGCCTCGAAACAGCGGATTGCTTGTCTCACCCGCGCGACCGCGAAAATCAAACTTGGGTTCGCGTTTCGCCACCCGAATCAGCGCGACGAGTTGCACCTGGTCATCCGCTTGCACCGCGCGATTGAGAAACTTGAATTCCCAATTGGGACGCCCCGAAACATAGAGCACCCGGAACGGCCCTTGTCCGCGATCGACTGCAAAGACACGCGCATTGTTGGCGAGCGTCGCCTCCCCGCGCTCAGGGTCCGTTCCGCCGGGTTGCAGTGGCGCCGGCTTTTCACGAGCGGCCACGCGAACTTGATAAAAGGAAAGTCCCGGCTGTTCCGGCTTAAGCTGAAAACGATACGCCAAGGTCTCGCCGTCACCGCGCGCAGTGGCGCTCTGCTCCTGCACGACCCGGCCAGTCTTATCGACCAACTGAGCGGTAATCGACTCACCGCGAAATCCGGCCGAAGTCACATCCGCCTGCAAGGTCACAGGAGCGTCTTCAAACGAACTCTGGCTCACCGTGACTTGCTGGACCGCAATGTCGCGCACCGGCTCGCGTTTCCCAATTACGACCGGATAGATCGGCGGCAAAGCGGAAAAATCCGGCAACGCGCCCGCGGTGAGATCGGTGGCAGTACCGTCCGTGAGGAGAAGCACGCCGGCGAGCGGACGCCCCTGGAAGCGCTCGCCGATGGTTTTTAACGCCGCACCCAAACCGGAAGACCGACCATCGAACGCGAGTTCGCTAAAGTCCTTCGTCGCCTGCAGCCGGGAATCGAAAAGATAACGCCGCACATCAAAGTTATCCGAGAGCGTGCCCTGCCAGGATGACACTCGAAGCTCCACCAGATCGCGCAGCACGGCGCCGCGGTTCCGTGACTCACCCACATCGTTGACCTGCAGGCTCTGGCTGTTGTCGGCCATCACTGCGAACAGATTGGCTCCGGGCCGCGCTCGCTGTCCCAGCCACAACGGTTCCAGCAAACACAGCGCCAGCGCGGTGATGCCAAACGTTTTGAGCGTCAGGCAGGTCCAACGCAAACGCGGGGGATGCCCGACCGACGAGCGATAGCTCCAGCCCAAGATCAGCGCGGCGACACCAACAAACGCCAAGGCCGGCCATAGCCAGCTCCAACCGGAAAAGGTGAGCGAGGTGGACATCAACGCGAAAGGAATAACATGAAAAAAAAGGGAAGACCGAAGGCGAAAGAAGGATCGGTGCTCAGGGTTGCGGGGCGTCTTTGCCCAGCTCTTCGTAATACCGACGCACGGATTCCGCAAACCGAGTGGGCACAGGATCCCGATCAATCGGCGCCAGGGAATCCTTCGACTCGCGGCGTGCGAGTTCCTCGGCAACCCGGTTTCTCACTTCGACGAGCGGTTGGACGATCTGGAGATTCACGACGGCCCAGTCGGGCTTCTTTTGGTCACGCGCTTCCCGCCGCAACAAGCGCGCCCGTTCCCGGGCGGCGGCGACGGCGTTGCGCAACTCGGGCGTCTCAAGCAGCTCTTCGACATCGCGAAGGCGTTCGTTCCACTGCGCGAAATCCTCGCCCGTCAGAACTTGTCCGTCCCAAACGCGATCCCAACCGCCCCCACCGGCCCCGTTGTTCCAGCTGCCTTCACCACGGAGCAGATCATCCACGCCCAAGCCACGCGCGGAGCCGGGTTGGTTCCGCCCGCCGCGATTGCTTTTGGCCTGTTGACCGCGACCGCCGCCCTGCCCTCCCCCCTGCTGACCGCCGGCCGACGCTTGCTGGCTTTCACCTTGGCCCTGGCCCGGTTGTTGACCTTGACCAGGCTGCTGACCTTGGCCCGGTTGTTGACCTTCGCCTCCGGGTTCCTGACCTTCCTGGCCTGAACCGGGTTGTTCGCCGCCGGGCTGAGATCCGGGTTGTTGGCCACCCGGTTGTTGGCCGCCGCGACCTTGTTTCCGGGCGTCGGCGACGCGCCGCTCGCTTTGGGACCGTTCGCCGCCGCGACCCTGCCCGGGCTCGCGTCCTTCGGCTTCCTCACCACCGGCCCCGCCCTGTCCACGCTCACCGGGTTGGGCGCCGGCCTGGCGCGTATCCTGTTCTCCACCACGCTGGCCAGGCTGCCCTCGTTCACCCGGTTGACCCGGCTGGCCCGCGCGTTCGCCGTTTTGTCCCGGTTGTCCGCCGCCGGTGGCTTGAGCGATTTCGCGTTGGAGCTGTTCCGTGAGCGAATCGAGTTCCGATTGGGCGAGGCGCAGCTGCTCCGCGTCATCACCCAACACGCTTTCGGCGGCGCGTTCGACGCCGCGGCGCAATTCTTCGATTCCCTGTTCCGCGCGCTGGCCGGCCTGCCGGGCCTGCGGCAGATAGCCTTCCCGCAACATGTCGCTGGTGAGATCGAGGGTCTTTCCACCCGTTTCGCTCTCGGCGGATCGCTCAAGGCGATCGTTCAAGTCGCGGGTTAACATCCCGCTGGTCAGCAGATCCGTGCGAGCTTGCTTGACCGTATTCGCATCATCCTGGCTGACCTTTCGGATGCTATCGTAAAGTTGCCTCGACAGCAACGGTTCGGTGTTTTCCGCCTGTTCGGAAACTTGGGTCGCGCGATCGACGAGGCGATTCATGCGCTCTTTTTGCTGCTCGAGTTGGTCGAGCATTTCCTTGCGTTCGCCGGTGTCACTCAGCGAGCGGCGCGGCTGCTGTCCCGCGTCGGCAAGTTGATCAAGCTTTTGGCCGATCGCTTCCTGATTGGCGGCCAACTCCCGCGCCTCACTGCGCATCTCGCGAAGGTCTTCGGCGAACTGGCTCGAGTTCTCCTTCCGCATGTCATCCCGCATTTGCTGCAGCTGACGCTGAGCCCGCGTACCGGAAGCCAGAGCCTGGGAAACCGAGCCTTCGGCCGCGGCTTCGGCGGCTTTCTGAAGATCCTCGCGCGTCTGCTCGAGTTGCTGCCGCTCGTCGGCCATGCGAGACTGATTCTCCGGCCGATCCATGCGCTGTTGCACTTCGTCGACATCGGCGAGCATTTGCTGCTGCTCCTCCTGTAGGCGCTTGAGGCGGCGCTTGATTTCCTCGCGCTCCTGCTCGGACTTCGCCTCTTGCAAGGACGTCTGCAACTCCTTCATCCGCTCGTTCAAATCCTGCTGGCGCCGGGCGAGTTCCTGCAGGCGATTCGTCACGGCCAGTTGCTCGCGGCGCTCCTGATTTTGAGGCGCCTGGGCCTGACGCTGGGTTTCGTAACGATTCTCCGATTGTTGCAGGTCGAGTTGATCCAGCTGACGCTGGTTCTGTCCACCCCCACCGCCGCCCTTTTGACCGCGCTGCCGCCGGTTGACGGCGGTCTCACGCGCCTGAAGTTTGAGCAGTGATTGATAAGCGGCCTGTTCCGCGGGCAAAGCTTGGGCGAGCAACGCGGAATCGCGGGACGCATCTTTTAATTTCTCGAGCGCCTTCTCCATTTCCTGAGTCACTTCACGCCACATGGCCTGTTCCCGTGGCGTCCGGGCTTCGCCACCGGCTTCGGCCGCCTGGGCGAGGGCTTGACCTTGAGAGCCCTCCACCACTTTGACGTCCTCGCGGTAGTTTGGTGTCTGGCCATGGCGCTGCAGTTTCCACGTGGCGCTGATGATTTGTTTCTGCAGCTCCGTCAGCTTCTGCGCTTCGGCGCCACCACCGCCACCGCCCTCCTGTTCGCCGGAATCCATATTCTGACTTTCCCGGAAAATCTCGTCGAACGGTCGCACTTCCGCGAAATACAAATCACCATTGGTCCGCCGCACTTTGCCATCGGGTCCGATGTCCTCGGCCCACGCATACCACGAGATCAAGTCATCCGGTTTCGCCTCGAGCTCTTCCAATTTCACGAGGTGCGCAAACGAGCGTTTCTCCTTTGCCGGTACGTCGCGGCCGAGCTCGATCGACTTCGCCTCGCCGCCGCCCATCGAATACGCTAAACCGTAAGCCGAGGTGCCGAAATCGTCCCACACCGTGCCATCAAACGTGACCTCCTCCAGTGCCGAGGGCCGGATGTCGCCCCGCGGCGACGCGAGCCGAACTTCGGGCGCACGGTTGGGCTGCACATCGATGAAAAAGGGTGACGCCACTTTATTCGCGCGGCCGTCCGCATCGACCAATTGGAGGTCATAAGCCTGACTTTTCTCCGGGGTGAAATCCGGTAGCGCCGCGATGGCCTGATCGGCTGAGACCTGCAGTTCGATCTTGGTTTTAGCAGGGTCCCGTGCGATCAGACGGGCGGACTTCACCGGCTTGTTGAGTTGCAGCTCGAGCGCGAGCTTCGTGCCCTGAACCGCGCTCACGCGGCGGGTGTCCTCGATGCGTTTCGGCACCA
>JBBQEG010000159.1:0-11510 GCA_038320495.1 Opitutales bacterium | reverse complement strand
ACGAGGTTGCCCACAATGCCGCCGCAGAGCAGGCCGAAACTGAATTGGGTGAGCCGATCCCTTAGACCGAGCGAGTGTCGCCAAAAATAAATGCCGACGAGGGTCGCGGCAGCGAGCAAGGCCAGGAGCAAGCTCTGCCCCGAAAACATACTCCAGGCAGCGCCGGTGTTGCCGACATGGATGATGTAGAAAAAACCCGTGATGATCTCGATGTCCTCGCCGCCTCCATGCACATGCATGGGGTTGAAAGAAACGTTCGCGACGATCCACCATTTCGTGAGTTGATCCAGTACGAAGACGGAGGCTCCCAAGATAAGCAGAAGCCGGTAGGCCCGGATCCGCGTCGCGAGCGGCTTCGGGTCGACGCTGGGTTCCGGCGGTGGGACGCGGGTCGCGTCACCAACCGGTCGGTCACTCTCCGCCTGCCCTGCACCGACTCCAGGATCGGGATACTTGGCTGAGGGCGCAGGTTGGTCAGACATCGACGGAGGAGATGCAGACGTGGTTACGAGCACAGGGCTATTCGTCGCCGCGATCTTCATCCATCATCTTGCCGCCTTCTTCACCCATTTCCCCAAACAGGCCGGCCTGCGTGCGGGTACGGTGACGATTACGTTCCAAATCCTTCTGCGCCTCGGTCGAGTAGCGCGTGAAGGGAACCGCGAGCAGTCGTTCCTTGGCGATCGGCTTTTGGGTGATCTCGCACACCCCATACGTGCCTTTCTCGATGCGTTTGATCGCGGCATCGATCTCGGAAAGAGCTTCCTGCTCGCTGGCGACCATGCTGAGCGCAAAGTCGCGATCAAACGTGTCAGTGCCGGCGTCGGCCATGTGCTGACCATACGCGGAGAGATCGCCCGCGTCATCCTTGGCCGAGCGCTTGAGCGTTTCTTCGGAGTGACGTTCGATGCCCTCGGTCAGATGGGTACGTAGGTCGAGCAGGAGCTTGTAGTAGCGCTTGAACTTCTCGGGGATGTCCTTGTCGCTTTGCTCAACTGGCTTTCCCTTCTTCGGATTGAACCCGAGAATATCGGCGAGGGAGGCGGCTTTCACGTGCTGAGGCTTGGCCTTTTCAAGCGCGGCCGCTGTGGCCAGTCGGGCCGCCGCCGCTTTGTTCGGTTTGGGCGAAGAGGGGGCGGTGCTGGGCGCTTTGCTCGCAACGGTCTGCGCTATCGCACGCACCTCTTCCAGGCTGAACGCAATCGGCTTGGAGGCGGTTTTGCGTTTGAGGATGCTGTCGCGGAGTGCAGTTTTCTTCGAGGGCTTTTCCATGGTGGGAGAACTCTTAACGGACTTGCCTATCGGCAACACGGGCTTGCTGATCGGCGTCGTTATCTTGCCGTTAGGCTGAGCCGACTTGCCAATGGGCAGCGCGGATTTGCCGTTTGACGGCGCGGTCTTGCTGGTTGGCTTTGCAGGCTTGCTGGTTGGTTTTGCGGGCTTGCTGGTTGGTTTTGCGGGCTTGTGATTTGGCTTGGTCTTCTTGCTGATCGGAATCGCAGCCTTGACCTTGACCGCGGTCCCCCGGCTCGGTGCCGGGGCGATCTTCTTCGAGGCAGGCTTTGAAACGGTTTTTTTAGCTGGGGACTTCTTGTTCTTGGCCATGGGGAATTTGGGGGGGGAAAGTAACTAAGCCTTTAGCGCCTCCACGCAGCGCGGGCAAAGTTCGCCATGCGAACTTGTTTCGAGCGCTGGCACCCAGCGCCAGCAGCGTGGACAACGAGTAAAACCCAAATCGCTGCACGGTCGAACCGAAACGTGCAGCGCGACTCCCGCCGCGAACGTTAAGGTGACATGGGAGACGATGAAAAGTTCAGGGAGAAAATCACGGTGCTTTTCCAACACTCCCGCCACCGGATCTTCCGCCGCAACAGAGAGGGTGACCGCAGCATCGAGGGACTTGCCGAGTTTTCCAGCCGCGCGCAAAGGCTCAATCGCCTCGTTGACAAGGGCCCGCACCCGGAGCAGCGCAGAAACGTCCGCTTCGATCGCCGTATCCGTCCATGCCGCTGGCGCTACAGGCCAGTCCTGCAAGTGCACCGAGTCATCGGTGTATTCGACTCCTGCAGTCGCATAGCCCCAGGCTTCGTCGCAGGTGAACGTCAGGATGGGCGCAAGCACCCGGACCAGGGTCGTGAAAATATGATGGATCGCAGTCTGCGAGGAACGCCGGAGCGGCGAATGAGTACCGAGCGTATAGAGCCGGTCCTTCAGCACGTCGTGATACGTCGCTGAAAGCGTGACCGCACAGAACTGGTTGCAGAGCTGGTAAACCCGGTGGAACTCGTACGCATCATAGGCCGCGGTACACTCCCGGAGGAGGGTGGCCGTCTGATGCAAAGCCCACCGGTCGAGCGTATCCATTTGCTCCAGCGGCACCGCATCGCGGGCGGCATCAAACTGAAATAGATTCGAAAGCTGGTAGCGGAAGGTGTTGCGAAAAAGCCGATACGAGTCGCCCACGTATTTCAGGATCTCGTCATCCACCGGCATGTCGTCGCGAAAATCCTGCGAGGAAATCCACAGACGAATGACGTCTGCTCCATGCTGCGAAACATACGCGTCCGCTGTTTGCGGTTTCTGATAGGTCGAACTCTTCGAGATTTTCTGCCGGTCCTTATCGACGATGAATCCATGCGTGAGAACCGCTTTGTAGGGCGCGGCCCCAAACGCGACCACGCTCGTCCACAACGAAGACTGGAACCAGCCGCGATGTTGATCGCTGCCTTCGAGATAAAGATCGGCCGGCCACTGCGTCCCACCTTGTTGCCTCCGCAAAACCGCGGCATGAGTCGAACCCGAGTCGATCCACACATCGAGCGTATCGCGCCCACAGGTCAACGCGGTCGGCGATGGCCAATCGGCCGGAAGCGTGACGCCATCGAGGATCTCCGCTGGAGCGGCGTCATACCAAAAGTTCGTACCGCGCTGCGCGAATTTATCCGCGATTGCGCGTGCGACGCCCGCATCGAGATAGGCGCGCTTGTTCTCGTCGTAAAAGGCCGGAATCGGCACTCCCCACGAACGCTGGCGACTGATGCACCAGTCCGGACGTGACTCCACCGCTCCCCGGATTCGCGCTTCGCCCCAAGCTGGAATCCAGCCTTGGTTCGCCGCGATTTTCTTGATCTCCGCGAGCGCAGTCTGACGCGGATTGACCCCACTCCCGCCCAAAGTGCGTCCCGGAGGCGTTCCGTCGAGAGTTACGAACCACTGATCCACCGCGCGAAAAATGATTGGCGTCTTCGAACGCCAGCAATGCGGGTAACTGTGCACATAACGCTCCTTCGCGAGAAGTGCCTTTGCCGCCGCGAGGAGCTTCAATACGCCGATGTTTGCCGGAGATGTCTTTTTCGCCGCGAGGTCTTCAACCGTCTCCAAGGTGGTCAATTCAACCAACTCGGCCGGGACGCGTCCATCATCGAGATACCGGCCGTCATCACCCACCGGGCAGTAGATCTCCAACTTATAGTTAAGACCGGTCAGATAGTCGTCCGCGCCATGGCCCGGAGCAGTATGCACACAACCCGTGCCGCTTTCCGTCGTGACATACTCGGCCAGCACCACAGGCGACGCGCGATCGATAAGCGGATGACGCGCCGCAAGATGTTCGAGGGTCGCGCCCTTGACGTTTGCTGCAATCGTGGGCTGCGCTTCAACCTTCGCAGCCTTGAGCACTGCACCGAGCAGAGCCTCTGCGACGACGATCCGTTCGGACCCGAGGTCGGCGACAACGTAATCAGTTTTTGGATGCACCGCGATCGCAAGGTTCGCGGGCAGCGTCCAGGGCGTGGTCGTCCAAATGACGACAAACAGCGGTTTGTCGGCGGGTAGTCCAAACTTCGCGGCCTGCTCTGCCGGCACCGCAAACTTCACCCAAATTGAAGGCGAAACGTGGTCTTTGTACTCGATCTCCGCTTCCGCCAACGCGGTCTCAAACGGGATGCTCCAGTAAACTGGTTTCTTGCTGCGATAAACGAGGTCGCGCTCGACGAACGCAGCAAAGGTGCGGACAATGTCCGCTTCGAAAGCGGGCGCCTTTGTCTTGTACTCGTTCGGCCAATCGGCCAGCACGCCCAGCCGCTTGAACTGACTGGTTTGCGTCCCAATCCACGTCTCTGCAAACGCATCGCAGCGCGCCCGGAGTTCCGAGGTTGTGATGGTTAGCTTTTGGTCTTGGATCTCGCGCGAGACTTTCTGCTCGATCGGCAAACCGTGGCAATCCCAGCCGGGCACGAACGGGGTCCGAAAGCCGCGCATCGATTTGTAGCGGTTGACGGTATCCTTGAGCACCTTGTTGAGCGCGGTGCCGATATGCACATCGCCATTGGTGAAGGGCGGCCCGTCATGGAGCACAAACGCCGGGGCTCCGGCCCGTCGTTTCTGAATCGCGTCGTACAGGCCGATCTTTTCCCAATGCGCCACGCGACCGGGTTCCCGCTGGGCCAGACCGGCGCGCATCGGGAAATCAGTTTTCGGAAGCTGAAGCGTATCTTTCAGATCTTGAGCCATGCCGGATAAAGGGGCGGGAGGCTAGGTCCGCTCAATTGAGAGTCAAGGGAAGCCGTCATTTCTGTGTGATCCTGCGGAGACCGGGGTGCGAGGGCCGAAGACCCGCTCTACTAAAAACATCCACACTCCCCCTGCCGGCCTTACTTAAACGGCTCCTCGATCTGCGTCGCGAGCCGTTCGCCCGCGGCGATGCAGGCGGGGAGGGCAATGCCATCCCGGGCTTGTCCGCCGAGAAAAAACCCGGGATGCGCCCGCTGTGTCGCAGCCATCGTCTCGAAATGCATGGGATAGCCGAGATTGTACTGTGGAATTGCCCGCGGCCAAAAAGCGTGCCGCCGAAAGACGGGCGAGCCGGTGATGCGGAGTAAGCGCTGCAAGTCCGGCTCGATCGCGGCCACCAAGTCGTTCATCGGCATCCGCGCCAGCCCGGGCTGCCGTGTTCCCCCGATCATTACCGTGAGGGCGACATACCCGGCCGGGGCCCGCCCCTCAAACAAGGTCGAAGAAAATAGCACGCCCAGAATGGAACGGCGCTCGAGTTCCGGAATAAGCAGGCCAAAGCCGTCCAACGCATGCGCCACCTGGTTCCGTTTGTAGCCGAGAAAAACCGACGAAAGCGGCGGGTGTTCGATCGTATCCAGCGAGGCCAGCGGCCGCTCTCCGAGGGCGCCAAATCGGAGCTGAGCCAGAGCCGGAGCCGGCAGCGCGGCGATCACCGCGTCGAAGGCTTCCGTTTTCGTCGCCGTGCCGTCGTCCCAGACTACACTCCACGGCGCACCCGGCATCAAGACTTGAACCCGCGCGCGGAACGATAAGGTGCCCTCCGGCAGCCGAGCCGCCAGTGCGTCGGGCAACACCTGCAAGCCCTGGCGGAAGGAGATGATTCCATGCTTGGAGTGGGGCGGACGAGCCTTTGCCGCCGCGATTTGCCCGCGCAATAACGACCCATGCGACTGTTCCAACTCCCATAAATTCGGGAACGCATACCGCGCTGAAAGTTTCTTCGGATCTCCCGCGTAGATTCCCGTCACGAAAGGATTGACCGCATAGTCGACAAATTCCTGTCCGAAATGGCTGCGTGCAAACTCCTCCAGGCTAACGTCCGCCGACCGCACTCTCGGCTTCGTCAACAGCTCGCGGAGAAGTCTCACCTTGGCACCCCACGAAAATAACCGGGTTCGGAGCAGGCCCGGAGGGGACAACGGCACCGCCAAGGGAATACCCCGACGCAAAATATAACGATTACGCGCGTTCGGACTCGTCGAGATTTCCTCGGATTGGAGACCCAGTTCCTCAATCAACGCGGCCAGTGCCGGGTCGCCGGCGAGGAGCGAGTTGGGGCCTTTTTCGATCAGCCAACCGTCAACGAGCTCAGTCCTGATCGCGCCACCGACCCGATCGGTGACTTCAAACAAACGGACCCGGTGACCGCGCTGCACGAGGCGGTGGGCCGCCGTAAGACCGGTGATGCCCGCGCCGAGAACTGCGATCGATTTGGGAGAGGAATGAGCCACGATGCGTTTAGACGGAGAGAATCGATTCCACGCCCTGATGCCAACCCTTACCGTACACCGCGGAGACTACTTCCAGGTTGTCACCGTATCCACCAGCGCCTGCATGCACTCGACTGTCGCCCGGGGCGTGATACCGTGGCCGAGATTGAAAATGTGTCCGGCTGTCCCGCGCATCGACTCAAGCAGCCGGCCTGTCTCGCGCCGCACGATTTCAGGCGTCGTCGTCATCAACACCGGGTCGAGATTTCCCTGCACCGCGACATTTGCCGGCAAAGTCCGCCGCACGATTGCGAGATCATTCGTCCAATCGACGCTCAACACCCGCACGCCCGTGAACGCTTGGTCCGTGAGGTGCGGCGCTGTTCCTTTCGCGTAAAGTATGATGGGGAAGTCACTCGGCAGCGCCTGTACAATCTGTCGAATCCAGCGCAGGGAAGCGGCTTCGTAGTCGGGCCCGGCGATGATGCCGCCCCAGGAGTCGAAGATCTGAATCGCATCGGCTCCCGCCCTGATCTGCATTTGGAAATACGCGATCAGCGCTGCGGTGAGCTTTTCAAGCAGGGCGTCAAACATCGCCCGATCGGTATAAAAAAGCAGCTTGATGCGTTCGAACTCGTCCGAACTGCCGCCTTCAACCATGTAGGTCGCGAGGGTCCAGGGTGAGCCGCCGAAGCCGAGCAGCGCGCGTGATCCGTCGAGTTCGGTTTTAAGTAACTGCAACGTGTCGGACACATAACGCAGACGTTCCGGCACCGCCTCCGCGGGAGCGAGCGCGTCGACCTGCGCCCGCGTTTCGAGTCGGTACTCCATGCCAATGCCACCGACATCGCGAAAGTGATAGCCCTGGCCGAGGGCCTCGGGAATCACGAGAATGTCGGAAAAGAGAATCGCCGCATCCAAATTGAAACGACGCAAGGGCTGCAACGTGACCTCCATCGCAAGTGACGGCGTCCGCACCATCTCTAGGAACGACGACTTCGCCTTCAGCTCCCGATACTCGGGCAAATAACGTCCGGCCTGACGCATCACCCAAAGCGGGGGACGCTCGAGCGGTTGGCAGGAACAGGCGGCAAGGAAGCGGTCACGGGAAGTCATGCGGAAAGAGACTTCGAAGAAGACGGAGAACGCCGCAGAATGAAATCAGGTTCTTTGCGGTCATCCTGCTTTTTTCCGGCAAAATCATGTTTCCCGCGGCATCCTCGGAAGGGCGGGGCTCCGACCCGTGCGCGCTAGGGTGACTCGTTCGCCCAGTCGCGGGGCTTCAGGAACACGTCATAAAGACGTGCCTCCGGCGTGCCCGGATCGGGCTTCCAGTCGTAATCCCAACGGACCAGGGGCGGGAGTGACATCAGGATCGATTCAGTACGTCCGCCGCTCTGCAGTCCGAAGAGCGTACCGCGATCCCAGACTAGGTTGAACTCGACGTAACGTCCGCGTCGATACAGCTGAAACTGCCGCTCGCGGTCAGTGGACGGAGTGGCTTTGCGCCGTGCGACAATCGGGCGGTATGCCGGGATAAAGGCGTCGCCGACCGCTCGGAGGAGCGCGAACGAGGCCTCGAAACCCAAGGCGTTGAAGTCATCGAAAAACAATCCGCCGATGCCGCGCGGTTCACCGCGATGTTTGAGGTAGAAATAATCATCGCACCACGTCTTGAAGCGCGGATACAGCGCTTCGCCGAACGGCGCGACCGCATCGCGCGCCGTGCGGTGCCAATGCGTGGCATCCTCCTCGAAACCGTAGTAAGGCGTGAGATCGAAGCCGCCGCCAAACCACCAGGTGGGCGCGGACGGCGGTGTTCCCGCTTCGCCTGCAGTGGCGGTCGTTGACCCAGCGTTGGTCTCTTCATGTCCGGCGATGAAGAAGCGCACGTTGGCATGGCTGGTTGGCACGTTGGGATTGCGCGGGTGGATGACGAGCGAAACGCCGAGGGCCTCCCAGGTCTTGCCGGCAAGCTCCGGCCGGTGAGCGGTGGCGGAGGGAGGGAGCTTCGTGCCGCGAACATGCGAGAAGGCGACACCGGCTTTTTCGAACACCGCCCCATCGGTGAGAATGCGGGTGCGCCCGCCGCCGCCTTCGGCCCGCGTCCATTCGTCGGTCCGAAAGCGAGCGGCGCCATCCTCGGCTTCAAGCGCAGCGCAAATGGAGTCCTGCAGAGAAAGCAGGTAGGAGCGAACGGCGGAAAGATCGGGCGACATGCGTGGAAGGGCGGTGGCGGCGAATGAAGGAAAGGGAGCGGCGAGCTTGCCGCCACGTGCCGGCCCGGCAAGCGCACAACGGCGCGGAATCGAGCGCGGCGGCGTGACGCTTGACGACTCTGCTAGCTTTCACATTCGACAGCGCGCGAGCTCACGTGCTGGCTCCACCTTCCGCTGATGCAATCCACTGTTTTAACCACCGTCGCCGCCACAGGTTTCACTGTGGCTTTTTTGCATGCGGCGATTCCAACGCATTGGCTGCCCTTCGTCCTGGTGGCGAGGGCTCGCAGTTGGAGCCGCGGGAAAGCACTCGCCGTGACGGCGCTGGCGGGGATCGGCCACGTCCTACTTACGAGTCTGCTCGGCTTGGTAATTGCATTCTTTGGCTTCGAGCTGGATGAAACCTTCGGCGAGGCGTTCCCGTGGATTGCGGGCGGGTTGCTCATCGCGTTCGCCATTTTCTATTTTTGGCGGCAAGTCACCGGGCGCGGCATCCTGCATCATCATCCTCCGGGGAGCGTACATCACCCGGATGAGCACTGCGGACACGAACGCGGCAACAGCCATTGGCAGGAGGAGATGAAGGGAAGTCCGATCGTGTCCAAACAAGCCGGAGATTGGGCCGCAATCAGCGGACTTTTTGTGATGTTAACGCTGTCGCCGTGCGAGGGATTCCTGCCGGTGTATTTGTCGGGCGTGCAGTTCGGCTGGCGCGGCTTCTTCCTGCTCAGCGCGATTCTCGCGGTGGCAACGCTCGCCGGCATGACCTTGTTCACCTGGCTCGCGCTGGTGGGCTTTGAACGGTTCCGCCTGAAAGTCTTCGAGCGTTATGAAGCCGGTTTGCTGGCGATCCTCTTCGCGGTGCTCGGCGTCCTCATCATCACGCTCGATCACGGGCACGATCACTGATTCGGAAAAGCGGAAAGGCGGAAAATTGAGAAAGCGGAAATTGGAAAAGCGCATCGGAGCGCATCGCTCCCGATTTCATTTTCAGCTTTTCCGATTTCCCACTTTTCCTGTTAAGGGAAGAGTCCGCGGCTCTGTTTGGCATCGGCCACGCGTTGAATGCCGAGGGTGAGTGCGGCCAGGCGGCGGCTGAATTTAAACTTCCGCTCCTGGTACTCCACCGACTCCTTCGCCTTGTCGAGAATGGCGTACAACTTCGTCATCACTTCCTCGTGGGTCCAATAGAAGCTCGACAGGTTCTGCAGCCACTCGAAATACGAGACCACGACCCCGCCTGCGTTGCAGAGAACGTCCGGGATCAATTGGATGTCACCGCGCTGGTCGATGATCTTATCCGCGGCGTTCGTCGTTGGCCCGTTGGCCGCTTCGGCGAGCAACCGGCACCGCAGTTTCGCCGCATTCTTCTCGGTGATGACGCGCTCCAGGGCGGCCGGGATCAAGACAGTGCACTTCAACTCGAGGAGTTGTTCGTTGGAGATCGGTTCGCCGCCGTCAAAATCGACGAGAACTTTCTGCGACTTTACATAGGCAAGCGCCTTCTTGATATCGATGCCTTTCGGATTATAGATGCCGCCGGTGTAATCAGAGATCGCGATGATTTTCGCGCCGAAGTTTTGCATCGCGAGCGCCGCTTCGCTGCCCACATTACCGAATCCCTGAATGGCGACCGTCGTCTTCGTGACCGCCACTTTCATATCTTCCAGGTACCGCTTTACCAGATACGCCACACCCGCTCCAGTGGCTTCGCGGCGGCCGAGGGATCCCCCCAGCGCAACCGGTTTGCCGGTCACCACGGCGGGCGAAAGATGCCCGACGTGGTTCGAGTACGTGTCCATCATCCAACCCATGATCTTCTCGTTGGTGCCCATATCGGGAGCTGGAATGTCGATCTGCGGGCCGACGAAGTTGACCATCTCCTGCATATAACGACGGGAGAGATGCTCGAGTTCGCTTTCGCTCAAAAGACTCGGATTCACGATCACTCCGCCTTTCGCTCCACCATACGGCAGTCCAACGAGGGAACACTTCCAGCTCATCCACATCGCGAGGGCGGCGACTTCACCGATGGTGACATCCTGGTGGAAGCGAACTCCGCCTTTCGCGGGGCCGGTGGACAGATTGTGCTGCACCCGGTAACCTTCGAAAACCGTCACACTGCCATCGGCCCGCCTTACCGGCAAAGAGACGACGAGGCAACGGCGCGGATACTTCGTCCGATCGCGAATCGCGTCAGGAAGATTAATCGCATCCGCCGCCTTGTCGAACTGGCGGCAGGCCATGCGAAAGACATCCGATTCATACAATGACGACACAATTGCTTTAGACATAGTCGAGCAGCCAGAGGTTGGAGAACAAGCGGAAGCTGGTGCAGCAGCGGAGAGATGGCAAACGGCTTCGGATAAAGCCAAGGGGAGTTGATCCACCTAATCAGGGAAAGCACGGGGGATAACTTCGTTCCGGACGAGCGGAACAAGCGCGATTGAAATCACCGACATTTCCCGCAACACACTCCAGCGATGCACGGCATGCTCCTCAAACTCGCCACCTGGCTGCTGCAAAAGCTCCTGGTCGCTGCCGTGATCGTGCTGCTCGCACTCGCAGCGTATGGCGGCTGGCTCTATTTGCAGGAAGAGGGTGTAGTGGAGGCCGAGCGAATTTCCCGCCTCGAACGCGCGCTCGATGCGCGCGATCGCTTGCTGGCCGCCCAGGCCGCCGTGAACCAGAGGATTGTAAGTGTCCGCTCGGACATGGCCACCCAGCAGGATCGAGTGAAACGAGCCGCGGACATCGTCGCTGCCTTGCGAAAACTGGAGAGCTGGTGGGACCAGTGGTTCGGGAATCCGGCCCAACAGGCGGCGAATGCCGAACAAATCCAAAGAATGGATACGTTGAAATCCACCGCCGCCGCCAGGTTTGCGGAACTGCAGTACGCCGCAGCCGACATCCTTCGCGAGAAGGACGACGTCGACGCTTCCCTGCGCCGTGCCCACGCGGAAATCGCACTGCTCGAACAAAGTCAGTCCCGACCCAGACAATATGTGCTGCGCGCCTGGGATAAAACGAAAGGGTGGGTCGCGCTCGCCTTGGGCTCGTATTTTTTCGGTCCGACACTCTGGGCCCTGACCATGTACTACGGTTTCGGAAGCCTGCTGGCATGGGGACGCCCAATTCGTCTCGCGTCCAACCCCGCGGCCTTGCCAGTGGTGTCCGCGAGCCGAGTTTCCGTTGAAGCCACTCTCGAACCCGGCGAACTGCTCCGGGTGAAGGAAAGCTTTCTGCAAGCCTCCGATGAGGGCATCGAGCGACAGACCCGCTTCGT
>JBBQEG010000158.1:0-11592 GCA_038320495.1 Opitutales bacterium | reverse complement strand
CCACGCCTGTTCTTCCGCGAACAAGGTCAGGTTGAATTCGGAATCCGCCACGACCACCGCCGTTCGCTCCCGCGGGAACTTGATCGGTTCGGCAAATCCGATACGGAACGACACCTGAATATGCGGACCGTCCTGGATGAGTGGCTTGAACAGGCGGAGTTCCTCCTGCCGTTCCAAGTCGGGGGTACGCGCAATAATTTCCGCGGCAGCAAACGGATTGGTCGCCAAGATGTAGAGATCGGCCGAAACGATCGCGCCTGATTCCAGGCAGCCTCCGCGGACCTTGCCATCTTCGAAGAGGAGACGTTCGAGGCGTTGGCTCCATGAAAAGGAAACACCCCGTTGCTCCAGATCTTTAATCCAGCGATCAAACCAAAACTCACTACTCGGCCCGCGCAGCAGCAACCAACCGTCTCCCGCGCCCTGGCTCCACGCCGGACCTTGGTCGTCGGCCGGGTGCAGATGACGCGGTTGGGAGATAAGCTGCTTGCGGAAAAATTGCCCCGCGTGGTGCAGCGAGGCCTTGGTCCAATCAGAACCAATCCACGGCCCAAAGCAGGACCGCCACGTCCTGTAACCTTGCTCGCTCAGGAGCGGCTTCCATTGTTCGGCGGCGTTGAGTCGGGAATACTTCTCCTGCGTCCGGACATTCGCGCCCCACGTTTTCAGCATCAGCCACGACCATTTCAACCACTCCCACTTCGAGATGCGAAACATCCGCGGAATGCTGCGCAGCCCCCGGTCAAAAAACTCCGCCTTGCCGGCGTCGGGAAAAATTCCGAATGCGATCGGTCGGGAAAGAGCCTTTTCGTAGATGCTTCCCGAATTGTCGAAGGGAATCTGTTTCAGCAGATCGAATAAATTATGATACCATGGCCCCATGCCATGCCACGAATACTCGGTGGGAAGGTTGCCTATCTGAGGCATTCGGGCGCTGCGAAAGAAGCCGCCAGCCTCGGATTCCGATTCGTATACATTGACGCGATAGCCACGCCGGACCAGTTCGTGTGCGGCACTCAGTCCGGCGATTCCTGCACCGAAGATGGCGACGTGTCGGGCAGAAGAATCCTCCACCCCCTCTTTGACCGGCGCGCGTGACCCGAGCGCGGAATGCTCAGTTGAAAGCCCCGGATTCATTCTATTGTGCCATCATGCTCGACTCTTCCGGCGGCGGAATCGGCGGTCACTTTCATGCCGCAGGCGGGATCGCGAAAGGTTGTCTGTATTGGTTGGGTATTCATGGGCGAGCTGGAGCCACTAGCGTGTCATCACCAGCATCGCCGTTGCCATCGCAGCCATCCCCAGGTCTTCAATGAGCGCTACGGTCGAGAGCGGAACTTTGAGAATTGAGCCCATGCAAGCACACTCGAGATCGAGTCCTTTGCGCAATGCGTTAAGGACACCAAGCGAGCCGAAGACCATGACGCCGATCGTGGCTGAATAGACCACTGCGGGATGCCAGTGCGAGAGGTAGCCGAGGCCAAGTCCGAGTTCAATGAAAGGATACACGTAGGCGTAGGGCCGGAATGGCTTTGCCAGCAGATCATACATTTGAAAGCCGTCGGCGAAGCCTTGCATGTCGAAGAACTTGAACATGGAGAATACGACGAGGAAGAAGCCCATGAAATCGTGCATCCAGCGCATCCAATCCCAGTCAGCCCCGGCCAGATAGGCGTATTGCTTTGCACACGCGGCAAGAAGCGCCAATGCGACAATGACCATGAGAGGGATATAGTCGGTCCACTTCGCGCCGCGGTTCTTGTTCCGCGCCTTTTCACTGTCTGGCTTCATAGGATAGGTTAGTTTTGCAATCAGAGGCGTTCTGGGTCGAAAGGCTGGAGCCGGTATCTTGTGGAGATGGCTTCATCGTTTCCTCTCGAGGTCTTCGATCAGCGTCTTCATCTCGGCGATCTCTTTGCGCTGCGCTTCGATAATGTCGTCCGCGAGCTGCCGCACACGCGGATCGGAAATGTGGGCGCGCTCGCTCGTCAAAATCGCAATCGAATGGTGCGGGATCATCGCCTTCATCCAGGAAACGTCCTCGACCGTCGCCTGACTGCGCACGAGCCAGAGCGACGCGGCGAAAACAACAGCGCTGCCCACGAAGATGCCAATGTTCGCGTTCCGATTGTGATACATCTTAAGCATGAAGCCGAGCATGACGACGGCCATCGTCGCGCCCATGACCAACGCCATGTAACCGCGGGTCTCGCTGAATAAGACGTGGTCGAGCGCGTAGGTATTGAGATACATGAGACCAAACATCACGACCGTGGAGGTCGCGATCATTGCGGCGAATTTTGGGTATGGATTCATAAGCGTGGGTGAGGTGAATATGCGGACGGCTTTGCGGTTAAAAACGAACTAGCAACTTGACGCCCCAGCCGTAGTCGGAATGCCATTGGCCGATGATCGAGGCGTTTTCGTTCACCATAACTGGGTCTTTCTTTTGTCTTGTTGCTTGAGCGAACAATGTATTCGCAAATTCATTCCTTGCTACGAACGCCGGGCTGGCGCGCGTGGAGGTCAGCCTCAACAGCCGCCGGACTTTTTCTCGGGCTTCGCTCCACAAACGGCGGGATCGGACAATCAAGCGTGTCGGCGATGGCGCGGAGCAATTCGGCTTCGCGTTCCTGAATCAAGCCATCCGCGCCGACGACCTGCACGCAGGCTTCGAGCACATTCTTTTTGATCTGCGGCGCAGCCAGCGCGAGGCGGTCAAGTGCGGTATCCAGTTGTTCCAGCCCGGACTTTTCTCGCGGCAGGAGCTGCAGCCCGGCAGCCTTCGCCCGCAGAAGGGACGCGCCCGCCTGGAATCCCTTTTCGATTTCGCCGGCGTTGCTGCTGCTGACGTTCGCCAATGCCGAGAGCACGACGCTGCAATCCGGGACGAGCGGTTTGAGCGTGTGGTATTGAATGGAGGTCGGGCGCGTTTCGCCCGACTGCGAAGCGAGGTGGCGGCGGACGATTTTCTGCAGGACGAATTCAAAGATTTCAATCTGCCCGTCGCTCTCGGTGAGCCATTGCAACGCGTGGCTGAATTGCTCGGACTCGTCAGGCCGCAGTTGACGCAGCGCGGGCAAGGCGAGATTCACGAGCGGCAGCCGGGCGCGAGCGGCGATGAGCGCGACTTCGGGCCAGAGGGCTGCGGTTTTGTCGCCCATCCCCGGCGCGGCTCGCCCGGCGAGTTCCGTGATTTGCTTCGCGCGCAGGGTTTCGTCCGCGCTGAGCAGCATCGCGTAGATGAGCGCGGTCGCGTCGAGCGTTTCGCGAGCGGCGGACTGGATCATTTCGGGGAATGAATCGCGCAGCTCCTCGGCGTAGCGAAGGTGCAACGGCGTTGGCTGGCCCAGCTCGGAGAGCACGGCTCCCGTCAGAACGGCATTGGTGGCGAAACCGGTGTCGCCAGCCCTCGCACCGGGCATCCCGGGAATCGGCAGAAACGGGAGCCGTGATGATGCTGGTTTCGCCTCTTCGCGCGCCGATTCTGGCGCCACCGCCGCGACGTTGGCGGTCTTGAATTTACCGTCCCAACCGGGATCGATGGCGTGGATGCGCTCGTCGAGCGGCGGGTGTGTGGCCATCACTCCGATGAAGGGTTTGCCCAGACTGTTGCCGAAAAACATGTGGCTGGCTTCCCCGGCGTGAGCGGATTCGAGCTTCGAGCCGGCACCGCCGATCTTTTGGAGAGCCCCGGAGAGCCCCGCCGGATTGCGCGTGAACTGAACCGAGGAGGCATCGGCCAGGAATTCCCGTTGCCGGCTGAGCGCGGCCTGGATGAGCCGGCCGAAGAAGACGCCGATGGCGCCGATGACGATCAGGGCCAGTCCGAGGATCATCAGCGGATTCCGATCCCGGCTGCCGCGGCCGCGCGAGTAGATCAGGATCCGACCCAATACCGCGAGACACAGGATGCCAAAGATGACTCCCATGAGACGCAGATTCAGACGCATGTCACCATTGAGGATGTGACTGAACTCGTGGCCGACGACGCCCTGCAATTCATCCCGGCTGAGCAGGGTGATGCAACCGCGCGTGACGCCGATGGCAGCGTCGCCCGGCGCGTGGCCGGCCGCAAAGGCGTTGATGCCCGTTTCATCGTCGAGTACGTATATTTTCGGGACCGGCACGCCGGCGGCGATCGCCATCTCCTCAACCACGTTGCACAGCTTGCGTTCATCGGGATGGGTCGTGTTGGGATTGACGAGCCGTCCGCCAAGGGATTCGGCGACGGCACTGCCGCCCTTGGCCAAGGCGGCGGTTTTGTAGAGGCTGCCAATGATAACGACGCCGAGCGTGCCGAGCGCGACATAAAGGAAAAGCTTGGGATCCCACAGGACGAGTTCCGGCGGCGAGGCGCCAGGCTGCTGTTTGGCGTCGGCGCCGTAGAAGATCAGCAGACTGGCGAGGTAGACCGACGCAATGATGCACGCGACGGCGATCGCGAAGTAAACCACCAATAGCTTCGTGTTCTTCCTCGCTTTGTCCTGATGTTCGAAAAAATCCATAGGCAAACCCGATTCAAGCGAACGACACCTTCGGCGCCTCCCGTTGCTGCGGCTCCGCAATGGCGAACAACTCAGCGGCGGTGAAGTGGAACGCGCCAGCGATGACGCTGCTGGGGAAAACCTTCCGCTGCGTGTTGTAAACCATCACCGCGTCGTTGTAGGACTGCCGGGAGAACCCGACGCCGCCTCATGCATGATTTTCAAAATCGTCGTCTCCACTTCCTGTGCAACTCCGGCCAATTGCGGCGTGTTGAACATCGCCAGCATCGCGGTCGGCTTAAGGGTCACCAACATGGTCTTGCCGTCCTCCTTGTAGAGGGAGATACGGCACGGCAGCGCGGTGGAGACACTCATGTCTCCCTCGAGCACTTTCTTCGCCTGTTGCGGTTGGCAAACCTCGTAGATCAGACACTCGCGATCAAAGGCCACGCCTTTCTTCTCCATGGTTTCCTTCAGATTGTGCACGTGCATGACGCCAAAGTGATTGGCCACGACAGCAGCCTCCAGCGCCGCCGCTGCATCACTCACGGTTTTCTCAGTGGGTATTTTGATTAACATAGATTTTCATTTGTGGTTAAGCGTTTACTTCACCGGCCGGGTATTGGTCTCCACTCCATGGTGAGGTGCTTCTTCGTCGGTTGCCGCCCTCAGGGAATCCCGTTCCTGCGCGGTCAATTCTGGCAGATGACGGATGAAGGCGACAAGCGTCCAGATCTCCTCATCCGTGTGCGTGGGGCCGAAGGCGGGCATGGCCGTCATCCGGATGCCATGTTTGACGACCCAGAAAAGCTCTCCGTCCGACTTGTCGCTATCTTCTTTGTCCAGCGAGGGTGCCGACGGATTGATCCCCTTGGATAACTCGGCGGCGGCGACGCCGGGCGCCCCATGGCACATGACGCAATTCTCACGATAATGGTCCAGACCCGTGGCGATGGCTCCCGAATCGCCGGCGTAAGGATTCTTTTCCTTTGGGGCACGCCTTTCTACCGAACGGTCCCGCGCCCACGGCCCGATGGTTTGTTCAATCAGGCCGGGCTTTACGTCCGCTCCGATGTTGATCGCGCCCATGGCCAGGAGGATTATGGGCACGAAGAGGGCAACTAGAATGCCAGCCAAAAAACCGAACGTTATCAGCCATTTGGCTTTCACTCTGTTCCTTTCCACTGGCGGTCTAATGAACGGTCGTATGCAAGGCGGCCGCAGTCTACGTCACGGTTTCTCGGCACCTGATTTGAACAGTATAGGTCTACCCTCTTGCTTAACAGCGCACGCCGTGGCGGTGCCGAGCTCATGATTATTTCTTGGACAGCTTCCTAATCACGACGACCAGCAGGACCACCACCAGCACGCCGATCACCGGCCATAGCCACATGCCGCCGCCCGACCATCCGCTCATCCATCCGTCTGCATGGTTCATCATAAATTTCCTTTTGTGCTGCGCTATGCCGCGACTGCATCGTGGGGATTTCGATGACGGCTCGTCGTGAGAATCCGCGGCGTTAAGTCTTCAATTTTGTTTTTTCGTCGGGCCAGCTGGTTTGTCGTCCATGCCTTTCATCATCGGGTGCGACGACATCGAGCCGGGTTCCATCGGCATGGTCGCCATCATCTGATTCATCATTTTATCCATGTGCGCATGCATGGCCGTCCTCTGCTCCACCATGCGGGTGACGACTGCGGTCAGCAGATCCAGCTTTTGTGCCTGGGGCGCGCTCTTGATCTTGGCGAGCTGCGCTTGGAGTTCGGTGTCCTGGGTCTTATGTTCCGCCATCATCTTTTCCCGCTGTGCCTGCATGGCCTGGTGGCGTTCAGCCATCGTGCCTGAAGTCATCATCGAATCCTTCGCAGCAGTGGTGGACTTCGCAGGAGCGGTGGATTGTGCGAAGGCGGAAGATCCGGCGGCCAGAGTCATGGCCAAGGCCACAGCCAAGCCAGAACGTGTGAGGAAGTTCGAAGTCGTGTAATATTTCATGTGCAATTGTTGTCTGATGTTGAGTTTTTTCCGTGCCAGCGCATCGACGGCAGGTCAAAAAACGTTTCGCCCTTGACCGCCGAGATCCAGCACTGGGCATAGTGCGCCGAATCGAACTGCAACACCATGGGGTATTCGCCTACCGCCGGCCTCGGAAAATGGCAGTATCCACGGGACGACCTGCCCGACTGCAGGCGCGAAGGTCCAGCACCTGGCCCAATCGCATGAGCACCACAATCACCGCTGTCGCTTCAAAATGGCAGTAATACTTCCCGGCGACCGAAGGTTCACGGCTGCGGGCTCGTGATCTTGACGAAAATGGTCGTGATGCGCGTATTGAAAAACTGATTCGGCAGAGTCATAACTGCCAGCGCAGTCCGCCGCCCCAGCCGAACTCGGAGTGCCATTGGCCGATCAGGGAAAAATTCTTGCTCACCTGGTAGCTTGTGCCCGCCCGGATTTCCCAATGTTCCTTGGTGTGGTATTCGGCCTCCGAAAATACCGCGAGTCGCGGCGTAAGTTCGAAGTGCTTGCCGACGGCGAATTGAAATTCACCGGCGGTGTCCACCCTTACCCGCGAGGTGAGATTGAACGGCAGCAGGTAGCGCAGGCCGAAAATGCCCTCGTGCTTATCCAAGTGATCGCCCGCGCCTGCGAGGTCAACCCCGGCAAAGACACTGGTAAACCGGTTCAGGTAGTAATCGTAGGCAGGAGTGACCTCCCACTCCACGTCGTCCACGCGCGACCATCCGGCCTGCCATTCGGCGGAGAAGATGTGGCGCGTGTTGGCGTAAACCAACATTCCCTGCGCCATCTGCGAGAGCGCATCGACCCGGCCATACAGATAGAACGGGTCGTGGTAGAGTTCCTGGCGGACAGCGGCGGTGGCCGGGTCGGGCACGAAGTCCTGATAGTGCACTACGCGCGCCATGCCGCTCATCATGTGATAGAGCAAGTGGCAGTGAAAAAACCAGTCGCCGAACTCGTCCGCCTTAAACTCGATTACGGTGGTCGTCATGGGGGCGACATCCACGGTGTGCTTGAGTGGCGCGAATTCGCCCTGCGCGTTGAGCACCCGGAAGAAATGCCCGTGCAGATGCATCGGATGATGCATCATGGAGCGGTTGATCATGATGAACCGGACGACCTCGCCACGTTTGATTTCAATATCATCCGATGCAGACAACGGTTTGTTGTTCAGAAACCAAACGTAACGCTCCATGTCGCCGTCGAGGGTGAGCCGGATTTCGCGAACCGGTTTTGAGGAATCGAAGGCGGTGGACTCCATGGCGCGCAGTTTGTCGTAGGGTGGCCCGGGACGTTCGGGGCTCATGCCGTCGGCGGCCAATGGGGATCTTGAACTCACGTCTGCGGCGAGCAGCCCGAGCCAGGTGCTTCTCGGTGCGGCGGGTTTCGCAGGGGAAACCATTCCGGTATCCATCGGCATCGTATCCTGCGCCCTACCGCTCATGTCGTGACCCGCATGTTCGCCCGCGGGTGCGGAGGCCATCCCGGCATGCTTCGCGTTACCGGTCTCCGGCTTCATGTCGCCATGATCCATCCCCTTCATCCCGCCCATCCCCTTCATCCCGTCCATCCCCTTCATTCCGTCCATTTCCTTCATTCCGCCCATGCCGTTCATGCCCGGTTGATCAAACTTGCCGGCGCGGACGGCGTGGCCCGGCATGCCCATCGAGCCGCCCGGAGTTAAGGCGAACACGCGTTTGAGCGTGAGATTGCCCATGGTGACGTAAAGATTGGGGAACGGGATGTCGGGCGCAGCCTGCCGTGGGCCGGAACCAATCCACAACGAGGTCTGTCCTGAACCATCATGGGCCGTAGCGCGAAACTCGTAGGTGCCCTCCGCCGGCACCGTGACGATCACGTCGTACGTTTCGGCCACGCCCATCAGCAGGCGCTGTTCGTCGAAGGGTTGCACCGGCAGCCCATCCGCCGAGATGACCCGCAACGGGCCGCCGGCAAACTGCAGGAAGAAAAACGTGCTGGCCGAACCATCAATAACCCGGAGCCGGATCTTTTCGCCCGGTTGGGCGGTGAGAGTTTGCTGGGCCGCGCCGTTGAGCAGAAAGCGATCGTAGTAAACATCGGCAATGTCCATCGGCGGCATGCGCTGGAGTTCCCTGGAAAAATACGCGCCCAACATACCCAACCGGGCCGCGCCGAGAATACTTTGCCCGCTGCCTTTGCGGACGGAATACCATTCGCTGCCGCGTTTGAGCGTACGCAAAACTGAACTCGCGTCCTCATCCGTCCAGTCGGACAACACCACCACATGATCGCGCAGTCGGTCAAACTCGCCCGTGGCCTTCGGCGCAATGACCAGCGCCCCAAACAGTCCCCGCTGTTCCTGGAGCATCGTGTGACTGTGATACCAATACGTGCCGGATTGCCGTAGATCGAACTCGTAAGTGAACGTTTTGCCCGGCGCGATGGGCGGAAACGTCAGGTGGGGCACGCCATCCATGGCATTGGGCAGCAGAATCCCGTGCCAATGAACCGAGGTTTCCACCTCCATCTGATTGTGGACCCGAATCACGGCGCGGTCGCCCTCGGTGAATCGCAGGGTCGGCCCCGGCAGTTGGCCATTGATAACCATCGCCGGGACTGAATGACCGGTGAGGTTCACGTCCTGGTGGGCAATGGTGAGATCGTATTCCACCGTCGCCGCCGACAGCATCGCTCCCGACACAAACAACGCCAGACTGCCGAGCACTCGCGTGACCGGTTTGATCAGATTCGCGACCGTCTGACGAAAGGCGTTTTGAGAATAGTCGGGAGCTCTCATTGCTTAATGGAATCAGCCTCTCCCCTTCATCGGCTTCCGGCGGTAGACGAGGTTGATTGTGCGAGCAGGGCGGTCCCCGAAATCGTCGCCACTGCAACCGGGAATGCTGAGCGTAGGAGAAGTTTGGTCAGGTTGGTTTGTTTCATGATGGATAGCGTCTGTTGATGTTTTCTTTGCGATCATGTTTCCGAATCAAACGCGCTCTAAAAGCTCGTTCTTCCTTCATCGGGCGCTTGTGCTAGCGCCGTATCTTACTCGGTTTGGGGCGTCTGCCTATGGGGTAAAATCCCACCGTTAAGCGCGTGCGAGCCGCCCGCCGGCCTTACACGGAAACGCTGACGTGAGTACAGCGCCAAAAAATCTGACGGAGTCTGTGCGCGATATTCCGAAGAAAATCATGGCTCGGTGGATCGCCCGCGATGAAGCCGAGACGGCCCAGTTTTCCGGCGCATCCAAACGCAAGACGAAGCCATCTGGAGCCGCAGCGTCAGCACCCACGAAGGCAGGTCTAAGATCGAGGAATGCGTCCGTAATGGGCGCAATTCCTGGCGGGGAAGCCGAGCCAGGCCAACCGCAGAGGGATACTTACATATAATGGATCATGGAGAAGATCAGTGTTCAAAAACAAGCTGATGTCGCGCAAGGCCTGGGGCGTGGGCCACAACGCCGCGCTCATGCAGGCGCACTTCATGGCGCTGCTGCACAATCTGCTGACCGTTCTCCTTGCCCGCATGGAACAAATCGGATTCCCGGAAAAAAAGGTTCACGAACGAACCGCACAGCGCCGCGCCGCCGTGTATTTATAGACGCACTACCGGACACCGATGGGGTTTCGCTGCGCCGTCCGTCAGCAGCGTGTCGATTTTCTCCGCCAACGGCTGGATCAGCCGATGGTCTTGTTCGGCCTCTCGATCCAAGTGTTCACCGGCGGACAGATCGCCGGGTGTACCCCCGGCGCTTCCGCCGCAGGAAAAGCGCCCGGCTTGGTCGGTTACCTGATCCGACAATATTTCAAGGGCCGCCATAGCGGGCGTGGCGCTTCGCTTACCCGTCAGCTAACGCAGGGAGGGTCATTCCGGGGACATGGCGGCATGGATCATGATCATCTCGCTGACGTGTTCGAGCGTCAGCAGGCCAACCATGCGACCTCGTGACATGACGGGCATCGCGGCGCACTGTCGCACGCGCATGGACTCGACGGTGTCTTGCAACGGGGCGGACTCTTCCACCGTTTCGCAATCTCGGCACATGCCCTCTGCCACAGCCGCATCCTGGCGTCCCTCGGCCAGGGCTTTGACCAGATCGTTGCGGCGAAGCATGCCGACGGGCCGTTCGTTCTCCATGACGGGAAAATCGTGCTGGGAGCCGGCGAGCAATTCAGTCACGGCCCGGGCCAGCGTGTCCTGCGGTGCGAGGGTGCGATAGCGCGTCATCATCGCCTCACGCACGCTCAGACCGGCCAGCGCCGATTGCATCCCGACCGTCGCGTTTTCGGCCTGCGCACCCAGATAGACGAAGATGCCGATGAAAATGAGGAACGGGTTGTAGACGAACCCAAACATGACGAACACGACGGCCATGGCCTGACCGACATTGGCGGCGATGACCGTGGCGCGGCGCCGGCTCAAGCGCAGGGCCAGCAGCGCCCGCAGAATCCGACCGCCGTCCATCGGGAATGCCGGCAGGAGATTAAAGGCGGCCAGGATCAGGTTCAGCACGATCAGCCGTTCCCCGAAGGATCCGCCGGTCGCGCTGATCTGACCCACGGAGGTGAACCCGCCGGTCACGGTCAAGCCGACCCACAGGACGGCTGCGATGACCACGTTCACCGCCGGTCCGGCCAGCGTGACCCAAAGTTCCTGCATCGGTTTCTCCGGCATCGTCTCCAGGCGGGCAATCCCGCCGATGGGCAGCAGGGTGATGTCGCGGGTCTTGATGCCGTAACGGCGGGCCATCAGGGCGTGGCCCAGCTCATGCAGGACGACACAGCCAAACAAGGCGACGATGAAGGCGACGCCCTCCAGCGTAGCATCAACCTGTTGAGTGGCGCGCCAGTAGTGGAACCCCAGAAAGACGAGCAGCAGCACGAACGTGAAGTGCACATACACGTCGATGCCGAGAAGTTTGCCGAGTCTCAGAGACCACTTCCTTAACTTGAATGGGCATATGGGCATCCTTGCACTGGTTTCAGGTTTCCTTTGCGGTCGCGTATTCGCCGCGGCGAGCGGCGCGGTTGCAGTGGGCGCGATGAAGCAGAACTTTCTGTGCCGCCGACACATTCTCCTCTTTGCCCTGCCAAAGATCCA
>JBBQEG010000157.1:0-11711 GCA_038320495.1 Opitutales bacterium | reverse complement strand
CATGAGATGCAGGTGATGCCGTGTTCCCTCACGCGCTGGCGGTCACGCCCAGGCGTTCCCGCTGATATTTCATCGTCGTGATCTCTTGCGCCCACTCGCGATGGGTGAGGTACCAGTCGACGGTTTTCTCGATGCCGGTGGTGAAGGATTCCTTCGGACTCCAGCCGAGCTCGCGTTGGACCATGGTGCAGTTGATCGCGTAGCGGCGATCATGCCCCGGACGATCGGCCACGTACGTGATCTGGCTCGTGTAGGGTTTGCCGTCGGCGCGCGGGCTCTTGCGATCGAGCAGACCACAAATCGTGGTGACGATATCGATGTTCGGTTGCTCGTTCAGGCCCCCGATATTGTAGGTCTCGCCGGTCCGGCCTTGCTGCAAAACCAGCCAGATCGCGGCGGCGTGATCTTCGACATAAAGCCAGTCGCGGATCTGTCGGCCGTCTCCGTAAACCGGCAGCGGTTTCCCTTCGAGGGCATTGAGAATGACCAGCGGGATCAGTTTTTCCGGGAAATGATACGGGCCGTAATTGTTCGAGCAGTTCGTCGTCAGCGTGGGCAGCTTGAACGTGTGCTGATAAGAGCGAACCAAGTGATCGCTCCCGGCCTTCGAAGCGGCATAGGGCGAGTTGGGCGCGAACGGAGTCTCCTCGGTGAACGCAGGATCGTCGGGTCCAAGCGTACCGTACACTTCATCGGTGGAAACGTGAAGAAACCGAAACGCGTTCTTCTTCGCGTCCGCAAGTTTCGCCCAATGCAGCCGGGCGCAGTTCAAGAGGCGGAGGGTGCCGACGACGTTTGTTTGGACGAACGGCTCGGGGGAATCGATCGAGCGGTCGACATGCGACTCCGCCGCAAAGTTCACGATCGCATCGATCTGGTGGTCCGCGAGCAGGCGCGTCACGAGGTCGGTGTCACCGATGCTGCCGTGGGCAAAAACGTAACGCGGGTCGCTGGCGAGACCGGCGAGATTCGCCGGATTTCCGGCGTAGGTGAGCGCGTCGAGATTGACGAGGGTCGTCAGCGGTGAGTTGGCCTCGAGCAGGCGTTGACGAATGAAATTGCTGCCGATGAAGCCGCAGCCGCCGGTAACGAGGAGATTCACGAGTGAGCGGGACGTTGAGCGTTGAAGTCGGGTTGACGAGCGGAGAGGCGACGGCGGCGTGAGCCCGCGAGTTAAGAGGTCGCGGGTTAGGACGTCGCGGGTTTCCAGATGCGCAGATCGCGCGCGAGGGCTTCGCGCACCTCGGTCATCTGGATGCCGACCCGCGCGAGCTTGCTCGAGTCCATCGTGCAGTTGGACCGCGGGGTCTTGGCCGCGGTTTTCATGAACTCGGACTCGTCGTGGAAAAACTCGAAGTCCTTGTTCGACACCCCGCTCTGTTTGATCAGGGCGACGACCTCGCGGGTCGTGATCTCGCCGGGGTTGGTGACATTGTAGGTTCCGAACGGAACGCGCTTTTCCCAACACGCGAAGGTCGCGGCGCAGAATTCTTCGAGTTGAGAAATGGAATTTCTGGCTTCGAGCAACCGCTGATAACGCATCAGTTTGGTCAGATAATTGCGGGGGCTTTCGACGTTATCGAATGGGATCCGGAGTCGCCAGAGATAGAGGTCGGGCTTGCCGGCGAGGACTTCTTCGCCGAGCGCCTTGGTGCCGCTGTAGAACGAGCAGTTGTTCGTGCGGAAAGTGAAATTCGGGGTGTCGTCTTCGGTGAAGCCGCATCCATCGGTTCGATTGCCGGTGTAGATGCAGCCGGACGAAACGTGGCCCCACGGTACGCTGGCGTCGGCGCAGGCTTCGGCGATGATGGCGGGCAGCACGGCGTTGCCAAAGAGACACTCGTGTTTGTGCAGCTCGCACGCGTCGACATTGGGTTTTCCCGTATAGCCGGCGGCGTTGATGACGAACTCCGGCTTGTCCCGAAGGAGTGCGTCGCGGAGGACCTCGCGTTTCGAGTAGTCGAGTTCGGCGCGCTTCACCGAGCGAAAGGGAACCCCTTTGCGGGTGAGGAGTGCCTGGTAGGCGTGACCGACGTAACCGGAACCGCCGAGCAAATAGATCATGATTGCGGGGAAGGGAAACGGCGCATGCTACCGGGTGACAAGGTTATTTCCACCCGCTTGAACCGGGCGTGTCGCCCTCGATCGGGGAGGGAAAGGCGGTTGGTTACGACGCCTTGCCGGCGTGCGCCGAGTGAGCGGGAGGAGCAAGGGTTACTTGCGGCGGTAATCCCCGCGGCTGAAGTATTTCTCCAGCCAGACATACGCGCAGATGAAAAAGTACCGACTGCCCATTTCCTTGATTTTCAACTTGGCGACGCCAAAGCGACGATTCCGCCACGAGATGGGCGTGATTGCGTAGGAGTAACCGCGGACGATGGCCTTGAGCGGAAGCTCCACTGTCAGGTTGAAATGCGGGGCCAGGAACGGCCGACATCCATCGATCACCGTCCGGCGGTAAGCTTTGAAGGCGTTGGTCGTATCATTGAGTGGAATGTTGAATCCCACGCGCACCAGCGCATTGGCGATCCGGTTCACGATCAGTTTGACCCGCGGGTAATCAATGACTTCGCCGCCTTCGACGAACCGGCTGCCGAAGGCGCAATCATGGCCGGCGTTGAGCAGGTGCCAGTATTTCACCGCATCTTTGGGCGCGTCCGACGCATCCGCCATCATGATGACGACCGCGTCTCCGTGGCTTCGCTCCAGCCCCCAGATAATGGCTCGACCGAAGCCGTGGGCTCCGGTGTTGCGGGTGGGGGATAAGGTCGGGAAACGCGTTTTCAATTCCTGCAGCACGGCCCACGTTCGGTCGTGGCTCCCATCATCGACCACCACAATTTCGTGCGGCACGCCTTCCGCGGTGAAGGTGGTGACGATGCCCTCGATCGTGGACGGCAGGGATTCTTCCTCGTCACGCGCGGGAATGACGACGGAGAACAGGCGGAGCGGAGTAGGGGCAGACGACATGCAAACGGGAAACTTAGAAGGGGGCGGAAACATCGAGCCACGCGGGATGCGCCCGCGCATGGGCGGCAATCTCCTCTAAAATGGCTGAGGTCGTTATCGCCGGGGTCCAATTCCAAAGGCGCTGCGCCTTGGCGCAATCGAGCACCATCCAGGGAATATCAAACGGCCGTGGCGTGAGATCTTCGGTCACCGCGTGGGCGCCGAGTTGATTCGAACACCATGCGGTCAATTGCCGCAACGACATCGCGGACGGGGCGCCGCCGGCGAAATTCGCGATGCGATCCGCGGCCGCGATCCGGGGCGCCGCGAGTTGAAGATCGAGCGCCGGCAGCAAGTCGCGAGGGTGCAGACAGTCGCGCACTTGGTGTCCCGTCCCGCCAAATCCGATGTATTTGAGTGGCCGGCGTTGCAGCCAGGTATTGATCCAGTATGAAAAGATTCCCTGATCGGCGCGGCCGAACTGGCCCGCCCCGGCCAGCACGCCGCAGCGGTTGATAAAAACCGGCAAGCCGAAGGTCTCGCCGTACTCGAGCGCGAGAGCCTCGCTGGCGAGTTTGCTGGCGCCATAAAGCGAAACCGGAGCCTGGGTGGAAAACGTCTCGCTCACGCCGGCCGCACTGATGCCACGAGCGTGGTGTGCCGCCGGCGAGGGACGAAACGCATCTCCGTCCACCACCGTTTCCAAGTTCGCAAGGGGCGGGATCGAGTAGACGCGACTCGTGCTGAGCAGGGTGAAGCCGGCGCACTGAGTTTTGCAGAACTCCAGCATGTTCACCGTGCCGCCGAGATTGTGTTCGATCAGCTGTCGCGAACTGGTGCGCCCATCAACTCCCGCCAGCACGCTCGGATTCGCCGCGGCATCGATCACCCAATCGACGGGCGGCAACGCTTCCAGATCGCTGGCCACCCGGAGATCGCCGTGAAACAGCTTCACGCCGCGCCGGGTCAGGTCAGCGCGATTCGTCTCGCTGCCCGGACGGATGAAATTGTCGAGCCCCAGTAGCTCATGGCCGGCTCCAGCATCCGTCCACGCCCGTGCCAGTGTGCTTCCCACAAAGCCACAAACACCGGTGATCAAAATGCGCATCGCGCGAGCATGCGAAGAACCCCGCGGCCGGAAAGCGCGATTTTTCACGACCGATGTTCGAGCAATGTTCGTGTCGTCTTTTGGCGCCTGGGTCTCCGGGATTTGGTTTTGACCCGCCCGTCCGGGGGGCTGACAGTCGCGGCATGAGTCAATTGCGCGGCGATTACAAATCGATCTGGAACTCGCTCTCCGGTTCGAAACAGGACGCGTATCTCTATGTCTCCGGCTATACGGACGAGGACAAGTTTCATCAGGATGCGGAGGACACGGTCGAGATCCTGGGTGAAACCGTCGAAGTCCGCCCGGATGATGTCTTTCTCGAGATCGGCTGTGGCGTCGGCCGGGTCGGTCGCGTGCTGTCCCCGTTCATCAAAGAGTGGGTGGGCTGCGATGTCTCCGCCAATATGCTCCGGCTCGCGGGTCGCCGGCTTCTGGGGCTGCAAAACACGCGCTTGCACGAGGTTTCTGGATACGATCTGCAGCCGGTGCCGGACGCCTCTGTGGACGTCGTCTACACGACCGTCGTCTTCATGCACTTGGAGGAGTGGGATCGCTACAACTACGTGCTCGAAGCCATGCGCGTGCTCAAGCCGGGCGGGCGTTTCTACTGTGACAACGTGGACCTCGCCTCACCCGCCGGGTGGGCGGTCTTCGAGGAGAGCCGCTTGCGCTTTCCCCCCAAGGAGCGCCCGGCACAAATCTCCAAGTGCTCCACGCAGCCCGAAATCGAGACCTTTCTCAAACGCGCCGGGTTTGAGGACGTACGCGTCGCAGGCCGGTTGGACTTTTGGGTGTACGGCTGGGGAAAGAAGCCAGATGCGACCATCGTGTCCGAGGTGGCTCCTTCGGCATGAACCCGCTGTTGAAGGCCGTCGCTGAACCGTATTTGAAGGTCAAGGACGTCACCACTTTCCCGATCATCGTTACCCTGGTCGCGACCGCGTGAACCACGGCCAAGTGGGCGGCTCATCCAGACTCGTTCTGGCCGAACCAGAAAGCACGTGATGACCCTCCGCACAGGAAACGTCTTATCTCACCCTTGAAGAACACGGCGATCGGATCCTTGGTGGTCTGTCTTTTTCTCCTGATCGTGGGAGCGAAATGGGCGACGTTTGATCGCTACGGCTCGCCCATGCCGGATTGGGATCAGTGGGATGCGGAGGGTTTTTATCTGCTCATTCCCTGGCTGGACCAGAACCAGTTGGTTGAACATTTGTTCCGACCGCATAACGAACATCGCGTCGTCCTGACGAAGCTGCAGAATCTCGCGCTCACGCTGATGAACGGGCAATGGGACTCGCGCCTCGAAGCGGTGACGAATGCAATGCTGCACGCTCTGCTCGGGGCCGCGTTCTGGGTCTTCGCCCGTCGATGGACCGCCCCGGTCTGGCACGCGCCCATCTTCCTTCTGATCGCTGCGCTCTTTGGCTTGCCGCTCGCCTGGCAGAACGTGCTCGGCGGTTTTCATTCGCAACAATACTGGCTGCTCGGGCTTTCGTTTGCGGCGCTGGTTACGTTGCCGTTCGCGCGGACCGGAACGTGGCGCTGGTGGATCGGCCTGATCGCCGCGATTTTGGCCATGGGTTCGATGGGATCCGGGTTTCTCGCCGCGGCGGTGGTCCTGGTCGTGGTGGGCTGGCGGCTGGTGCGCCGCGAGACCGACTTCCGTTCCGTCTGGCCGACGATCCTCCTTTGTTTCGGCCTGGTCGCGATCGGCCTGCTCACCCGCGTTGAGGTCGACTACCACCAGCAATTGAAAGCAAAGACACTGCACGACTTCGTGTTCTCGTCCTTGCGCAGCATGGAGTGGCCCCTGCGCGATCGCGATTGGGCGGGACTCGTCCTGTGGCTGCCATGGGGTCTCGTGCTTTGGCAGGTTTTGCGCCGCCCCCTGCGTGAGCGGGACGATCGTGCCGCGCCCTCGATCGCGGCTCTAGGCGGCTGGGTACTGGTGCAGATTTTCGCGACGGCGTATGCGCGTGGGGCCGGTGCCGATTATCCAGCCTCGCGGTACATGGACACCCTGGTTTTTGGCACCGTGGTAAACGGCATCGCGCTCGTCTGGCTGCTGTCGGGACGATCCAGCGCGCCGCCTTCCTCGCTTGGGAAACGTCTTCCGCTGTATGGCCTCGGAGTGGCGTGGGCGGTTCTGTTCTCGCTTGGGCTTTATGACACCGCCAGCCGGAATCTGCGTCACGAACTGCCGGATGCGAAGAAGTATTACATCAAAGCTGAACGGCACATGCGGCGCTATCTGGCGACGAATGACCCGGCGCAACTCGCGTATCCAGAAATTCCTTATCCGAGCGCCCAAGGCTTGATCGACTGTCTGGCGCACCCAGGGCTCCGCAGCCTCATGCCGGTGCCGATTCGCCCTCCTGTCCCCATCGTGGCGGCGAGCTCGAACTCGGGCTTCGCCGAGAATAACGCCATGGCCGCGTCGCTCGATATTCCGCCTCAAGCCGGCGTGTCACCTGCCACGACGCCCCTCGATGCGTCGATCTCGTGGGGTTCCTATGTCGCCCAATCGGAGGCTGGCCCGCTGGAAGAACCGCGGGAGTGGCGCAGCGCGCCGATCGTTCCGACCGCGTTTGGCTGGTTGAAATTCGAGACAGCCGGGCAGATTGGCCATCGCTCCGGCGGCGTTTCACTCACGTTGCAAGACGCACAGTCCGGACGCACCCTGGCGCGAATCGCCCCGACGCGGATGCCCGACGACTCCTGGCGGGCGGCTTATGTGCGCACGCCGTCGGAGCCCTTTGTGATCGTCGCGACGGATGCCTCTCCCACGCCGTGGATCGCGTTTTCGCCGCCGGTGGCGATGGGCGCCGGCTCGTACTGGGCGTGGCGGGTGGCCAAGCATGGCTTGGTGATTCTGTACGTCGCCGCGGCGCTCAGCCTGATCCTCACGGCGGTTTTGATTTTCTGGGGCCGGCGCCGGCCCGGCAGCGCGCCCCGTAAGCCTATCCTCGCTCCGGTTGCTGACGCGTCCGCATAATCCTTGTCGGCGGGTCGCGCTTTCTCCGAGACTCGCCGGCTTCGTATGAAGTTTTTCACGGTTACCGCCTTGCTTGCGGCTGCACTCCTCAGTGCCGTCGTAGCCGTGCCGTTTCTGCCGCAAGGCAGGACGCTCCTGGTGGAAGCGCGGGTGGCGTCGGACGTGAGCGGCCGTTTTCAAATATTCTTCGACGATGGTAAGGGTGTCCGCGAGGAAAGTTCCGCCGTGACTCAATTGGAGGTGTCAGCCGAGCCCATCGTTTACCGGCTTCCGATTGCTCCCGGGACGTACCGGGCATTCCGGCTCGATCCGCTCGACCGCGGCGGCCGGGTAGTGCTGGAAAGCCTGCGGATCATTTCGGAATTCGGAAATTCGCGGCACGACATTCCGCTGCCCGCCCTTCAAGCCGTGCAACAGGTGAGTGCACTCGAACCGCATGGAACGAGCGGGGTGCTCGTCGTCATCGCGCCGGGAAGTGACGATCCGCAGCTCGCGATCGACTTCGCAACGCCTCTGGTAGTCACCACGTGCGGGTGGGAGCGCCTCCGCGCTTCGGTCGTGCTCGGGGTGCCGATTTTCCTTGGTCTCGCCGCAGGCTTGTTCGTGCTGGATCGCGTGCCCCGCTTTCGCGCCGCCGTGGCGGAGCGCGCCCGCCAACTCGTCCAACGTCCAGCTCTGGCCATCGGCACCGTCGCCCTCGTCGCGGTCGTGGCGAGCGCTTATCCGGTCGTGTTTCTGGGCAAGAGCTACGTCAGCCCGAACTTGGGAACGACGCTGCTCTACGACTACTTTCCGACGTTGCCGGGTTACAGTGCGAAAGAGGTGGCGGAGGTGAAACTCTCCGATGTCGGCGCGGTGATGTGGCAGCACGTCCCATTTTCCGCGATCCAGCACCGGGCACTTGCCGGAGGCGAATTGCCGCTTTGGAATCGTTATAGTGCGGCAGGGGTTCCGCTCCTGGCGCAGGGCCAGTCGATGTTCGGCGACCCGCTGCATTTTCTTGTGATCGCCGCCAACGGCGCGTCCTGGGCATGGGACCTGAAATACCTGATGGCGAAATGGCTCTTCGCCGCCGGTCTGGGCCTCACCGTATTCACGCTTACGCGCCGGACCGGGGCCGCCGTAATCGTCACAGTCGCCGCGCCGTTCATCGGGTTCTTCCTTTATCGAATCAATCACCCGGCGTTCTTCAGCCTCTGTTACGCACCGTGGCCGCTCTACTTTTTTGCGCGTATCAGTTTGGCCATGACGCGACGCGACCTCGCCTGGAATGCCGCGGGACTGGTTGTCGCGAACTTCGCCCTGATGAACAGCGGCACGGTCAAGGAGGCGTACATGCTGCTCGTCAGTCTCAATTTTTCCGGTGGCTGCCTCTTGCTTGCGAGTGGTCCCGGCTGGAGGGAACGAGTTGCGCGGCTCGCGACCGTGACCTGGGCCGGCGTCCTGTTTGTTCTGATCACGTTACCCATCTGGTGGACGTTCCTCAAAACGCTGGGTCACGCGTACACGGGCTACGATGTGGCGAGCGCGTATCAAATTCAACCGACGCTGCTCCTGGGGGCGTTCGACGAGATTTTCTATCGCCCCTTGATGGATCGAAATCGCGTCTTCAGCCCGTCCTTGAATTTTCTGTTGCTGCTCGGGCTGCTCTATTTTCTGGCGACCCTGCGCAAGCAGTTCTCGCATCCGGCTGCGATTGCGCTGGCGGCGAGCTCGCTCGTGCCGCTCGCGCTGGCCTTCGGTCTGGTGCCCCCGCAGTGGATCGTGACGGTGCCGTTCCTCAGTAACATCGCACACCTCGACAACACCTTCTCGTGCGTCCTTATCGTGCTCTGGTCAGTGCTGGCGGGAGTGGGCTTTGCGACCGCAGCGCGCCGGCTCGCGACGCCGCTCGGCCGGTCGGATCTGATCATCGCCGGTCTCCTGCTGGGCGGGCTCGTGTTCGGATGGATCGCTTTTCGGCAGGCGGCACACCGGCCGATCTTTGGTCCCACGTTTTCGGTTCATCAGCCGGGGCAGGTCTTGGCGATTTCGCCTTTCATCTGGGATTATCTGAAGACGCTGTTGGTGGCTGCGGTGGGGTTGGCGCTCCTCGCGCGCGGAGCCCTGCGCATGCGGGTCTGTACTCCGGCGCGCAGTCTGCTCCTTGCTGCGTGCGTCATCGTGCTCTTGTGGCGGCATGCGCTTCACAGCAGCGCCGTGCGTTTTGAAGAGTTTACCGCCCGGCCGACCGAGCGCGTTGATTTCCACGCCCGTTCGGGCGCGATGGAGTTCGCCCGTGCCGCTCATGCGCGCGAACCGGGTCGCGGTTTCGGTTTCAACGGCAACTTTTTTCCCGGTTGGACGGGTATGTATGGACTGGAGACGGTCCACGGACCCGACGCACTTGTGAATCCCTGGTTGCGCGAACTCGCCGGAGTTTCGGGGATCGAGCGTCTCTGGGACTGGCGGCTCTATGTGGAGGCTCCGGGCTTGCCGGTTGCGCGACCGTTTCTGGATCTGCTGAATGTCCGTTTCTATTTTGATCTGCTCTCGAAAAATCCCGTGCTCACGCAGTCGCTGACGCTGGTGAAATCGGCGGATCTCGATGTGTACGAGAGCCCCACGGCCTGGCCGCGGGCGTTTTTCACGCCTCGCATTGAAACCTACGCCGAGCCGGCGGAGTTGATCGCCAGGCTGCGTGGATCCGCCGGCACGCCCTTTGCCGCCGTGCAGAAGAGCGACGCGAGTGCGATCGCTGCCGTCGCCCGCATCGCGCGCCCGGCCAGCGATGCGGTCGCGATCGCAGCGACCGCTTATCGCCTGACCGAAAACTCCACTTCGTTTCGGGTAACGGCGGATGGCCCCGGCATGATTGTGCTGACAGAGGCGTATTGGGCCGGTGATTTTCGCGCCGAGGTCAACGGCCGCTCCACGCCGATTTTTCGCGTCAATCACGCTTTCCGCGGCGTCCTGGTCGACGCTGCCGGGGATTACGAGGTGGCAATCCGTTATCTACCCGTGAACTTCCCGCTCACGGTGGCGCTTAGCATTACAGGGGTGACTCTGCTCGGGCTGTCGCTCTTTTTTGCCGTTCGACGAACCCGACTCGCATGACCACTCCTGCTCTTTCCTGTCGCTGTTGTGGTTCCAGCAATACGGCGGTGCGTGGCCGCAAGTCCGGCCTGTTTTACCGTCGGGAGTTCGCGTATCACCAATGCGGCGACTGCGGCTTCATGAGCGTGGAACCCTTCTCCGGTTTCGGGGTTTACGACGACGCGTATTACCGCGGCAAGGGGCCCGATCCTTTTGTCGATTACGAAGCGGAATACCGCGATTGGGAGCGCAGTGACCGACGTTACGAATTTAGGGATCTCGCCGAGATAGCCGGGCGTTATATCAACGCCCAGTCCGCCGCACCTGGCGTTGCGGGCGCGGCCAAGGCCAGTTCGCCGGGCGCGCTGGAATGGATGGACTTCGGCTGCGGAGCCGGCGGCTTCCTGAAGTTTCTTCGTCAACAGGGCAGCCTGGCAGGCCGTCCCCTCGCCATCAGCGGACACGATGTGGGCTCATACGCCGACCTGCTGAAACGCGACGACGGGTTCCGTATCCTTGATCTGGATGCGCTGCAGGCCGAGCCGTCCGGACGCTATGATGTGATCAGCATGATCGAGGTGATCGAGCATCTTCCTTCGCCGCTCGAGCCGACGCAGCTCGTGGCTCGGCTCCTCAAGCCGGGTGGATTGTTGCTTTTGACGACGGGCAATCTCGACTCGCCGATCGCCCGTCGGCAGGGACTCGAGTTTGGCTACTGTGTGCCCGAGATCCACGTGAGTCTGTTCAACCCGCGCTGTCTGGCGACCCTGTATCAACGCGTCGGCCTGACGCCGCATCCGGTCCGGTTCGGAGGTGCGTTGCGCTTCAAGATTCTGAAGAACCTGAGACACCGGCCCGCCGCTCGCGCGATTGCGGTCGCGGCGCTCGCGTTTCCCGGGCTCAGCCAGGCGGCGGATGCGCTGTATGGCGTGTCGCGGATGCCGTGCGCCGTGAAACCGCCCGCGCCGTGAACGATCCGGCGTTGCCCGCATCGGGATTGATCTCCCGGCCCGGCCGTTTGATGACTGTGCGCCTGATTACTTTTTGCTGACCATGCCGCCGCTTCCTTTTGCGCCGATTCGCCACGGCGTTCTCTCTGTTGTTGTTCCCATCTACAACGAGGCGGCCACCGTGCGGTCCGCGCTCGACGCGATCCTTGCCAAAGAGGTGGAGGGATGGCGGCTCGAGATTATTCTGGTTGAAAGCAACTCCAGTGACGGCACCCGGGAAATCGTGCGGACCTACGAGTCGCATCCGCGGGTCAAACTGATCCTCGAACCCAAGGCCCGCGGCAAAGGCCACGCCGTCCGCGCCGGCTTCGCGCACGCGACGGGTGATGTTTTGCTGATTCAGGACGCGGACCTCGAGTATGATCTCGGTGATTACGAGGTGCTCCTCGCGCCGTTGGCCGCGGGCCGGCAGTCGTTCGTGCTCGGTTCGCGGCACGGCGCGGGCGGGTGGGCGATTCGCAAATTTTCTGATCAGCCTGTGCAGGCTCTTATCCTCAATCTTGCACACTGGGGTTTCACCCTGATGATCAATGTCTCACTCGGGATCTGGCTCCACGATCCGTTCACGATG
>JBBQEG010000156.1:0-11741 GCA_038320495.1 Opitutales bacterium | reverse complement strand
GGAAACGCTAATCTTCGCTAACGACCGCTAATTTTTCGAACCCTGAAATCTGATCTTCGCTGGTTTCAGTGGATAACGCGAGGCAGGCGTGCATCGGAATTGAACAGCAGCAAAGAAAACGAAGGTGTGCGCCAGAAAGATTTGATCTTCGTTTCCTCCGTTACCTTCTGTTCATTCTTCTGTGCTCACCGGAAACAGCGAGAAACCACAGATTCCACAGATGGACACAGATTACCAAGGCATTCTGTATTTCGGGTCCTTCACCTTGAGGGTAGATGGCCGTCAGGTGCTCCTTGATCTACAATTCTCTGTACCCGTGCCATCGGTTTCATCCGTGGCTGATCTGAACTGCCGAATTTTGGAAAAGGCGCGAGAGCCGCTTGAACGCATGCGATTCGCGGAATCGGTCTGATGATCGATCGAATCGACTGATCTTCCGAACTCTCCTATCTATTCGATCCACTCGGAACCCACGTCCGGACGGTTCACAACCGGAAGCGCGGACACGTAGACCTCAACCGCCTGCTCTGCGAACGGCGGAAGCAAGCTGATCGCCTCGCGTCGATAAAGCCCTTCGTGCACACCCTCAAACCGATCGAGCCGCTCGAGGCTCTCCGCATCGACGGACCAGACCTCGCCGAGCACCCCGGTCGGCGAATCTGGTTGGGCGACGATCGCGGGGTATCCGCCTAAATTATACAGTCGGAAACCGGGCGGCGTAAGCGCCACTCCGTGGAAATCTTGCCCCGCGATTTGCCCGTGATTGCAGCAGCCGCGTTTCAGCGTGCCATAAACGAAGAGCCGTTTTTTCATCGTCAAGCCGTGGGGGTGGGGGTGAAATCCGTCGCGGGCGTTGGCGGCGTAATGGGTAACACGAACTCGATCACTACGGCGGTGGTGTTATCTCGGCCGGAATTTTCGACGGACTCCTCGACCAGGCGTTTGGCGAGACTGACCGGCGCATCCGGGGTCGACGGTTCGCGCAAAAACTCCTCCATGCGTCGGTCCCAGAGTCCATCGATGAGACCGTCGGAGCAGATCAAAAATTTGTCTCCCGGCCGATACCCGACCGCGCCGATGTGCGGCTCGACAAACTGATGACCGGCACCGAGCGCTTGTTGCAGAGCGTTGCGTGCGGGATGGGTGCGCGCTTCGCGTTCGTTCAACTTTCCCTTGCGCCGCAGCCAGCCCACGTGGCTGTGGTCATGGGTGACCTGGGTCATTGGTCCATCGTAAGGGAGATAATAAATGCGACTGTCGCCCAGATGCGCGAAATACACCCAGTCCGGCCGGACCCAGCAGAGGCTAAGCGTCGCGCCCATGCCGGCGCACTCCTCGTAGGAGTAGCTCAGCTTCATCAGATCGAGATGGATCAAGTTGATCAACTCGATGAGCAAGTCGTTGAATCCGGTTCCCATCCCGGCCGCCGCCATGCGAAAGGCACGGGGAAACAGCCGCGTCACGCGATCAACGGTAATCCGGCTGGCGAACTCACCCGATTTCGCGCCGCCCATGCCATCGCTCACCGCGAACACGAAATCATTGCCCGCCAGCGAGGCATGCCCCGTCTTTCCGAGGTAGCGGACTTCGCGTCCGTCAACCGCGAGCGCGAGGAACGTATCCTCATTATTGGATCTTACGCGCCCAACGTGAGTGAGGGCTGACCAATGGACATCAGGCAACGGCGTCGGCGACACCGGATCCGCGGAGGGTGGCTCGTCCGGGCTCATGAGGTGAGATCGGGCTTCAAGGAGATCGGGTGGCCGGTACCGTCGTCGAGAATGGTGGCGAACTCAAAATCGATGATGCAAAACCGCCCGTCGGAGATGCGGTACGTGATATTGCGGAGCTCCCTGTCTTCGTGGCGGACGCCATAACCCTCCAGCTCAGCAAACAACGCGATCTGCCGCTCCGGATTCAATTGGTCAACCCGGCCGCCACAGTTGGTGGTCACGATTTTGAGGTTCTCCGGTTCGACCTCAAGCAGACGGGGCACGAACGTGCAGCCACGCTCCTCGAGATAGCGCAACACCCGCAGCTCGTGCTCGAATCGTTGACGCGCGAAGTGACCGCGGAACGTCTTGTGGACGCGTCCGTCGAAGCCGATCCGCACGGTCGCCCGTGCGGTATCTTTCATCTCATGCATGCTGGGACTCGACAGTTCGGCGCGTCACCCCGGGAGGCAAGCGCCCGTTGCCGCTGCAAATGGCAGGCAAATTCATTTTGTGCATGGGAAAAGTGTCATGAATGAAACTTCTGATTGCCACTGGCACATGAGTTGCTGATTTCCGATCGAGGAAATTCCTCAACGCTTCCTCGAAATTCTCCCACAACCCTGCTCAAAAGACCTCCTTTATGGCCAAATACAAACTGGAATACATCTGGCTCGACGGCTACCAGCCCCTCGCCAACCTGCGCAGCAAGACGCAGATCAAAGAGTTTGCCAGCTTTCCGAAGCTCGACGAACTGCCCAACTGGGGCTTCGACGGTAGCTCGACGAAACAGGCCGAAGGCAAGAGCTCGGACTGCGTCTTGAAGCCCGTCGCGGTTTACCCGGACAGCACCCGGAAAAACGGCGCACTCGTGATGTGCGAAGTCATGATGCCGGACGGCAAAACTCCGCACCCGACGAACTCACGCGCCACGATCCCGGATGATCCGGAAACATGGTTTGGCTTCGAGCAGGAGTACTTCTTCTATCAGGATGGCGTTCCGCTCGGCTTCCCGAAGCAAGGCTATCCCGCTCCTCAGGGCACGTACTACACCGGAGTCGGCTACAAGAACGTCGGCTCGGTCGCTCGTGAGATCGTCGAGGAGCATATCGACATCTGTCTTGATGCTGGAATCAATATCGAAGGCATCAACGCGGAAGTCGCGAAAGGCCAATGGGAGTTTCAAATCTTCGGCAAGGGTTCGAAGAGTGCCGCTGATCAAATGTGGGTGGGCCGCTACATTCTCGCGCGGCTCTGCGAACAGTACGAAATTGATATCGAGTGGCGCTGTAAGCCACTCCGTGGTGACTTTGATGCTCCCTTGGATTGGAACGGCTCTGGCATGCACTCGAATTTCTCGACCAAGCACCTGCGCGAAGTGGGCGGCAAGGAATACTTCGACAAGCTCATGGCGGCCTTCAACAAGCACATGGACGAGCACATTGCCGTTTATGGCCCGGAGAATCATCTCCGCCTCACCGGTCTCCACGAGACCCAGTCGATCGACAAGTTCACGTACGGCTTGGCCGACCGGGGCGCGTCGATTCGCATGCCGCACAGCTTCGTGAACAGCGGCTACAAGGGCTATCTCGAGGATCGCCGGCCGAACTCCGCCGCTGACCCGTACTTGGTGGCCGGCCGGATCATCAAGACGATCCAGACGGTGCCAACGGCCTGAGTTGATCCGCACATTTTTGGCCATCAACGGCGCTCCCGCAAGGGGGCGCCGTTTTTTTGACCGCTCGTAGCGCCCGCCCGGCTCCTGCGGCTCTTTCCCCTTGTGAGCGCCGGGTGATGAGCCGAAAGATGGAGTGTCCTTTCCTCTGCATGAGCCCTGAACACCACCGCCGCGACTCCCTGCCGCGGGCCGATGGAGCGGAGTGGGCGCAGGCGCTGGTTTTGAGTGCCAACCTCGCTTGGACGACCCTCTGCCTTGGGGGCTATCGAGCGGAAACCATGGGGGTGACGATTCTTTTGACCGGGTTGCTTGCCGCAGTTGGCTTGGCTCGCGGCATGGGGAAGCCGCCCGCGGCGCATCCTGCAAGTCTTTGGGTGTGGCCGTTCGTGGTTTATGCCGCGGCCAATGTTTTTTGGGTTTCGCCCGTGCCTTGGCTGGGCTGGTTCGACTGGGCCAAGTGGCTGCAGGCGGCGGTCGTCTTCTGGGTCGTCTCAAGCCACATTCGCAGTGTAGGACCGCGCCGTCTGGTGTTTTTCGCGATCGTCTTGGTTGCCGTAGTTGGAGTTGGTCTGGCGGGTTACCAGCGTTTTGTGAACCCGACCTGGCTGCCGCTGGGCGCTGTGCAGGTGGAGCAATTTCTCCACCGCTCGAGCGGACCGTTTGGCGCTCCGAATAGCTTCGCCGGGTTACTTGTTCTCCTCGTGCCGGCGACGGGCGCCTTGATGGCACGAGGCGGGGCGACCGCGACAGAACGGGTGGGGTGGGGGTGGGTGACGGCCGTGCTGCTCGCCGGGTTGGCGCTCACCATCAGCCGGGGCGCTTGGATCGCCTTGGCGCTCGCCCTGACTGCGTGGCCCCTGTTCGGTGCGGGTGGCTGGCGCTGGCCGCGCCGAATTGGAATGGCGGCCAGCGTGGTGGTTTTACTGTTGATGCTGGGTGGCGTTGTCTACTCGGTTGAGCCGAAAGCCCGCGAGCGGTTCGAAGTGCTGCTCCGTGACTCGGGGGAACGCAGTCGTCCCATTCTTTGGCAGGCGGCATGGAAACTCATCCGGGAGGCGCCGGTTTGGGGCGCAGGCGCGGGGAGCTACGATGTCCTGTTTGAACGGCATCGTCCCGTCGGGTTCGTCGATCGCCCGGAATGGGCGCATAATGACTATTTGAATACAGTCAGTGATTACGGCGTGATCGGTGGAGTGTTGCTGGCTGGGGGAACTTGGATGGCGCTGCGCGAGAGTCGGCGGCGTGAAGAAAGACGCACCCCGAGTGGGGTTGACTGGATGGATCAGCCGCTTTTCCGCCAAGCCTTGGGTATCGGGCTTCTCGCCTTTGGGCTTCAGCTTTTCGTCGACTTTCATCTGAAGATTCCGGCTCTCGGTTTGGCGTTCGCCACGATCGCCGGCCTGGCCTTGAGCCGGGAACCGCGCAAGTCAGAGGCAGCACCGGGTCGCCTCTCGCCGTTTCTGCCTTGGATCGGAGTCGCCGCGGTCGGGGCGGTCATCGTCGGATTGAATCCGCTGTATCGGGCGGAAGGTCGACGGGATGAGGCCCGGCACGCGATCGAGCGTATGGTGTTGTCGGATACTCCGATTCCCGCCGACCGTCTCAAGGCGACGCAGGAGGAACTCCGCGACGTTACCCGGCGCGCGCCTGGCAACGGGCAGGCCTGGTCCGACCTGGCGTATGCCACGGCCCTGTTGGCCACCGTGGAGACAGGACGCGAGCTGGAGCTGGGGCGGTTGGCGGAAGCCGCCGCGGACCGGGCGCTCCGGTGTTCGGCCGAGGTGTTTGAATTCTGGGTACGGCGAGGCGTCGCGCGCAATTTGCAGGGCCGCTGGGCGGAGGCGGGCGAGGACTTTGCGCGGGCTCTAACTTTGGCGCCGGCGAGCGTCACCGCCTGGTTCTACTATGCGGATCATCTGAGCCGGAGTCCCACCCAGCATGCGCTGGCGGCAGGGGCCCTGGCGTTCTGTTTGCGTCTTGACCCAACTCATCGCCAGGCGATAGCTCTCCGCGAGCGTTTGGCAATGGGTGCGCGGGCGCCATGAGGCCATTTTCCATGCACAACCGATTCCTGTCCTGGTTCTTCGTGTGCGCGTCGATCGCGTGTCTTTCGCTGCGCGCGCAATCACCGGGTGCGCTTTCCGCCCCTGGTTCTATTACCGGCGGTGCTGAGCAGGTGCTCGCCGCCAGAGTCATTGGCACGGTCCAGATGACAGTGAATGGTCAAAGCACTCCGCTGCGCACCAATGATCGCGTACCGCAAGCGGCGAAGATCGTCACTGGCGCAAACTCCAGCGTCGTCCTGGTGTTTTCGAACGGTGCGACGACTCAGCTTGGCTCCGACACGGAATTGCTCATCGAGGAGTTTTTGCAGGATCCCTTTGCGAGCACGGTGCGAGTTGCCGAATTGGCCGAGGAGCCCTCGCGTTCCCGCACTCGTCTCTCGCTCAACCGCGGAGAGCTGGTTGGCAACGTGAAGAAATTGAAACACGCGGAAGGCTCGTCATTCACCGTGAACACCCCGGTCGGGGCCGCCGGTATCCGGGGCACTACGTTCCGCATCGTCTTCCGGCCGATCGGCGCGGGTCAGGCCTTCGGCGCTTTAGCGCAACCGTTCGAGTTTACCATCACCACATTGGAAGGCGACGTCGGTTTCCAACCAGGCACGCCGGGCGTTCCATTCACGGGCACGACCACGACTCAGGTTCCTGGCACAACGCCCACCCCCGTCAGCGGCACCACCACGATTCCGATTATCGGCGTTCCGACGGGGCAGGAGATTTCGATGACGGTCACAGTCACCCAGAATCCAGCCGGACAACTTGTGGTCGTCCGTGCACCGACGGTAAATGGAACGTTGCCGATCGCCCCGGCAAACGCCGCGCAGGTCGCACAAGCAGCGCAGCAACTCATCGGCGCGGTCAGGAACACCTCGTTTGCGCCGCCGCCGCCCACCAATTTGACGCCGCCCACACCGCCGCCGCAGGCTCCACGGACCACGCCGCTCGGAGGCGAGCGCTGAGCTCATGCCCTTGGCTGGGATGGACGCTGCGGGTCTGCCGGGACGAAAGGCGCATGAGCACGGACGGTTGCGAATAGACCGGAACGTTCGTCGGACCGCCGCGAGTCCATACGCTGACCCCAATTTCTCTTTCGTTCCCGTCCGTGCTTCCTAGCCTGCGAGTAATGCCCTCCAGCAAGAAGGTCAGCCGGTCGCTTACTCATCTGCGCTGGCTCTGGCTGCTTCCGGTTCCCGCGCTTTGGTGCGTTTTGAGTTATTTTGGAGCACTTACCTTTCTTGAAAACAAGGCCCTCGACTGGCGGTTTCAATATCGCGGCGAGAGGGCGTCGCCGGTCAAGGTGGTGCACATCGACATTGATTCGCTCTCTTTGAGTGCGATCGGCGGCATGCCGTGGGATCGGAGTTATTTCGCGGATGTGGGGAAGGCCCTCGTCCATGAGGCGAAGGTCAAGGTGGTCGCGTTCGACCTGGTTTTCTCGGATGCAGGGCTCGCGCAATCCGCCGACTTGAGGAAGGTGATTCTTGGCAATGCCGAGTTCGGCCGCTTTCTCCAAAGCCAACCCCCGGTCGTCCTCGCGGCGGCTTACGGCGGCCGGCAATATCTCGACGTTAATAACCAGATCACGCAACGGGAGCTTCCGCTCGTCGCGTCCAAAACAATGGCGCGCGAGGAAATGGCGCCTCCTGAGTTGCCCTCGTTTGAAACGAGCGCAGACCCGTCCAAGCCTCGCCCCTTTACGCCGCCGGTAGCAATTGGCTTGATCGATACGCTGGACGGCGCGACGCGCCGGGTTCCGGCCTGGGCACCGAGTAATCAGGGGACGATCTATTATCATATGGCGGTGCAACTCGCCCGGTTATATTGGGGGCTGCCGCCCGAGGCACTGCGCGTGCGCGAGGACCGGATCGAGTTTGTTCAAGCGGATGGATCGCTGCACGCCACAATTCCGCTCCAGGATCAGCAGATTCTCGAAGTAAACTGGTTCACGCGGTGGCTCTCCCCGCACATCATTCATGCCGAGTTTGTCGACGTGTTTGAATACGCGTCGATGTTGAGTTCAGACGTTCCGGACGAGGTGCGGGCCGCCAGGGAGTATTTCGCTCAGGAGGAGTTTAAGGACGCGGTGGTGTTGGTCGGGCCGGTTGATCCGCTTTTGCAGGATATCGCGCCGACTCCGCTCAATCCGTATCCAGTACCGAAAGTTGGACTGCACGGAAATTTGCTGAAGACGATCGTTTCCGGAGCGTACCTGAAGCGCTTCCCCGAGGCCGTGAATTACATCCTGGTATTTGCGCTGGCCTTATTGGTGGGCGGCTTTTCCGTCGCGGGCAGTGCCCGGACCGTGCACTTGAAGGCGATCGCGGTGCTCGGCCTGGTCGCTTATGCGGGGGTTGCATTTCAGCTTTTCAGCATGGCTGATATAGTGCTGCCGATGACAGCACCTATCGGTGCAGCGCTGACCACCAGTTTTGTGGGTCTGATATGGCAGGTGATCCACGAGCAAAAGGCGAAGGGGCGCATCAAAGGAATGTTCGGCACCTATGTGTCTCCACAGTTAGTCGAGCGCATGGTCGAGTCAGGCGAGGACCCTCAGCTCGGCGGTCACGATGCTGAAATCACACCGTATTTTTCCGACATCCAGGGCTTCTCGAGTTTCTCGGAAAAGCTCGGGTCCGGACGTCTGGTTGAGTTGATGAATGAATACCTGACGGCCTGTACGGATATCGTGCAGGCTCAGGGCGGCACGCTGGATAAATATATTGGTGACGCGGTGGTGGCGATGTTTGGGGCGCCGATCCCGCTTCCGGACCACGCCTTTCGCGCGTGTGTGGCCAGCCAGTTGGTGCATCAGAAACTGGGCGAACTCCGGGAAAAATGGACCGCTGAAGGCGGGAAGTGGCCGGACATTGTCGGCCAGATGCAGTCGCGCATCGGGCTTAACACCGGCGTGTGTATGATCGGAAACATGGGCAGTCGGACGCGGTTCAATTATACGATGATGGGGGACAATGTGAACCTGGCGGCGCGAATGGAGTCGGGCGCGAAAAGCTGGGGCGCGTACACGATGGTCACGCATGCGACGAAACTCGCCTGTGAACAGCATGGGGACGGCCGGGTGGTTTTTCGGGCGCTCGGGCAAATCCGGGTGATGGGCCGCTCGCAAGCGGTGCCAATTTACGAGGTTGTCGGATTGAAGGAGTTGCTCGCGCCCAGTGTGGCCGGGTGCCTGGAGATTTTCGAACAAGGGCTCGCCCGTTATCATGCGCGGGACTGGGACGGTGCGATCGCGTTGTTCAAACAGAGTGCGCGACTCGAGCCCAACCAGCCCGGCAAGACCCCCGGCGTATCGACGAATCCTTCGCTCGTTTATCTTCGCATTACGGAGAGCTACAAAGCCAAACCGCCGTTGGAAAACTGGGCGGGAGTTTACGAGATGACGGAGAAGTGAGCGGATGTGACACAGACATTCCTGTCTGTAGATTCCAGCGATGCGGTCCCTCAGACCATCGAGGTCCAAAGATCGATCAACCGCGGATGAAGCGGATAGGCATTTCGGCCCTCGTCCGTAAAAGTGACACAGGCATTCCTGCCTGTTCCGTAATTTTTTGCCGATCACAGACAGGAATGTCTGTTTCACCTCTGATCCGCGGTCCTATATCAAAGGAAAAGCCCGGCGCGATGGCCGGGCTTTAAATATAAATCCTATCGGTCGACCCTTACTTCAGCAGCATCTCCTTTACGGACTTGCCGGCCGGAATCATCGGCAGCACTTGCTCGGTATAAGGCACAATGACATCGAGCACGAAGGGACCGTCGTGATCGAGCATCTCCTGGATGGCGGCGCGAAGCTCGCTCTTGAGATGGACCCGCCGGCCCTTCACGCCGAACCCTTCGGCGATCTTCACGAAATCCGGATAGAGTCCGTCCAGGTTTTCCGGGCTGCCGACGTTGGTCTCGTCACCGAGAATGGTGTTGCCGCGGACACTGCCGTAGAAGCGGTCTTCCCACTGCACGACCATGCCGAGATGCTGGTTGTTCAGGATAAGGGCTTTGGCGCCGATCTTTTCGATCTTCGCCGTGGCCAGTTCCTGCACATTCATGACGAAGGAACCGTCACCATCGATATCGATGACCTGCTTGTCGGGGAACGCGACCTTGGCGCCGAGCGCCGCGGGATAACCGAAGCCCATGGCGCCGAGGCCGAGCGAACTGATATAACGGCGTGGTTCGTTGAAGCGGTAGAATTGGGCCGCCCACATCTGATGCTGGCCGACGCCAGTCGTTATAATCGCGTCGCCCTTGGTGAGCTCATAGAGCACCTGCACCGCTTCCTGCGGAACGATGTGCTTGCTTTCTTCGAAGCGGAATGGGTGTTCCTGTTTCCACGTCGCGATCTGCGCGTGCCAAGCCTTCGTGTCGGGCGGGGAGAACTTCAGGCCTTGCGCGAGCTCGTTGAGGCGGGTCAGCGCGTATTTCACGTCGCTGACGATCGGGAGGAGCACGCGCTTGTTCTTGTTGTGCTCGGACGCGTCGATATCGATGTGGACGATCTTGGCGCCGGCCGCAAATTTGCTAGTGTCACCGGTGATGCGGTCGTCGAAGCGGGCCCCAACGGCGATCAGAAGATCGCTTTGGTCGACCGCCCAATTTCCATAGGCCGAGCCATGCATGCCGAACCACCGCATTGAAAGCGGGTGGCTTTCGGGGAAGCCGCCGAGCCCCATGAGGGTCGTGGCAACGGGCAGGTTGGCCATCACCGCGAAAGCGGTGAGCTCCTTGTGGGCTTCGGCGGAAATCACGCCACCGCCAGAATAGAGCACGGGACGCTTGGCGTCTCCGATCAGGGAGAGAAGCTCCTTCAACTGCAGGTCGCTCGCGTGTTGGGTGGCGTTCGCGTAGGTGCTGCGGAATTCCACGGTCGCCGGGTAAACGGGCTGGATTTTCGCCTGCTGCACATCCTTCGGAATGTCGATGATGACCGGGCCAGGCCGGCCGCTGCGCGCGAGGTGGAACGCCTCTTTGAAGATGCGCGGCAGGTCGTTTGCATCCATCACCAGATAGGAGTGCTTCACGATCGGCAGCGTCATGCCGTAAAAGTCGGTCTCCTGAAACGCCATCTTCCCGATGTATTTCGAGTAAACCTGACCCGTAATGGCGATCAGCGGGATCGAATCCATGAACGCGTCTGCAATTGCGGATACGAGATTGGTGGCGCCGGGACCACTGGTCGCCATACACACTCCGACTTCGCCCTTGACCCGGGCATAGCCTTCGGCCGCGAACGAACCGCCTTGTTCGTGGCGGGGCAGAATCACGCGAATCTTCTCCGTGCGCGCGAGGGCTTGGTGGAGTTCCTGCGAGGCACCGCCGGGATACGCGAAGATTACATCCACACCCTCGCGGATCAGGCACTCGACCACGCAGTCGGCGCCCTTCATTTCGCGGCCGATCTCGGCCTGTGGAAACGTGGTGGGTGAGGTGGATTCGTTTTTCATGGCAAAAGCAGGGTCGGAAACCGAGTAGGAGAAACCGGCTCGTCCGGTTGAGGCAAGCTTCGGAATCAGGCGAGGTGATTTCAGCACTAGAAAAGGGGGAGAAACCAGCCATTCGAACGGGATTCTGCCGTCTGGGACTCAGGATCGGAGGATCGTGCGAGCCGTGAAATGCCGTCCATTTCATCCACTTGGCTTAGCCGCTCGGACTTGGAAGGCGAAATTGAGCTGGCGCGCGGCATGCCGCCGCGCAGCTTCAGGCGATGCTCAAGTTGCTCTTTATCGGCGATATCGTCGGTCGTCCGGGTCGGGAAGTCGTGGCCGATCGGGTCCGCCGCCTGCGGACAGAACACGGGATTGATTTCGTTATCGCCAATGGAGAAAACGCCGCCGCGGGTTCCGGTATCACGGCCTCGATTGCCCGCTCCATTATCGAGAGTGGCGTGGATGCCATCACGTTGGGCGATCATGTCTGGGATCAGCGGGGCTGGGAAAACGAGATCACGCAGATTGAGAAAGTTTGTCGTCCGGCGAATTTACCGCGGGGCTGTCCAGGCTGGGACCATCTGATCATTGAATCCCGAGGCTTCCGCGTGGCGGTGTTCACCGTGTTGGGCCGGAGCTTCATGAACATGAAAGCTGATTGTCCCTTCGCGGCCTCAGATCGGATGATCGAGCAGCTTCGTCACCAAGCCGACGCCATCATCGTGGAGATTCACGCTGAAGCGACCTCCGAGAAGCAGGCGCTTGGCTGGTACCTGGATGGCCGCGCGACGGCAGTGCTCGGCACTCATACGCATGTGCCGACAGCCGATGCGTCGATTCTGCCCAATGG
>JBBQEG010000155.1:0-11745 GCA_038320495.1 Opitutales bacterium | reverse complement strand
ACCATCCAGGAGCTGATCATTCAGCACTTGGACGAGAGCATCCTCGGGGCGTAAAGCTCCCACTTTCCCACTTTCGAGCCTCTGGCCGGCGTGGTTTGGGCGTGATACAGGCATTCCTGCCTGTTGCCTTGGCTTGGGGGTGGCGTGCAGCCGGTTCGCTGCGCTCCTAGCCACTGACAGCGTTAGAGCCGGGTTCCTAAAGTAGGGCGGGTCTCTGACCCGCCGAAGGCAGGTCGCAGACCTGCCCTACGCGTCCTTCGCGTTTTAAATTCCGAATGGTTGGGGGCTTGAGCTCGGTGTTTCCCGATTTCCCCCTTTTCCACTTTTCCGGCGTTTCTTCTTTCTCCTTTCTCCTTGTTTCATCTTTGCCTTTCCGCAATCGGCATTTGACCCAGGGTAAGAGTAATCTATGGTCGTTGCTGACACCCTGCAGTGTTCGAGGTGTTTCCAATAACTGCTCTTTGCCTTAGGAACATTACGGGAGCTGAACCCTTCGTGGAGAATGTCAGGCCGTAAATCGGAAGACAGATGCTGCGGAGGAAGTTTCCACCTTAACAAAAAATGGTCTTGAGCCTTTGGGCACACGGCACAGGCGGGGTGTTATCCCATTTCAAGTGGAGAGCCGGTCCTTCGGGACCGGCTTTTTTGTAACCTAAAAGGATGGACCCCCGTTCGAACTGACGCTGATCTGGCCAGAGCTACCCACCATGAGTCCACTCTTCTATTACATTCTTCACGTCGGATCCGTCCTCGTTCTTTTCGGCTACACCTTCTACGCGTTCGCGGCGCCGGCGGAAACGCGAAAAAAGGTGATGATCATCACCGGCATCGCCAGCTTGTTGGTGCTCATCGGTGGCTTCGGTCTCCAGGCAAAACTCAGTGTCGGTTGGCCGGGTTGGTTCGTCGTCAAACTCATCTGCTGGCTCGGGTTGTCCGCGCTCGCCGGCATCGGTTATCGCCGCCGTGGCGCCGTCGGAATGTTGAGCACCGTCGCCGTGATTCTCGCTCTCGTCGCGGTCGTCATGGTTTATTCGAAGCCATTCTGAGCTAGGCGGTCCGAGGTGACACAGACATTCCTGTCTGTTCCGAAAGCTCGAAGTGCCGGTTCCGCCAAGGGGGGAAATACAGATACGAATGTCTGTATCACTTTGGCAGCGCCTCAGGTTTGCACGCCCATCTGACACGAATAGAGGGTGCGTTCACCACGGTTTTCCTCCGTATTCACCGACGTCGTGAACGAAACCTCGCCTTCAGTCTGTGGAATCTGGGTCGACGATACCGGCCAGGTTTTTACGACGGTCGCGACCGCGGACGGTGGTCGCGAGCAACGCGTCGACGCCCTTCGCCCCTTCGCGTGGCTGAACGGCGATCCCCCGACCGAGCTTTGGGCCGGCGGCATCACGCTCGAAACGCTGCCCGGCGCCGGGCCGTTTAACCGGTTGATTCACGCAGAATCGCTGGCCGCATTCACGGCGTTCGTCCGCGCTGACAAACCGGGAGTCTCGGTCGATGCCATCCGCCCGCTCGAAAGCCAGTTTCTCTTGCAGCAACGCCAAAGGCTCTTTCGAGACCTGGCGTTTAGTCAGCTTCGCCGCTGCCAGTTCGACATCGAGGTGGCGTCGACCTCGGGTGGCTTTCCCAACGCCGCCAATGCCGAAGACCGGGTGCTGGCCATCGGCATGCGCTGCGAGGGAAAGGATCGGCTCATCGTGCTCGACGAGATGAGCGACGCGGCGGAAAAGAAACTGCTCCAGGAATTCTGCGCCGCGCTGCAGGAGGCGGATCCCGATGTCATCGAGGGCCACAATCTCTTCAAGTTCGACCTCGATTACCTCCGTCAACGCTCGCGGCGCTATAAGCTGACGTGCGCTTGGGGGCGTTATGGACAGCGCGCCACGTTTCGCAGCAGCCGTCTGAAAGTCGCGGAACGCTGGATCGACTTCATGCGCTGCGATCTGCCGGGCCGCGCGGTCATCGACACATACTTGTTGGTGCAACTCTTCGATATCACCACGCGGGAAATGACCTCCTACGGCCTGAAGGAGTCGGCGATTTATTTCGGCGTCACCGACGACGAGAGCGAACGCACGTACATCGAGGGTAGTCAGATCCAGCACGTGTTCTCCGCCGATCGCGCCCGCTTCTGCGCTTACCTGCAGGACGATTTGCGGGAAACGCAGGGCATCGCGGACCAGCTGCTGCCGACGTACTTCGAACAGGTGCGGACGTTCCCCGCGCAATTACAGGATGCGACCTTGCGCGGCGCCACGTCGAAGATCGATCTGCTGTTTCTCGAGGAGTATTATCACGCGCGGCAGGCGTGTCCTTTGCCACCGGAGGTGAAGCCATTCGAAGGCGGTTACACCCGCAGCTTTCAGGAAGGCGTGTATCGCCACGTGCTGCATTTCGACGTTGCCTCGTTGTATCCGAGCCTGCTGTTGGGCATCGGTCGCAACCCCAGGACGGACTCGCTCGGCGTGTTCATTCCTCTGCTCCGCCGGCTGCGGGAATATCGCCTTACCTACAAGCAGCTCGCGCGCACGGCGCCTTCCGCCGAAGAACGCGCCGAAGCGCAGGCCCGGCAGACTAACTTCAAGATCCTGATCAATTCGTTCTATGGCTACCTCGGCTTTTCCGGAGCGCGCTTCGGCGATGGCGAACTTGCGGCGGAAGTGACGCGTCGCGGACGTGAGCTGCTGCAGGTGTTGATCGATGAATTCGCGCGTCTGGGTTGTCTGATTCTCGAAGCCGACACCGACGGAATCTATCTCTCGTCCGAAAGCTATTTCGACCAGCCCGACGCATTGCTCGCCCAGGTGACTCATGTCCTGCCGCCCGGAATCGAGCTGGAATACGATGGAAAGTACGCGGCAATGTTTTGCTACAAGGCGAAGAACTACGCGCTCTCCGATGGCGAAAAAATCACTCTGCGCGGCAGTGCGCTCCGTTCGCGCGGGATCGAGCCGTATCTGAAAAAGCTTACAAACCAGCTGATCCGTTTTCTGCTCGGAGCCTCGCCGGAATCTCCGATGGTGATGTTCGAGGAGTATCGCCGCCAGTTGAAGTCGGCCCGCGTGCCCGTGACGGAACTCGCGAAGAGCGAAACCCTGAGCATGAACCCCGATGCCTACGACCGCTTGATCGCCGAAGGTGGCAAGCCCCGCCGGGCCGCCGCCGAAGCCGCATTGCAGCTCACGCCCCGCCCGCGGATGGGCGAACGGGTCACGTATTACGTGACAGCGCGGAGCCGTTCGCGCACGAGTGACTGGCAACGTTCGCGTCCGCTTGCTCTCTACGATCCCGTCGAGGCTCCCTACGATGCGGATTACTATACTGAGAAGCTAAACGACTGGCGGGAACGTTATGGCGGCTTTCTCGGCCTTGGCGACAAGCCCGAGATCCAGGGTGAGCTTCTCTTCTAAATTTGATAATGAGGCTGCCGGGCCCGAGGTGATACAGGCATTCCTGCCTGTTCCGGAAGCCGACGGAGCACAGACAGGAATGTCTGTTTCACGCGACGGAGGACAGACTGGAATGTCTGTTTCACGGCGGAATCGGCCTCGGTGGGAAGGGGACGTTTCAATCGCGCGCTTTCGGGCGTTGCAGGAGCTCCAGGGTGTCCGGGTCGAGCGGCTGATCGGCCAGTGCCGCCAACAGCTCACCCACGTTGGGCGTGAACTCAGGCAGGGGGCCGCCGGAGAATTCCGTTTCAGCGCGAAGTGTGAAACGAAGCGCGTTGAGCAGACTCGCGCGTCCCATCACCGCGTTGCCGCGTTGGGTATAGATCTTACCCGCCTCGGCATTCAGAGAGGCGTAAACGAGAATCTTGTCCCGAGCGATCTCGGGTGATTCGCCTTCGCTCAGCATCAAAAAATGCTGGTCCGGGGTGAACTGAAACAACTTGTCCGCTTCGAGCGCAAAGAGGCGTTCACAGGCCTGCACCACGGTCTGCAGCGCCTCCCGATCGTCACCTGCTCGGTGCTTGAAAATGACCCGGGCGAGCAGGCGGCTGACTTCGTCGATGATGCGCAGAATATAATCTTGGCGTGAGGTCAGCATAGAGACTGCCGGGCTCGGGGTGAAACAGGCATTCCTGCCTGTTCCCGGTCAGGGAAAGAATGACAGACAGGAATGTCTGTCTCACCGCATGAATGACAGACAGGAATGTCTGTCTCACCACGGCGGACAGACAGAGACGGGGGGGGGGCTGGGTCGGAAGACCCGGATCCCCCCCGCTCGCGGCTCAGGTCCAGCTCAGATCCACGCGGGAGAGCGGCATCTGCCGGACGCGCTTGCCGGTTGCCGCGAAGATCGCGTTACAAACGGCGCCAGCCACGGGAGGTAGCGCCGGTTCTCCGAGGCCCGTGGTCGGGTAGTTCGTCTTTAGGAAGTGCGTCTCGATTTTGGTCGGCGCATCCGTGATGCGAATCAGGGGATAGTCGTGGAAGTTACTCTGCACCACACGCCCGCGTTCGATGTTGAGCTCCTGGGTCATGAGGGTGCCCAAGCCGTCGATCACGGAGCCTTCCACTTGATTCTCCGCGCCGCTGAGATTGACGACTTGCGCTCCGATATCACAGCCGCACACGACGCGATCCACCTTAAGCATACCGTCCTTGCTCACGGTGACTTCCGCCACTTGCGCGAAATAGCCGCGATGGCTGAAGTAGTAGCCGATGCCGGCGCCCTGGCCTTTGGCGAATTTCTTTTTGCCCAAGCCTGCCTTTTCAGCCGTGAACTTCATCACGTTGCGGAGACGCTCGAGATTGTACTCCCTGCCGCCGCGGCCTTCCGCGGGCAGCATTTTTTCATTCCCGAGCATTTCGAGGTGGAACTGATAAGGATCGCGGCCGGCGGCGTGCGCCATCTCGTCCACGAAACTGTTGAACACCCAACCAAACACGCAACTGCCCGGAGCGCGCCACGGACCCATCGGCCAGCCCGTGCTGATCATCGTCTGTTCGGATTGGAAGTTCGGAATGCATCGCGCCGGCAGTTCGTCGCGATGGAGGGAGCCGCCGCTGCCGGGAGATCCGCCTTCACCAAAGGTGAAGAAGTGATTCTTCCAGGCGACGGGCTTGCCTTGCGCGTCGACGCCACCCTTGAGGAAGTGCAGCCCGCCGGGACGATAATGATCGTGCTTCAGATCGTCCTCGCGGCTCCACGTGAGTTTCACGGGCGCGTTGACCTTCTGCGCGATGGCGGCCGTTTCCACGAGGTAATCCGCACTGATGCGGCGGCCGAAACCCCCGCCCGCACGGGTCAGATGCATGATGATTTTTTCAGCGGGAACGCCGAGCAGGCGGGTCACAATTTCAGCGGCCCGTGCCGGAATCTGCGCCGGAGTCCATAGCTCCATCACGCCGTCCCGCCAATGCGCGGTGGTGTTCTGGGGCTCGAGGTTGGCGTGTGAAATAAACGGATACAGGTACTCCGCTTCAATGGTCGTCGTGGCGCTCTTGAGCGACGCATCGGGATCGCCATCCTTGCGAAGCTGCGTCGCTCCGGCTTTTCCGGCGTCCGCGCGGGCTTGGGCAACAAACGTATCCCAGCTTTCCTCAGCCACCTTGCCTTCGTCCCAAGTGACCTTCAATTGCCGGCGGGCGCTGAATGCGGCCCACGTGGAGTCAGCGATGATCGCAACGCCCGGTACCAGTTCTTTCACACCGCCGCGGCCTTCGATGATGAAGGCATCCTTCACCCCGGGGAGCCGTTTGATGTGATCGAGATTGGCGCTCACGACTTTGCCGCCGAACGCCGGGCACTTTTCGTAAACGGCGTAAACCATTCCCGGCAACTTCATGTCGATGCCGAACAGCGGCCCGCCCGTGGCGATGGTGCGGCTGTCGACCTGCGAAATGCGTTGGCCGAGCAGCTTGAAGTCCTTCGGATCCTTGAGCGTGACCTGCTCCTTGGCTGGCACCGGCAGCGCCGAGGCCTTCGCGACGAGCTGGCCATACTTCAGCGTCTTGCCGGAGGTATGGTGAACCGCGGCGTTTTCCGCGCGGCACTCGCTCGGGGAGACGCCCCACGTTTGGGCGGCCGCCGTCACGAGCATCGTGCGCGCCGTCGCGCCGAGCAGATGGAAATGATCGTAGTTGCTCGGCGTCGAGTTACTGCCGCCGGCACTTTGCCCGCCGTACTTCTGATCGAAGTCGCCCTGCTCGATCTTGATTTCTTTCCACGGCACTTCGAGTTGCTCCGCGATGATCATTGGGAGCGAGGTCTTCACTCCCTGACCCATTTCCGGCTGTTTCGAAACGATCGTGACCGCGCCCGTGGGCGAAATCCGAATAAAGGCATTCGGTTCAAAGCTGCCCGTGGCCCCGTCGGCCGCTGCCGCCGCCGGTCCGGAGCGAATATAAAACGCGAGGGCGAAACCGCCGCCAGCGAGGCCGGTGAGCTTGAGGAAGTCGCGGCGATTGACCGGACCTGAAAGGGTGGAGGCGTTCATTGCGTGGCCTCCTTTGCGCCGCCCGCGAGTTCCGCTGCGCGTTTGATGCCGCTGCGAATGCGCATGTACGTCGCACAACGACACAGATTCCCTGCCATCGCGCCGTCGATGTCTTCATCATTCGGACGCGGATTGTCCTTCAGCAATGCAGCCGCGGTCATGATCTGACCAGCCTGGCAATAGCCACATTGGGCCACGTCGAGTTCGCACCACGCTTGCTGGACCGGATGAAGCTTCTCCGCGTCAGCCGCAAGACCTTCGATGGTCGTAATCCGCATCCGGCCGACGGTCGAGACCGGGGTCATGCAGGAGCGACTCGGTACCCCGTTGAGATGGATGGTGCACGCGCCGCATTGTCCGACTCCGCAGCCGAACTTCGTGCCGACGAGGTCCAGGTGATCACGGAGTACCCACAGAATCGGGGTATCCGGTGCTACGTCCACCACATGGGACGCGCCATTAACGTTTAGGGTATATTTCATTGTGTGCGAGGTTCGGGAGAGCGGGGACGGTTCGGGTAAGGTGAGTTAGGCGACAACGATGCCAGGACAACCTAAGGTACCAAAACGGCCGCGAGCACGGCCGAGACGGAACCAGGAAACGTCGAGCGAGGGGTGTAGCTGAGGTCTGCCACGAAGGAAGATTTCAGTCGCAATCTTCAGAATGGCAAGCGCACGTTCCAGTGTCGTTGCAACTTCTGAAAGAGGGAGTCTTGACATGGCGAGTCCTGCAACTGCGAGACGTGGCCGTCCCGCTGGATCACCCCGTCCCGCGAAGCGGGACTCGTGATGACTACAGGCGGGTTTCGTCGAAGGAGCGCGATGACGAAGCAATCCATCCAGCTGGATTGCCGCGCCCTCGTTCCTCGGGCTCGCAATGACAATGGACGGTGGAAAGTTTCCGCGCAAGGGCTCCGAGTTTTCCGCTTTCTCACTTTTCTGCTTTCCCAACTTTCTTCTTCAACTCCGCGCTCTCTGCGACCTCCTGTTAAAAGTTGGATCTTTTCCGATTTCCCACGTTTCCCGATTTTCCGAAGACGCGATTCAGCGACTGTCGCTGCGCTGCACCACCCAATCGATCACGGCGGCTTCGTTGTTCTCGTTCCGCCAGAGAACCGAAAGGAACTCGGAGGGGAGAATGTCGTGCTCTTTGAAGAACGCGCGATCCCCTCCGCACCCAAACATCAACGAGGGCGGAAGTTCACCGCGGAGTTTCGCGCGGGCTTTGAGCAGAAGGCGCGGTAGCCAGGAAATTCCCCGGACGGACTCGGACTTTCCCGGGAGCGAGGTGTCGTCGAGGAGGGTGGTGGCTGGCCGACCGCCTTGAACGTTGAAAAAGTAATCGCGGCGGACCAATTCGATTGCGAGAGCGTGTTCAAACCCCGGCTCGCCTTCGTAGTTGTTTTGATCCTCGGCGTAATCGTACACGTTTTGCGCCGTCAGGCCGTTGGCCGCGAACCACGCTTTCTCTTCGTCGTTGAAAAAGGTGTCGGGTCCACGCTGGCCAGACGCATAGCGGGAAACAGCATGATCAAACAACGCGCGGAACTGGATCGGAAAGTCGAAGTGCTTCATGGAAACTCCCGCTTATTCAGGGAGAAGTGCGGACAAAAGCAAATCCCCGCCGGAGGGAGTGTGCTGAAGTGAGACAGACATTCCTGTCTCTGCAGTGGGTATGCTGGAGGGATACAGACATTCCTGTCTGTTCAGGAGGCTTCGATGATAGGCAGCGGGAAATGCCGATGGAGGGGAATGACGGCCGGATGGTCCGCACGGAATGACGGGGCGAACGGACTGCGCTGAAGTGACAGACAGGAATGTCTGTCTCACCCACGGACCAGTAGTCGGAATCAGACAGGAATGTCTGTCTCACGCATGCACCAAGACGATTCGGAAATGACAGACAGGAATGTCCGTCCCGCGTTTACGCCTGCAAGGGTTGGAAATCGATCAGTCGCTTGTAGCGATCGACCTTTTCCACGATCACCGGGAGGCGTTGATTCAGCTCGTAACGGCGCTTGCGCTTCCGGCCAACAAGCGCGTCGCCGGCATTGTTGAGAGCGTAATAATCGTCGCGCAGCGCGTTCGCCGGAACGAAACCGAAGGTCATCGATTCAATCAGCTCGATGAAAAAGCCGTTCGCCCGCACGTCGGTGATGATCGCCGCGAATTGGGTGCGCGGCGTGCGCTGGAGTTCGCGTTCGAAGTATTCCAGCAGCTTCACTTTTACACTGTCGCGCTCCGCCTCCGCACTGTTGACTTCGGTGAGGCTCAGGTGTTCGCCGAGCCGGGAGACGCGGGGCAGATCATACGCGGCCGGACCCGGCTTGCCGGAGCGCCGGGTGTTTTGTTTCGCGACGTAGTCACTGAAGACGCGGTGCACCACCAGATCGGCGTATCGACGAATTGGAGACGTGAAGTGGGTGTAGTCTTTTTTGCTCAGACCAAAGTGGCCGTCCGGGGTATGTCGATACACCGCCTTCTTCAAACTCCGCAGCAGTTGCGTCCGCAAGGTGTAGCCTTGCGGATGCTCGTTCAAGATCGGGAGCAGGCGCACAAGTTCAGCCCGGTTGGAGAGGTCGCCCACGTTGATTTCATAAGTGCCGAGGAGACCGCGGAACTCCTCGAGTTTTTCGACATCGGGTTCGTCGTGGACGCGATACAGCGACGGCAACTTGTGGGTCCGCGTGAGTCGGGCGACAGCCTCATTGGCCGCGAGCATGAATTCCTCGATCAGCTGATGGCTCTCGTCGTGTTCGATTTTTTCCAGCCGATCCGCGTAGCCGTTCTCGTCGACGAAGATCTTGGTCTCCGGCATGTCGAGGTCGAGACTGCCGTGCGCCATGCGATCCTTGCGGAGCCCCCCAGCGATTTTCCAAAGCGCGCGGATCCAGGTTTGAAGATCCCGCAACTCGGTATCGCTCAAGTCGCGTACGGCCCGGCCGGTCGAGCCGGTCTGGTGCTTGGGCGGAAGCGGGAGAGCGCGGATGCGGTCGAGGTTATCCTCGAAGATGAACGCATACGCTTGCTTGTACGTCAACCGCTTGCGGCTCCGAATAATGGTGTTCTCGAAGGTCGTTTCCTTGATCCGCCCTTTGGGGTCGAACGTGAGAAACACCGCTTTGCACAAACGGTCCTGCGCTTCGACCAACGAGCAGAGGCCGTTGGACAGCTTTTCCGGTAACATCGGAATCACCACGCCGACCAGATAGGTGGAGTTGCCGCGGCGTTGCGCCTCGAGATCGAGGGCGGTTCCAGCGCGGACGTAGCTCGACACATCCGCAATGTGGATACCAACCCGAATGCTGCCGCCGCCGAGCTCCTCGATGGAAAGCGCGTCGTCGAAGTCCTTGGCGTCATCGGGATCGATCGTGAAGACGGCTTTGTCACGATAGTCGAGCCGGCCGTCTGCTTCCCGGGGATGGACTTTGTCCGGCAGGGTGGAGGCTTCGCGCTCCACGTCTTCGGGAAACTGGGTGGCGAGATTGTACTTGAGAAAAATTCCCAGCAGTTCCGCGCGCGGTTCATGGGTGCGGCCGAGCCGCGAGATGATGCGGCCGGTCAGAGGAGCGTCGCGCCGCAGCCATTCGCCCAACTGGATTACGACCTTGTCGCCCGGTTTGGGATGCGGCGTGACGCCGCTCTTCGCGGGATCCGCGACTTGGATCTCATAACTGAAACGCGGATCGTCGGGCTGGACGATAAAGCCGCGCCGGCCGGTGCGAAGGTCGCCGACGATGGTGTCGCGTTCGCGATCGAGGACGCGGATCACCGCGCCGATCTTTTCGCCGGGGCGGCGGCCCTTGCGGCCGGGAAATTCCCGCGCGACCACGCGGTCGCCCGGAAGGGCGACTCCGGTATCTTCCGGAAAAATCTGGAGGGCGGGTTCCGCGGGCTCACCGGCCACGGCTTCGCGCACGACGAAGGCGGAGCCGCCGGCGCGAAACTGAATGCGCCCGATCAGCTCACCGGAATGCAGCCGCGGGGTTTCCGACTCGGACTTCTCCGGGCGTGGCAGATCCGATGCGCGCGGGGATGAAACGATGCGGGCGGAGTCGGACTTTCTGGGTGACTCGAATTTGCGCGCGGACTCCGCCTTGGGTGAAGCTGGGTGTGGGCGTGCAGGGTCCGCCTTGCGCGACGATGCGTGTTTACGGGATGAATCAGACTTCCGCGGTTTTTCGACGGGGGGTGTGGGCTTGGACTGGCGGGAAGATTCGGGTTTTCGCGGAGCGTCGGCCGGATGCTTTCGGGAAGCCTGAGATGGCTGCCGGGTTTGTGGCTGGTGCTGGGTCGATCGATTTGAACCCGCTCTGGTCTTGGGCTTGGTTTTGGATTCGCTGGCTGGGGTAACGCGCCCGCGGCGCCCGGCCTGCGGCGCGCGTTCCTCGCGCTTACCCGTCTCACGCTGGGCAACGGCCTTGCCGGGCCGGTTGGCGGCAGTCGGCTTGGTGGGCTCCGAACGGGGCGTGGGAGAGGCTTCGGGCAGCCAACTGCCGGATTTATCCTCGGGAGGCGGCATGCTTCGGGCCTGGCGGGAGGGGACAAAAATCGGGCGTGGCGTGGCAGCGTGCTGCCGGGGGGCTTCGGCGTTACCGCGCGGCGCAATGCGACCATTGCCGCTGCGGGTGAATTCGCCACTCTTCAAGAGCATGCGCACCTCGTGAGCGAGGGAACCGCGCTCCTTTTTCTTCAGTGCGAGTCGGTGTGCGATCTCGAATTCGTTGGCGGGAGTGAAGCTGGGAGCGCGTAAAAGCGTCAGGAGACGATCGCGAAGTGACATGTGATAAAATCGAGGCGCAACGCGCCTTCCGTGCTTTGGGTTGGACGTAGGAAACAGTCCGACTTAGCTACCGGCGATGAAAATCGTCCACGTGGCGAGCGAGTTGTTCCCCTATATGAAAACGGGCGGCCTGGCGGACGCGGTCGCGGCGCTCTGCTCCTCGCTCGCGGAGAACGGCCATGAGGTTTCAGTTTTCATACCCGGCTATCGCGCGGCGCTGGAGCACAAAGATGCCGCGGGCGCGGTCCGCAAACTGCGTTTGAAGGTGGAGATGGCGGACGATTTTTTGTCGGGCGACGTGCGCGTTTTCTCGCCGCACAAGAACCTCACGGTGCATCTGATTTGCCGCGAAGAGTTCTTTGATCGGCGCAATCCCTACGGCAACGGCGAGCGTGATTTCGAGGACAACGCGGACCGCTTTATTTTCTTCTGCAAGGCGGTCGTGGAGATGTTGCGGCTGGGCGACCTGCAGGCGGACGTGGTGCATTGCCACGACTGGCAGGCGGCGT
>JBBQEG010000154.1:0-11776 GCA_038320495.1 Opitutales bacterium | reverse complement strand
GAGCTCCTCCCACGTGCTGATCGCGCGACCATTCATCGCCAGGATGACATCGGTGCGTTTCAATCCCGCCGCCTCGGCCGGACTGTCGGGATCGATATCGGTGATGACCACGCCCCGCGTGCCCGTTGACATGCCGAGTTGTTCGGCGACATCAGCCGTCACGGTGTCGCTGGTGACACCGAGATAGCCGCGAGCCACTCCGCCGGTTACCACCAGGCTGTTCATGATAAAGGAAGCAAGGTTGATCGGAATCGCGAAACCGATGCCGATGTTCCCGCGCGAAGGGGAGATGATCGCGCTGTTAATGCCGATCAGGCGCCCTCGGGCATCGACCAACGCCCCGCCCGAATTTCCCATGTTGATGGCCGCATCGGTTTGAATAAAGTCTTCGTAGCCCGAGACGTTTTCCAGCAGGCCCAGTTTACTGCGGCCGATGGCCGAAACGATTCCCATCGTGACGGTTTGTCCGACTCCGAGCGGATTGCCGACGGCGAACACCACATCCCCCACCCGCAGTTTGGCGCTGTCGGCCAAGGTGACCGTGGGGAGATTTTCGCCTTCGATCTTGAGCACCGCGATGTCCGTCTTGGGATCGCTGCCGATCACCTTGGCGATGAAGTCACGGTCGTCGGCGAGCGTGATCTTCAGTTCATCGGCGCCTTCCACCACATGGTTATTGGTGAGGATGTAGCCATCGGGCGTCACGATGACGCCGGAACCGAGCCCTTCCTGGCGGCTCTCACGTTCGCGATCCGGGATGTCGCCAAAGAACTGGCGAAACAGCGGATTGATCGAGATGCGCTCCTTGATGATCTTCGTCGAATAGACGGACACCACTGCTTTTTGCACCGGCTCGATCGCGTCGGCATAGCTCATGACCAAGCCGCTTTTTCCACCGTCGCGCACGGGCGTGGGGTCAATGCGCACCGCCGGCTTCTTCGCCAACGGCGGGGCAGCTTTCCTGGCGTCGGTGGCGGACAACGCCGCGAAAGGCAAAGCGACCAACAAGGCCGCAGACAGCAACGTGGAGCGAACCAAAAGCGAAAAAGTCATAATCAGGCGAACAGCACAGGCGTAACCGAATTCGCGACGGCTGCAACTTTGCACTGCAAACCGACGCAGGCGCGAGCCACGGCCCGAGGAATGAGGGCGCGGCAGTCCCGCTAGATGGATTAAAGTAGGGCGAGTCTGTGACCCGCCGTAAGCAGGTCACAGACCTGCCCTACGCTTCGCAATGACAGATGAAATCCAGTTTGCTGCCGGTTTACGAGTAGGGGTGCCACGATTCGGGCGAAACCAATCCCGATGGGAGAAGGTGACAATGGACACTGAGTGCCGGCTGGTGTATCCGGCAACCCACCAGCCGAAGCGAAAACCAGGGGCCGATCGCAGGTCTTTCCGACTCGTCCGAGCGGCCGGTCACTGCGCCCGGCCGTAGCGCTCGGAAGTGGTTCTTAAAGGTTAGGAGCGCACGTCATATCAGAAGCCCTTGATCCGAAAAAGCCCGGTGACACTTTCGTTGCTGTTGATGCGCTGAATGGCCTGACCCAGCAGCGGGGCAATACTGAGGACCCGGACGGGCATGCCGTGGGTATTCACGGGGGTGGAGTTCGTGGTGATCAGTTCATCGATCAACCCGCTCTTCAACCGCTCGATGGCAATCTCGTTGAGGACACAGTGGCTGACCGCAGCGCGAATACTGCGCGCACCGTGTTCGCGCAAAATCTTCGCCGCGGCGCAAAGCGTACCCGCGGTCTCCGTGATATCGTCGACCAGCAACACGTCGCAACCGTCGACCTCGCCGACCACGTTGATCGCTTCCACCTTCGTGGCGCTCTTGCGCTTCTTCGCCACGAGGCTGAGCCCCGCGCCCAGGACATCCGCATAGGCGGCGGCCATCTTCATGCCACCGACATCCGGGGAGCAAACGACGAGACGCTCCGACCGATATTGGGCCAGATGCTGAAAGAAAACGGGGGACGCATACAGGTGATCGACCGGGATATCGAAGAAGCCCTGAATCTGCTGGGAATGCAGATCCATCGTCAGGATCCGATTGGCGCCGGCGGCGACCAACAGATTGGCCACGAGCTTCGCGGTGATCGGCACGCGTGGCTGATCCTTCCGATCCTGGCGCGCGTATCCATAAAACGGTAACACCGCAGTGATCCGCTGAGCCGATGCGCGCCGGGCGGCATCGATCATGATCAGCAGCTCCATCAAGTGGTGATTGGTCGGCGGGCAGGTCGACTGGATGATGAAGACGTCTTGCCCGCGGACGTTTTCGTTGATCTTCACGAATGACTCGCCATCCGGAAAGCTGGTTACCGTTGCCTCTCCGAGAGGCTCGCCAATCGATTGGCAAATTTCCTCAGCAAGAGGACGGTTGGAGTTGCCAGTGAAAATCTTTAGCCGCGATTCGCTCATAGGGTCGGAACGGCCATGTTGGAGCGCGCCCGGTCAGGAGGAAGACTTATTTGCGTCAATGACTTGCTCTTCGAGCGCCGCGACGCGTTTGAACAGGTCTGGCAACCGCTGTTGCAGGATGGCGATTCGGCGTTCGAGCAAATACGGGATGGCGGGGCTGCCATTGACGAAGCTGCCGGGGGCAAGGTCTGAAGTGACCGCCGCGCCCCCTCCGACTTTTGCTCCCTTGCCGATGGCGACGTGACCGCCCACCCCAGCCTGACCGCCGAGCACGACGTAATCTTCCAATGTCGTGCTCCCCGCAATGCCGACTTGGGCGCAGAGCACACAGTGTTTGCCGATGGTTACGTTGTGAGCCACCTGGACCAAATTATCTATCTTGGTTCCCTCGCCGACGTAGGTCCGGCTGAAGCGCGCACGATCGATCGTCGAATTGGCGCCGATTTCCACATCATCGCTAATTACCACCTGACCGACCTGAGGAATCTTGACGTGCCGCCCCTGCGTGAACTCGTAGCCAAAACCGTCGGATCCGATGATCACGCCGGGCTGAAGGCGCACGCGATTTCCCAGGACGCATTCCGTCGCGACGACCACGCCAGGCATGCACCAGCAATCGTCTCCGATTTTCACTCCCCGCCCGATAAAGACCTGCGCCTGTAAATGGGTCCGGGCTCCGATCACCACACCCGACTCGACGATACAGAGCGGACCGACCGTCGCTGACGGGTCGACGCGAGCGTCCGACGCCACGACCGCACTGGGATGAATGCCTGCGGCGGGCTTGGGCCAGAGACTCTGCTCGATGCGCGCGCACACGCGCGCCAACGCGACCGACGGATTATCGACCAGTAACCAGAGTTGATTGGGCAACGGTTCGCCGACAATGTCTTTCGGTAGCAGCAAAAGCGAGGCCTGCGACACCGTCACCTGGGTCTTGTAACGCGCGTTCCCGAGAAAGGAGAGGTCGCCCGCTTTCGCGTCTCCGAGAGCGGCCAGTCCGCGGATCGTCTCACGGGTCTCGCCCCGCGAGGAACTGGGTTGGGTGATCGCGGCAATCTCCGCAGCTGAAAACTGGACCTGCATGAGCGGGAGCGTGGGAATTTCCAAGGCTCGTGCAATTCAGCAAACGCGCCGAAGCCTCGTGAACGGGTGAAAAAGGAAAACCCCGCTCGAAGTGAGCGGGGTTTTTTCTAAAAACGTGGCAGACGATAAACGAATTACTTCTTGGTGCCGATACCGGGGACGCTGATGGTCGAACCGCCGGAAGCGGGAGCGGCTTGTGCAGCGGGGGCCGGAGCCGCCGGTGCCGTCATCGCACCGGCTGGACGGGTCTTGTTGATTTCCGCCATCACTTCATCGGTGATTTCGAAGGCGGGATCGGAGTAGATGATATTGGAAACGCCAATCATGGAAGGACCGGCCTTGTCGAAGAGGAGCGTGGCGCCGCGGCGCTTGCCGACGTCAGCGGCGACCTTGCCAATTTCTTCGAGCATGAGGCTGCGGAAAGTCTGCAGGCGCTGCTGCAGGGTGTTCCGGGTATTCTGAATAAAGGTACGAACCTCATCCTGCTTTCGCTGGATCAACTCGAGCTTTCCCTGCGCTTCGTTCTGCGCCTTTGTTTTGGCGTCAGCCGACAGAGCGGGATTATTCGCTTGCTCCACTAAGGCTTTGTACTCCTCGACGATCGTGTTGCCCTCTTGATTCATCTTCTCGACCTCCTGTTGGGCCTTTTGGTCGTCGCCCTGAATCTTGGCGTTTTGCTCAACGGTCTTGTAATGGCTGTCGTACAGCTTGGCCATATCGACGACTAGGACCTTGACGGCTGGCTGAGCGTGGGCGACTAGGACAGCGGCGCCAAATGCCGCGAGGGCGACAATGGATTTGATGGAGTTCTTCATGGGTGGTGTTTGAGAGTGGAAAGGAAATTCAGGACAGAATCAGAACCGGGTGCCAAAGGAAAAATTGAACTGATTCCCCTTCTTGTTTAGACGGTCGCCCGTGATTGGGATACCGAAATCGAGACTCAACGGCGCACCGGCGACGAAAAGCCTCAAGCCGAAGCCGAAGTTATCGTTGTAGGTGGCCGGATTGAAATCATAGGCCCCGGTGTTCACAAATCCCGCATCGTAGAAGATGGCGAAACGGATCGGGCTGACGATATCCAGGGAGTACTCCGCGCTGAAAAAGCCGTAGGTCTTGCCGCCGATCGGCTCATCAAATTGGTCACGTGGACTGACGTCGCGGAACTCATAACCGCGCAAGGTGGTCGGGCCACCGAGATACCATTTGTTGTAGAACGGCACATCTCCGGCGTCTCCGAAGTTCTGCACCACGCCACCGCGAGCGATCAGGCTCAGCACCTGGGTTTGGGTTTCAAAAACGGGGAAGAACTGGGAGCCGCGGAACTCGACGCTATAGAAATTATTGATCCGATCGCCGCCGAGCGGGCCGCCCGCGAAACGGGTGTTAATTTCGACGCGGTTGCCCGAGGTCGTATTGATAATCTTGTCGCGCGTATCGCGCTCCATGGTGAAGCCAATTTGCGACAGCGCATTATTGCCCGCCAGGGATTGAAGCACCGGCGAAGCCGACGGCGAGACATCGTTAATGCCGACCACCTGAAAAGTGTACGACAAGCGACCGTTCCACAGTTCAAAAAGATGCTTCCGCAGATACACTTCAAAGCCGGTTTCAATCTGCGTATAGAATGAAGAATTATATTCGGAGCTTGTCCGGAAAATGCTGAAGCCCAAGCCGAGCTGCCTCTGGAAAAGCCACGGCTCTTCAAACGACAGCACCACCTCGCTCGAGAGGGAACCAAGCTGCATCCGAAGGCGGAACTTCTGACCATCGCCCTGGAAGAAGGACCGGCGATTGAACAAGTCGAAGTTGGATTGCGATACCTCGGCAAAGAGGGTGGCTCGCTCGAGTGAACTGAAGCCGGCACCAAAGGTGAGATTTCCCGTGCGCCCCTCGCGGACGGCGATGCGCATATTGCGGCGACCGGGAATGTTCGTCTCCTGCGGAGTCATGTTCACGCTCTCAAAGAAGCGCGTGTTCTCCAGACGCAGTTGACTGATCTTCATCAAGACCGTGCTGAACACATCACCGGGACCGAGCACGAGCTCGCGCAGGATGACCGTGCTCTTCGTCTTCGTGTTACCCTCGATGACGATCGACTCGACGTTGAACTTCTCGCTTTCCTGAATCACGTACTCGACGTCGATATTACCTGTGGTGACGTTCGGCTTGCGATTGAGGCGAACGCGAGTGTCGAGGTAACCGTCCTTGCCGTAAAAGTCGTCGAGGCGCTCGACGTCCTTGTCGAGCAGGGAAGGCACAAACACCGCCCCGCTTCGCTGCCGGACCACCCGACGCAAAAGGGAAGATTCAAACAGCTTATTTCCCGAGAAGCTGACCTCGCCGAGTCGATACCGGCGACCTTCGTTGACTCGGATGACGAGCTGAAGCTTCTCCGGCGAGGGATAGTTGAACATCACCTGCTCCTGCGGGATATCGACATCAAGGAAGCCTTGTTCCCGGTAGAAATCGCGGAGCTTGTCGAGATCGTCCTCGAAGAGTTCGTCCTTGAACCGGCCTGAACCGGTCAGCCAGGAGAACAACCACCACTTCTTGGTTTCGACCACGCGGCGGAGGCGGCGGGCACCGATGCTGTCGTTACCTTCAAACTTGATCTCGCCGATCTTCACCTTCGCGCCCTCGCGAATGTTGAAGATGACCGTACCGAAACCGCCGATACGATCCTTATCGATCGTATAGTTTACGGAGACCTGATTGTAGCCGGCCTTTTGGTAATACTCGCGGAGCTTCTCCGCGTCTTCCTTTACCTGCCGCTCATCGAGCGCCTGATTCGGCCGGATCTTGGCCTCCTTCTCGAGGCGGCTGTCTTTCACGCGTTGGTTGCCTTCAAAACGGACATCCAGCACGCGGAACTTGGGCGTCACTTCGACCACAAGGTTGAAGGTGTCGTTGCCCACCGCCTCATGCTTCACCTCGACGTATTCGAACAACTGCGTGCGGTACAGCGACCGGATGTCGCGATCGATTGTCACCTCATCGAACTCACCGCCCTCGCGGATTTGCATGTTCGCACGGACGACTTGCTCGTTCACGTTGGCGGTGCCGACGAACTTAATCGCGATCGTGCCCACACGGTAGGTCGGAGCCTGCTGCGGGGCTTGGGATGGCTGAGCGATGGTCTGCGGTCCACTTGCGGTCAGAAACCCAAGACAAACGAGACACAAAGAGACGACCCTGCACACAGGGTTACTGATGGAAGTTTTCAAAGCGGGTGATGTCTCGAAGGAAAGTTAGTCTCAGTTCTCCTACCGGGCCGTTTCGTTGCTTGGCAACGATTAACTCGGCCGAGTCGGCGGCTACTTGGAATTTTTCGTCAGCATCTTTCGGGCGAGCCAACATCAGCACGACGTCGGCATCCTGTTCAATGGAACCTGATTCACGCAAATCGGAGAGTTTGGGAGTACGATTATCTTTTTCAGACGAACGGTTGAGTTGGGATAATACAAGAACGGGAACGTCGAGTTCCTTCGCAAGTGCCTTCAATCCGCGCGAAGCCTCGGCGACCTGCTGTTCCCGCGGCTGGCGCGAGTCTGTCGGACTCAACAGTTGCAAGTAATCGACTATAATAAAACCAAGGGGCGAGCGGGAATGGATCCGGCGAGCCTTCGCCCGTAACTGCATGATCGAGATGGAACTCGAGTCATCGATGAAAATAGGAGACTTCGAAAATTCATCCGCCGCCTCGAGCAAGCGATTCTGTTCCTCTCCGTTTTTTGAGAGCAAACCATCGCGCAAGAGCTTCATGTTCACCCGCGCGCGTGAGCACAACATACGCAGGGCGAGCTGGGCGGCACCCATTTCCAGCGAGAAGATCAACACGCCTGCGCCTGGACCCTTTTTCGGCAACGCCACTGCCTCTGCGAAATTCAGCGCCAACGACGTCTTTCCCATCGAGGGACGCGCCGCCAGGATAATCATTTCCTGCTTCTGAAACCCATACATGAAGCCATCGAGATCCTTGAAACCTGATGAGACCCCCGTGAGTTCGCCTTTCTTCATCATCATCTTGGTGATGACGTTCATGGCCTCCCGAGTTGGTTCACGCATCTGCTTCGCGCTCTCACTCACGCGATTCTGCGTCACTCCGAAAATCTTGGTTTCAACCTGATCGACAAATTCATCGATGCCGCCCGAGAACGCGTAGCAATCTTCCACGGCTCCAGTCGCCGAGCGAATGATTTCGCGGAGCAATGCCTGCTCGCGCACTTTCTCAATGAAGTAGCTCGCCTGCGCCGTCGTGGGAATCCGGCTGCTCACTTGCGCCAAAAAAGCATAACCCCCGATCTGCTCCAGTTGCCGCGAGGTCTTCAACTCTTCCGCCACCACGGAGATGTCCACCGGCGTCTGCCGGTTATAGAGATCCACCAACTTATCATAGACGATCCCATGCTTCGGATCGTAAAACGACTCGGGCTTGATGCGCGCTTCCAGGCAGCGCGAAATCACATCAGGGCCGTCGATCATGCAACATGACAGCAGGTACTCTTCCGCCTCGAGGCTGTGCGGCATCGTCCGCCCCACAGCTCCAACGGCGGCATCGCCAGCCGGAGGCTTGGAACGGGAACGAGGTGAGTTGCTGGAGAAGTCTTGGACCATCAGATCGAACCCGGATGCGAATGGCGGCAGCCATCGAACGCAATCGGGACTTGCCGGAACTTACTGGCGGGATGTTCACAAATTGAAGCCGCGTGTCAGGCCCGCGGCTCTAAAAGGGAAATTTCCAGCCAACGAACCGGCTGGAAATGAAACCGTTTCGCAAAGCCCCGGGATCCTTATTACCGCCGGGACGCTGCTTCTGCGAACGGCCAATCCTTACGAATCCGAGCGGGGACGACGCTCGGAACGCTTCTCGGTGCGTTCGCCCTCGGGTTGTTCTTCCGCGGCGGGGGCTTCAATCGGATTTTCCGAAACGACATCGAACGCGAGATCCACACTGACTTCCGGATGGAGCTTCACCTTGACCTCATGGCGGCCAAGCGTCCGCACCGGGGTGAAGAGGTGAATCTTCTTCTTATCCAGGTCGATTCCGGCCGCGACGAGCTTCTCGTGCACATCCTGCGCGGTAATCGCTCCGAACATCCGGCCGCCTTCACCCGTCTTCACGGCAAAGGCGAGGCTCGTCTTTTCGAGTTTCTTCCCGAGTTCCTGCGCGCGGGTGATCTCCGACTGCTCGCGCTCGGCCCGGCGCTTCTTCAGCGCTTCGACGTGCTTCTTGTTGGACGCATTCAGCGTCACCGCGATTTTGCGCGGAAGCAGGTAATTACGAGCGTAGCCCGCGCGGACTTTGACTTGGTCGCCTTCGCCGCCGAGACCTTCGACGGGTTGGACAAGGAGTACTTCTGTGGTAGCCATATCGGTATAAGTTAAATCAGTCCGCGAGAGCGGAGGTTTTGGTTTTAGGTTTCACGATCCCGCGATTGGGACCGACGCCGACTCTCGCGAGTCGCCGCATCAACATTCAATGTAGGCCCGTTGCTTAAAACGGGACGTCTTCTTCAAGATTCTCCGGCGGTGCGGGCCGGGTGCTGGCGCGCGGCGGAGGCGAGTGACGTTCCGGCGTGCCGCCACCGGTCTGGTCGAGTTCGCCTGAGGACGATTGCCCGCCTCCAGCTCCACCGGCCCGGCCATCACCAAGAAACTGGAACTGCTCGAGCACCACTTTCATGCGGCTCCGCTTTTCCTTCGTGGTCTTGTCTTCCCACTGATCGAGGCGCAAACGGCCTTCGACATAAAGCGGGCGACCCTTGACGCAAAACTTGGCGATGGTCTCGCCCTGTTTGCCCCAAGCTTCGACGTCCACGTAAATCACTTCTTCCCGACTCTCACCCGATTCCATCTTGAACTGGCGATTGATCGCCAGAGCGAACTGGCAAATCGAGGTACCTTTCGGCGTCACCCGCAATTCGGGATCACGCGTGAGGTTGCCCATGAGTAAGACTTTATTGAGCGAGGGCATGAGGGGAAGTCCGCGGCAACGGGCGTTAGAGTTAAGCGGACTGGATGAAGGTCCGGTAAACGCTATCGTTCAAACGGAGCTTCTCCAAGAGCTGCGACGGCGCCTCGCTGGGCGCGGAAAAATTGACGTGCACGTAGTTCCCACTGGTGAACTTCTTGTCCGTGACGCGAACAAAATCTTTCTTACCAATGTTTTCGACGGCGGTGACTTCGCCTTTGATTTCGGCGATGACTTTCTTCACGCCGTCAATGATCTGATCGACGGTGTCTTCCTTGCCGCGGTTATCGAGGATGAACGTCGCGCGGTAGTTGCGATGGGTGGAATTCATTTTAGGTCTCTGCGATTAAGCTGGTTCATGGCTGGCTCGATGCCGCGGGCTAGCAGCAGTTCGAGCCCTGATACGTAATGATCGATTTTCTGGTTAACGAGGGTCTGTTGTTCAGGAGTGAATTTTCCGAGTACGAAGTCTGCCATGTCCATCTGCGCGGGCTGCTTCGGGCCGATCCCGAGGCGGTAACGAACGAAGCCGGTGCCAAGGTGCTCCAGCAGACTGGCAACACCGTTGTGTCCGCCGGCACTGCCCGAGATCGATACCTTGATTAGTCCGAGGTCGATCGTGATGTCGTCGTAGACTGCGACCGTTTCCGCCGGGTCGATTTTGTAAAATCGAGCCAGGCCGGCCACCGCCTTGCCGCTGAGATTCATAAAGGTGACTGGCCTTACCAGCCAGCGTGTCTGACCTTTACCAACATCCCAACGGGCGACGTCGGCCTCGAACTGTGCCACATGTTTCCAAGTGAGACGGTGCTTCCGGGCGAGCGCTTCGACGACGACCCAGCCAAGGTTATGGCGTGTCGCTTCGTAGGAGCGGCCCGGATTGCCGAGGCCGGCAACGAGCGAGAGGAACATGACTCAAAGAACATTCGGCTCACCCCGCCGCGGAAGCGGCGGAGTGGCACGGAAAAACGGGCCTTACTTCTTGGCGGGGGCGGCGGCGGGCTTCGCGGCAGCACCTTCAGCCGGGGCGGCGGCGGGAGCGGCGGCAGCGGCAGTGGCACCGGCACCGGCGGCGGCTCCGGCCGTGGGCGTTCCGGCCGCGGCTTGGGCAATTTCAGCGACGGGCTCGACGCATGAGATCACCGGCTGGCCTTGGGGATCGAGAAAATCAACCCCGGGAACGGCCTTCATGCTGCCCACCTTGATCGTCTCGCCGACTTTCAGTTCGGAGACATCAATGTCGATCGCCTCAGGAAGATCCTTCGGCAGCACGCGGATGCGCAGGACCTGGGTCGCGATTTCCAACACGCCGCTTTGATTCTTAACGCCGAATGATTCGCCCACGAGGCGGATCGGAACGCGGATCTCGAACTTCTCATTGCCCTTCACTTCTTGAAGGTCGACATGGAGATACTTGTCCGTGATCGGATCGCGTTGCAGCTCTTGCACGAACGACAGCGCGGTCTCGGACTTTCCTTCGCGCTGGAGCTCGATCAGTACCGCGCGGCCGCGCACGGACTTCAGCAAACGCGTGAACTCCGGACCTTCAATGGAAAGAGACTCCGGCTTGGTGTGCTTGCCGTAGAGAATCGCGGGAACGCGATTGGCTTTGCGCAGACGACGTGATGAACTGCGACCCGTCTGGGTGCGTTCGGCGACACTGAGTTTATACTGTTGGCTCATAGGTTTCGTTCCCCCTGTCGCCCCGGAATTGAGGGCAGGCGTAGTGGAAAAGGGGTTCAGGTCATAGAACGGCAAGGGGTGAAAGCAAACAAAACTTTGGAAGGCCCCGGAAAATCTGCAGCATTCAGAAAAGGGGCATTGACAAGCGCCCCCCCGACTCTGTTTTTCCACCCCTCTTTCGCACGACATGGGTCACGCGAACGCCACTGCCCGGTAGCTCAGTGGCAGAGCAGGTGACTGTTAATCACTTGGTCGTAGGTTTGACCCCTACCCGGGCAGCCATTGAGGCCGAACATCCTAACCGATGTTTGGCCTCTCTATTAAAAACTGACGGTCCCGTTGCGGTCCATTGGCCGCAAGAAGGCACGAGAGGCGCAAAGGATCCCGCTCCTTCATCTGCCTGCCCTCTGCCTCATCTGAGGACCGTTCAGATTGGCATCCGCAGATGGCGCAGATTTCGCAGATGGTCCGAGCCCGAACCGTCGAAATGATTCCGCCGCCCCGGAGAGAGAATGGCCGCAAAAAAGCGCAAGCGGCGCAAAAGCGGAGGCGGACCAAACCGGGAACGCAGAGGACGCGGAGGGCGCAGAGTTTCTTTGGTCCGAGCCC
>JBBQEG010000153.1:0-11788 GCA_038320495.1 Opitutales bacterium | reverse complement strand
CGTGATGGCAGCGAGATTGTTGCCGCCGACGAGGCCCATTACGAGGGCGTGACGCAAGAAATGGTCCTCATCGTTGTTGGCCCCGAGGGCCGCGAGGAGAGCGGGTGCGGCGGCGCCGTGCTTGAGTTTGCCGAGGCTTTGCGCGGCAAAAAACCTCACCCGGTTATTTTCATCCTGGAGGGCGGCGATCAACGCCGCGGCATCGCTGGCCGAGCGGCGCTCGCCGAGGACCTTAATCGCTTGAGCGCGGACCTCCGAGTCTCGGTCGCGAAGGAGGGTGCGCAGTGGAGCGAGGGCGGCGGGTGCCTTTTCGGCGAGTTGGCCGAGGCCCCAAATCGCGTGGCGCCGGGCGAATTCATGGCTTGTGGTCGTGGTGGCCACTTTCGCCAGAACCGCGATGCTGGGATTTCCGCGCTCCACGAGCGTGTACTGCGCTTCAAGGCGTACTCGCCAATCGGCGTGGGCGAGCAGCCCGGCGAGTTCGTTGGCGGAACGTTTGCTCCAATCGCCGCCAATGAGGGCCTTGGTTTGCGCGATGGACGGATCGCTGGCGTGTTTCGGATCGGAGATTGTATAGATACGACCGCGTTTCGACTTGGGCCAGCCGTCCGCCCAATCGGAGATATAGAGACGGCCATCGGGGCCGAATTTCACGTCGGTCGGCAGCGCTGACGTCAGAAAGGGCTTCGCATCGGCGATTTCATAGGATGCACCCTTGGGTTTGACGCTATACGTGTAGATCCCGCTGCGGGCGATCGCGCCCTTGAAGTGGGTGACGAAAATACTTCCGCGATAAGACGGGTTGAGGCCGGTGCCGGGATAATAATCGATGCCGGAGGGGCCGTCCTCGATGTTTGCGATCGGCGGCAGGAGGTACGAGGGCTGGCCCGCGTGGCGCTGGTGCCAGAGTCGCTCCGAATTCCACGGGCCAGCGCGTTCGAGCGGGGCGAATTGGTAGCCAATCCGCCAACCGCTGTCGCTACTATCGACGAGGTGGACGAGGCGCTCTTCGTCGCCGTTGTCGCAGTCGTTATCCCCGGTGAGAAGGTCGCCAAATTCATTAAACGCGAGCGACTGTGGATTGCGCAGTCCCCAGGCGAAGAGTTCCATTTGCGAGCCGTCGGGATTGCAGCGGAACACCGCTCCCTGATCGGGCACGCTGATCGTGGTGCCTTCCTGCGTTTTCACGGTTGCTCCGCGGTCGCCGTTGCTGAAGTAAATCTTGCCATCCGGACCCCAGACGAGGCCGTGCAGATCGTGTCCGGTGAAATTGAAACGGACTCCGTAACCGCGGCTAATTTCCGTGCGGGTCTCGGCCTTCTGTTCGCCCGTGAATTGCCAGACGCTGGGGATATTCGTGAACCAAACCTTGCCGCGGCGCGCGAGGATGCCGGAGGCGATGCCGTCGAGTGCGTGGTTGAAACCATCTGCGTAGACGGAGCTCTTGTCGGCGACACCGTCACCATTGGTGTCTTCCAGTAAACGTACGATCTCGCCCTCGATCGAGAGCTCCTTCTCGCCGTCGACGCCGAAGCGGTTGCGGACCATCTTCGTGCGATCCTCGATCGTGCGTGACGCGAGGTCGTCTTCGAGGACCCACATGTAATCGCGGATATCGAGCACGCTGCTGCGGTAGCGATAGGTTTCCGCCACGAAGATCCGGCCCTTCTCGTCGAAGTTGAATGCCACTGGATTCGCCAGCATCGGTTCGGCGGCCCAAAGCTTTATTTCCAGACCGTCCGGCACTTTCATGCGGTTCAACGCCTGAGCGGCTTCGTCGGAAGCGGGGGCGATCTCCGGCGCGGCGGTGCGAGATCCCATGTCCTTGATTTTGCCTTGGGTTACGGGCTGTTCGTCGTCCGGGGAGTCAGCGGCGCCGGCGTAGGGGAGGATGAAAACGGCCGCGGAGATCAATGCGGCGCGAAGGGCGGGAGGACGGCGTTTCATGAGGGTTTTTAGAATTTGGAGTGGCGCTCGGAACGAGGCAAGACGCAGCGGGCAGGAAACGGTTTAAAAGGCGTTAGGGCGAGGTGGCTACCGCTGCGCTCGGTTAGTCTCGACCGAAGGGTTGGCAGCGGCGCCTTTCAGTGGCGGATCAACGAAGAGACAACGCGCGACGAAGATTGTCGCAGACGATCGCAGCGGCGACGGCGGCATTTAAAGATTCCGCCTGGCCGAATCGCGGAATTGTGACGCGTTGGGTCACGCAGGGCGCGACGGCCGGCGAGATGCCTCGACCTTCGCTGCCGACGATGATGACGGCATCAGGCAGTGCCGGAAGAGTGTGCACGTCCTCGCCTTCGAGATCACAGCCTAGAATTGGGACCTGAGGAGCCGCGCTGCGGAGTTCGCGGAGGGCCGGAGCGAGTTCGCCCGTGAAAACCCGGGCGCGCGCGAACGATCCCATGCTCGAATTGATCACCTTCTGGTTGAAGATATCCGCGCAGTCCGGCGAGAGTACGACTCGATCAAAGGCAAACCAGTCGGCGATCCGCAACAAGGTCCCGACGTTGCCCGCGTCCTGCACGCCATCGAGCATGAGTGTGAGGCCGTGGCCGAGAGTTCCGGACGTCAGACGGAGGCGTTTGATCCGTCCCACCGCGAGCACAGGCGAAGGGGTCGGATAATGACTCGCCCGCGCCATCTCTTCCGCCGAAATCTGGAGGGGCTGTGGGTTGGAGGCGGACCGGGGCGAGGTCGGTGCGATCCAGGCGGGCGTGGCGTAAATCTCGACTAGGGGGAATTGGGCGGCCAGGAGTTCAGCGACGACCTTTTCGCCCTCGATCACGAACAGGCCCAAAGTCTCGCGATGTTTTTTGTCGCGGAGGGAGCGGAGGCGCTGGACGTCTGCCTTGGTCAACACGCATGCATGCTCGGGCCGCTCAATCGCCGGTGGCAAGCAAGCCCTTGCCTTCTCCAGTGAGCTCCATGCGATGCGCTGTCATGATGAAATCGGCGCCTTCGTCGTCCTCGATTAGGATGCCCAGTTGGAAATTACCGGTGGGAAGCCGGTCGCGTCTCACTGCGAACCTAAATCCGGACTGCTCCGCCGAAGGCTGTTTGAGAGCGATTGCCACGTCCGGGCGACGGCTCGTTACCGTCGTGTAGATATGCGTTTCCGTTTCCGATCTTAACACGAGGTGGATACTCCGCCGTTCCGATTTTTTCCCGGGAATTGCGGCCCAGCCTGCGACGAAGGCGGAGTGGGAATCTACGGTGATCTCTTCCACGTAATAAACGATCTGGCCGGTCGGCCGGGCGTGAGGAAAAGAGCGCGGAACACAGATGGCCGGCATGCGATAAACGCCGCGAGATTCGGCGGCACTCAGCAAGGCGGTGGAGTGTGCCGGCACCGGATGAAGTGAAAACGGACCGCGTCCGTCGACGCCGTTTTGTTTGAAGTGGACGACGGCGAGATCGCGGCACTCCACCCAACTTTCAGCTTGGGCATCAAAGGTGTGGTTAGCGGTCACATTAAAACCCGCGAGGGCGATCACCACGCCTCCGAGCGTTTGAAGGGGCCGGCTAGGGGGCGTGTAGCGCTCTAGAAGAATGAATCCCATCATTGCCCAAGCGGTCGCGCTCAGCACCATATAACGCGAGAAGACGACTCCGTCTGACTCGGCGGCGCGTCCGACCGCAATCAATCCGAGGGCAAATACTGCAAACAGCGCGAGCGAAAATGCGATGGGCTCCCGGCGCAACGCCCCGCACTTCCCCAGTAACGTTAGAGCTGAAACCAAGACCAAGCCTAGAGCCGGCGCGACGCAGGTATTGCCCAAGGCCGGCACCGCGCCGAGTAGGGTGACCCAGTATATCGCAATATCGATGATGCCCCCGACGGAGATTTCCACGAACCGGTGGGCGCCATTTTGCGCGAAACCGCTTAGAAAACCGAGCATCGTCAGCCCGGCCAGTCCGCCCCAGCCCATGAGGTCGGCCCACCGGCGCCGCTCGGCTAACATCAAAGCCCCGATCAGCCAAGTGACGAGTCCGTGGGCCAGGGTGAAGGTCGCGAGGATCGCGAAGAACCCGCCCCACATGGCACTGCCACGGGTCCCGTGAGCGACGGCAACAACGGCGGCTCCAGCCAACAGGACGACTTGAAAATGATCGATGGAGGAGCCCGACCAGAGAAAATTTTCGTAGTGTTCCAATTGGAACAGGAGAAATCCCAGCAGCACGCCCATGCGCAGTCCGCGCAACGGCGTCCCGGCACTGGCAATCAGCAGCGCGACCAGCGCCACGAGCGAGGCATTTCCCATCAAGCTGATGAACGTGAAATTCACCGTCCCGGTCAGGGCATAACTCGCGGCGAATAATAAGCGGCTGGTCACCATGCGGTGCTCATTGTTCATCGCGAACAGTTCCTTGAAAAAGGCCGTTGGCGTCACCCCGTCTTGAAGCCGCAGCACGAGTGAAAGTGCGGTATCGAATTCGTCCCAATAAACAATATTGGCGCTCGCCTCGACCGCGCGGCTCAGCACGTATCCCGCTGGCACGATCGAGACGATCGCCACCACCGCCATGAAGAGTAGTCTTGGATTCAGAAGCGCGGTGTAAGACCGACGCAGAGCGCGTCCGCTGGGTGCCTCCGGACATGGGGGAGGCGGGTTGTCTGAGGCCTCGCGGGCGAGCATTGGGTCAGGAACGTTGAACCGAAAGATGAAGTCCGAACGCCCGATGGTTCAGCTGTTCCGGTTCATCGGCGCCGCTCGGCGGTGAATCGGCGTCTGCTTTGAGTGGGCCGGATGGATGCGGGAGATTGTGCGGGGAATGGAGAAGCGAGATGGCGCAGCCTGAAATCTGCACACCGGAATTGAGAGGGACGAAAATAACGCCGAGTGCACGGGAAACAACCGGCGGCGGGGTTGCGGCGAAGGTAAGTGAATCTGGTCCGGCTGCAATGAGTAATTAATACAGAAATCGGGGCTAAGCGACTTGTTTTGCAGATGGATAACAACCGGCAATTAGCGTCGAAATGCATCCGGGTTGCATTCAGCCGATTGCATTTTCCGAAGGTTCGCACTTTTCACGGCGGCACACATGCATACGGTACCGCGCATGAAACGACTCGCGCCATGGACGTTGCTGCTCGTGATAGCGTTGGCCATCGTGGTTCCGTTTGCCATGGCGGCGGCAACAACGACCTCGGCAAGCCGGGAAGATCGCTCGCCAGTGGCGCCGATCGCCTCGGCAATTTCCACGATTACCGGCATCGCCATTTCCCCTCTGCTGGGCACTGGCGCCTATGGCGCATACAAATGGGTGAGCGCCGGGGATGGCGTCGAGCGCGAGAAGCTCCCGTGGTTCGCCCAGCCGAGCTTCTGGTTGCCGGCGTTGCTGATCGTCGGTGCGTGTGCGCTCAAGGATGCGTTTGGTGCAGCCGTGCCCACGGGGATGAAGAAGCCCCTCGATATCCTTGAGACGATTGAAAACAAGTTCAGCGGGCTGATCGCCGCCGGTGCGGTCATCCCGTTCGCGATGGGGGCGATGACGAAAATGATTTTCGAGGACGGCGGAGCAAAGGCCACCGTGGCCGTCACGCCGTTTATTGCGTCCAGCGGTCTCGCCACGATTCATCTCGGAGCGATCGATCTCACCTGGTTGTTGAATTTGCTGACAGTCCCGTTTGGTATCGCGGTATTCGCCCTCGTCTGGCTCGCCTCCCATGCCATCAACGTTCTGATCCTCCTGAGTCCGTGGGGCGCCATCGATGGTGCGCTCAAAGCCGCACGGGCAGGATTGCTCGGGCTCGTGACCCTTTCCGCCACGATCAATCCGATGATTGGTGCGGCCTTGTCGGTGGTCGTCATCATCGTGGCTTATTTTGTGGCGGGCTGGGCGTTCCGGCTGACGGTTTTCGGCGCGATTTTCTCCTGGGATTTTGTGACCCGTCGTCGCCGGCGTTATGCACCACTTGAGAATGCCAACAAGATGTTTGCCGGACCGGCGTTCACCACGGTGCCGGTGCGGACGTTTGGCCAACTCGTGCATCGTGAAGACGGCGGTCTCGAATTCCATTATCGTCCATGGCTGTTCATGGAATCACGGGTGGCGCACATCGAACTGGATCAGCAAACGCTGGCCGTGGGCGATGGGGCGTTTTTCTCGGATCTGGTCGACGCCGATGATCGGACAATCTTCTCATTGCCGCCCCGCTATCATGGCCATGAGGAACAGGTGGCCCGCATTTATGACTTGGGACGAGGAGTCTGTCCGGCCGGTTTAAACAAGGCGTGGGGAGCGTTGCGCGAAATGGTAGGAGGGCGCGCCCTGAAGAAAGAGCCATTGGCAGCCTGAGTCGGCGAGGGGAGGCCCAGCGAGCGATTAACTTCACGGCCGGATTGTATTGCGGACGCAAATCTGCGCATCCTTTCGCCACCCCATGAATCGACGCTCCTTCCTTCAAGGCACGCTCGCGGCCGGAACCCTCGCGAGCATTAACATTCAAGCGGCCAATAAAGCGGGTCGCAAGTATCGCACCGCCCTCGTCGGCGCCGGTTGGTGGGGCGGCAACATACTCGGGGTCGGCATGGCGAGTGGCGAATGCGAGATCGTCGGCGTGTGTGATGTTGATCAGCGCCAGATCGAAACGACCGTGGACCGGGTCACGAAACTCAGTGGCGAACAGCCGCGCCGCTATCGCGATTACCGCGAGATGCTCGCGAAGGAGAAGCCGGACATTGTGATCGTCGCGACCCCGGATCATTGGCACGCGTTACCCACCATTGCCGCCGTCAAAGCCGGCGCGCATGTCTATGTGGAAAAGCCCACCGCGCATACCATCGGCGAAAGCCAGGCCATGCTCAAAGCCGCACGTGCCCACAACCGTGTCGTGCAGGTCGGCACCCACCGCCGCGCCTCACCGCATACGATCAGCGCCCGTGAGTTTATCCGCTCCGGTAAAATTGGTCCGGTGGGAATGATCCGGTGTTTTGTGAACACCGGTGGTACCGGTCCTGAAACGCCCCTGCCCACGCAACCGGTGCCGCGGGAGCTCGACTGGGATATGTGGTGCGGTCCGGCGCCACTCCGCCCGTTTAACGGCGGTGATCCGCGCTTTCCTGACCAGGGACCCGGGTCGCGCGGAATCCATCCGCGCGGCCACCGGCAGTACCTCGACTACGCCAACGGTACGCTTGGCGATTGGGGTATTCACTGGTTTGACCAGATCCTCTGGATCACCGGCGAGAAAGCCCCCAAGCGGGTATTCTCCACCGGCGGGCGTCCGATCAAGGGCGCGCCCGTGCTCACGCCGAACGAACAAACCAGCGACGCGCCCGATCACCAGGTGGCACACTACGCGTTCGATAATTTCACGGTCGCCTGGGAGTCGCGTCAGTTTGCGGGTCACAACGCGGAGAAAGGCGAACATGCGGGCTGCTATTTTTATGGCACCAAGGGGACCTTCCACCTCGGCTGGCGGCGCGGTTGGACCTTTTATCCGGTGAACGCATCCGATCCGGTGCTGCATGAAGAGCCAAAATTGAATGAGCCCGACGGCCAGAATATCACCGAGCTCTGGACTGATTTTCTCCACTGTATCAAAACCGGCGCGCGGCCCATCTCTGATATCGAGGACGGTCATCTCTCAAGCAACTGTTCCATGCTCGGCATGATGAGTTATAAACTCGGTCGCAGTCTCGAGTGGGACGCCGCCAAGGAACGCGTCGTGGGCGATGAGGCCGCGAACAAACTGCTGCGCCGGCCGTATCGAAAGGGTTGGGAGTATCCGACCTGACGATACGTGATGGTCTGAACGCAAGGGAACCCGAGGTTGCTCGTGGCGCAGCGGGTGGATCGGAAGCGCGCTCCCCGTCAACCCCCGGGCCGGAATTTCGACGAACCGAGCGCTATGCGCTCGGAACGGGCTTTTCTCGGACAAGCGTCCGCAGACCGCGAATCAGCCGTCCGATTCCAGTGGTGGCGGTCTCTTTCTCCAACGCTCCGTAGGCGACTCGAAGCGTACAAGAGTCATGAAGGCCAAACGCATTGCCGGGAATCACGGCGACCCCGTGTTCACGAATCAGTCGCTCCGCCAGCTCCAGCGCGGGACGAGTGGTGTGCACCCGCAGCAGAAAATAAAAGGCGCCTTGGGTGTTCGGTACGTCAGCGATTCCTTCGGACACCAGGACCGCAAGTTCGCGGCGCACCATCGCTCGTACCTCAGTGATTTCGCGCCGTCGTTCGTGTACAAATGCGGTGCCGGTCCGAAGGGCGCCGATCGCTCCGTATTGTGAGATGACGGGCGGGCAAATGAGCAGCGTGTCCTGAGCTTTGCGCATCGCCGCTTCGAGCTGGGAGGGGAAGACCATCCAGCCAATCCGCCAGCTCGCAAAACCGTAGGCCTTCGACATGGAATAGAGCGAGAGGGTATGCGTCGCGCTATTCGGGAGGGATGCCGCTGAGAAATGAGTCGCGCCCTCGTAGGTGAAGTGTTCATACGCCTCATCACTGACGTGAAAGATTCCGCGTTCGGCACATAACCGGTTCACGTCCCGCAGCACTGCCGGCGGATACACCGCTCCGGTGGGGTTATTCGGTGAAACCGTGATTATCGCTCGCGTCCGCGGCGTGATGGCATCGCGGAGGGCGTCGACGTCGAGCTGATAGTTCGCATCGGTCGGCACCAAAACGGGCCGGCAATTTGCCATCGTGACCGCCATCTCGTGGTTGAAATAATACGGTGTTGGCAGGATGAACTCGTCGCCGGGATCGGCGATCGACAGGACGAGATTCATAAACGCCTGATTGCCTCCGGCCGTGATCATCACGCGATTATCCGCCGCGAGCTGAATCCCGTTTTCCTCCTCCAGCTTGCGCGTGACGAGATCCAGCAGTTCCGGCACACCCGCGACGGATTGATACTTGTGATTCGCCGGGTCGGCGAGAAAGCGCTCGACCTGCGCGGCCGCGGCCGGAGGCGGAGCGTAGCTGACGACACCTTGGCCCAGGGAAATCGTGCCGGGGCACTGCCGTATCAACTCGGCAATGACAGGAATGATCGGCGCCTGCACGGCGCGAAGGCGGAGCGATTCGTGCATCGGCATTTTCAAGGGGAGTGCCACCGATCATTCACGCCCGTCTGCCCGCGGCAAGTGCGGTGAAGTTCGATTTCGAAAACCCAGCTGAACTGCAATCTCGGAGCTGGGATTTCAACCGCCGGTTTCAACTGCCGACCTGCGACATGAGCCAGGCGGTGTATCCGATATAAACAGACAGCAAGGCGGCGCCCTCGATCCGGTTGATGCGCCCGCCGGAGTGCGCCAGGGGCAGCAGGGCGACGGCGGTGACGAGCATCACGCCCAAATCCAACCGGCTGATTTCACTCGTGTCGATGGGCTGCAGCAGCGCGGCGACGCTAAGAATTCCGAGCACGTTGAAGATGTTGGATCCGACGATACTGCCGATCGCCACATCGCCGTGGCGTCGAATTGCGGCGACGAGCGAGGTGGCTAATTCCGGCAGACTGGTTCCAAACGCCACGACCGTCAGGCCGATCACGGCGTCGGAGGCTCCCCATGTTTTCGCAAGATCGACGGCTCCGGTGACGAACAGGTGGGAGCCGGCAATCAATCCGGCGAACCCGATCAGCACGAGGGTGATCGAGCGGCCGAGCGACGGTTGCCCGCGATGGAAGTCTTGATCGTACTCCTGACCCGCCTCCGTGCTGGTTTCGGTCCGGGCCTGGCGCAGGGTGAGCCAAGTATAGATGAGGAGCCCCGCGAGCAGCACTACGCCATCGATCCGCCCCAAGCTGCCATCCCAGAGTACGATTACCAGCAGCACCGATACGCCGATTAGAATCGGAATTTCCCGGCGGATCACCTGGGCGGTGGCGGTAAGCGGGGACACCAGGGCGCAGAGCCCGAGGATCAGGCCGATGTTGCAAATATTGGAGCCGATCACGTTACCCACGGCAAGCGCGCCTGTGCCGTCGAGGGAGGCTTTGATACTGACGACCATCTCCGGGCTGCTCGTTCCGTAAGCGATCACGGTGAGTCCGACGACAAGGGCGCTGAGTCCGAAGCGAAATGCCAGCCCTACGCCGCCTTTGATCAAAACTTGAGCACCGATGTAAAGCAGTCCGAGGCCGAACAAAAGAAAAAGAGAAGAGATCATCAGGCGCAGTGAGTTGCTCAACGAGACCGCATGAACTCGGCGGGTCAAGCTGCACCCCAAACGGGAGGGGGCGGAAGTTTTCGTATTAACTGCAGATTGATTCGTCAGCAGAGCGGCGATGGCTTTGGCTTCCCTACCTCTGATGAAAACCCCCAGACTCCTTCTCCTTGCCGCCGCACTGGCGGGTATTGTTGCAACCGGATTCGCGCAGCCTGCGACCCGGCCCAATATCATTTTTATCCTGGCCGATGACCTCGGCTATGGTGAGCTCGGCTCCTATGGTCAAAAAGTGATTGAGACGCCGCATCTGGATCGCATGGCACGCGAAGGCATGCGTTTCACCCAGTTCTATGCGGGCAGTACTGTTTGTGCGCCGGCGCGAAGCGTCCTGATGACGGGTCAGCATCTCGGCCGCACCACGGTGCGCGGCAACGCGGGCGCTCTGGGTCTCGAGGCCCAATCGTTGAGTGCGAAAGACGTTACCGTCGCACGGGTTCTCCAGCAGGCTGGCTACGCGACGGGACTGATCGGCAAGTGGGGTCTGGGAGAGGTTAACATGGCGGGCGAGCCGCGGAAGCAGGGCTTCGATTACTACTACGGGTTCCTCAACCAGACTCACGCGCACAACCACTACCCGAGTTTTCTTTGGCGAAACGGCGAGAAAGTGACGCTTCCGAACGACCTGACGCCAGTGGGCAATGTGGAAGGCGTGGGCTATTCCACCAATCGCGTGGCCTACGCGGGCGACCTGTTTGCGACGGATGCGCGCGAGTTTATAGCGCGCAATCAGGATCGGCCGTTCTTCCTTTTTTATTCGCTCACCACTCCGCACGCGAACAACGAGCGGAGCCGCGTGCTGGGCGATGGCAACGAAGTGCCCGACCTTGGGCCCTATGCCAACAAGCCTTGGAATCACGCCACAAAGGCGCACGCGGCTATGATCACCCGAATGGACCGCGATATCGGCGCGTTGCTGGACCAGGTGAAGAAGCTTGGCTTGGATGAACGCACCCTCGTGATGTTCACCAGTGACAATGGACCTCATCGGGAAGGTGGACCGGATTATGATCCGGCCTTCTTCAATGTGTCCGGTCCGTACTCGGGCTTGAAACGCTCGCTGACGGATGGCGGCATTCGCGTACCGTTCATCGCGCGCTGGCCCGGAAAAATCAAGGCAGGCGCGGTTTCGGATCACGTGTCGTACTTCGGCGACATGATGACGACCTTTGCGGAACTCGCGGGCACCAAGCCGCCGGGCAAGCTCGATAGTATCACAATGGTACCAACGCTGCTGGGTCGTGGCCGGCAGACCACGCACGACTATCTTTATTGGGAATTCTATGAACAGGGTGTCAGTCAGGCGCTTTTACTCGACGGACGTTGGAAGGCGCTGCGCCTGAAGAGCCCCGCCGCTCCCATTCAGCTCTTCGATCTGGTGACGGATCCCGCCGAAAAGACCGACGTGGCCGCCGCGAATCCCAAGTTGGTCGCACGCGCCGCGGAACTCATGAAAACGGTGCGGGTGGATAACCAGTATTGGAAGCTCCCCGCCCAATAATCCCGGTAGGCGTGGCCGTTGGACCCGCGCTGTCCCGCTCACGCTTTCCTGGAACCTCGCTGCGCCCGGGTCGGGGCGAATCCAGCGACGTCGTCTCGGAATCGA
>JBBQEG010000152.1:0-11874 GCA_038320495.1 Opitutales bacterium | reverse complement strand
GAACGGCCGCCCTTCTTTCCCGTCCGTCTTGAACGCCGTGAGAAAGACCGTCGCCTCCCGCGGCCCGTGTACGAGATAATCTGTTCTCGCCTGCACGCCCGGCGTGCCAAAGTCCGGCAAACGATGCGGCCCACGCCACGTTTGTACACGATCGTAAGAGTAGTAAAAGAACGAAACGCCATTATGGTACCGCAGGGTCAGCGCGAAGCCGGGTCGCGTGAATTCCATCGGAACGTTCAACGGCGTGCAGGCCGCCACCGAATGCTCATTGGGAAGTAAGCCCGCGGGGCGTTCAATCGTCCACGCTCGTCCGCCATTCGTGCTGCGAGCCAAGGCCGGCTCAGCCGGACGACTGCGATCAATCTGATGACGGGTCACATCCTGCGTTTGATGCCAGCCGGCGGAGAAACCCACGGCAAGCTCGTCGCCCCAGGACCAGGCCCCGTGATTCGCCGGCCAGCCTCCATAACGCCCTTCCTCCCGGAAAACGACATCGTGCGATACCGTCGTTACAGGCGGCACCATCGCTTCTTCTTCCACCCGCGCAATGAAGCGCGCAATCGCACCCGCCACATCGGCCGCATAGGGCGCATCGGTGACGTAATGATCAGCCCCTTTTGCCCAATACACTTCCACGGAAGGTTTCGTCGGAAGTAACAACTGTTCCCGGGTCGGCCGCGGCTCGTGTCCTCGATCGCCCCAGACACTCAACACCGGATAGCCGGTTGCTCGTACGATACGTTCACCCGAACTCCACGACGTCCACATGCGGGTCAGCGAGGCCACCTCATCCGGCGTCCACCGCTGGGTCCGATAACGCTCCTCCCGCTGCCGCCGCGCCTCGGCTTGTTCCGTATCCGTACGGGCACGACGCGGCGGAAACGCGTTTCGTTGCACGGTGTGATGCACCCAACCTTCCAAAGCGATCACGCCCCGCAGTCCGGCGGGACGCCGTCCTGCGATCTCCAGCGCTATCATCCCACCGAGGCTGTGACCCGCGACATACCACGGAGAACCGACGAGCTCCCGGACCACCGCGAGGACGTCACTCGCATACTGCTCGATCGAGGCTTGCGCAGGTGTGGGCGGCGGCCAACTCCGCCCCTGTCCACGCGACTCGATAACCACCAACTGCAGATCCCTTGAGAGGTTCTGCAAAAAACCAGGCTCATAGAACTGCGTCCGGTCACCGTGGGTTTCGGGGATCAACACCAGCGTTGGCCCGCTGCCCGGTTTCATGTAGTACGCCAGCAACGCGCCATCGGGCAACACGAGCGAGCGGGTCGTGAACTGCGCATGATCAGTCGTCGCCTTGGGTTGCACCACATGGCTGGACTGGGCGGAAAGCATGGTGACGCTGCACACCAGGGGCAGTAACAACAGCGGAACGAAACCGCGACTGAGTTGATTAATGGCGGGCAATTTGAGAATGCGGGTTCCGGTCATACCACGAGAATAAAACCGGGCGGCGCGGGCCGCAATGCCTTCCCGCCACCGCGTCCCCGCTCTCCACGTTAACACCTGGTTAGCGGCACGATCAGAAGCGCCCCGAAATACCCATGTTGTAGCGGGTACCGTAACTATCGCTGAAGGTAATTCGTCCCTGATCGAATCCGGTGTAATTTTCGGGCCATTTGTTCTTCAAATTGATCACGTCGAAATACACGCCGAATCGGGGTGAAAACTGATACGATAGATTGATATCAATCGTCTCAACGGGACGGAACCGATTCTGTGCATTCACGTTCGCGTTGTACGAAACCAGATAGTCACCGGTATAGCGCCACGCGATCCGGGTCTCGAGTTTGCGCCAGCGGAATGATGCTCCCACGTTGGCCGTGCGGGGTACGAACTTGGCGAGCTCCGATGCACCTTCACGATACGTTCCCGCCGTGGTCAAATAGGTGTAGTTCCCGAACACGCCCAATCCGTTCAGCGGCTTCGGTAACATCGTGAAGCGCTGATTATAGTTGAACTCGTAACCCTCAATCTTCGCCTCTCCCTGATTGGTCGTCGTATTGAGATCAAAACCCGCAAAGTCGCCGCCAAAGCCATTGTTCTGCCCCGCGTCGATCTCATCCGTGGTTCGCGAGAGGAAGTCTTTAATGTCCTTGCGGAAGGCCCCTATCGAGAAAAGACCCGCGGGCTCAAAATAATACTCAAGGGACAGGTCGTAGTTCTCGGATGTCTGCGGTTTTAGCCCCAGATTCGCCTGCGTCACAGTTCCCAACCCCGTCGTGGTGCTGTAGCTCACCGTCGTGGTGGGATAGAGGTCCGACATGTTCGGACGCGCTGCTCCGGTGGAGTAACTCGCCCGCGCGATCAACTGACGCGTGATGTCATAACGGAAATGCAAGCTCGGGAAATAGTCATCGTACGCGCTGGTCCGCGTGGTCTGTGCCACCGTCGGATTTCGCGGGTCCGAGAAGCGCCCCAGGGCATTGATATCGGTGCGTTCAAATCGCACCCCGCCAAGCACATTAAGTTTTCCGACCTGGGTGCTTCCCTGAATATACGCGGCATATACGTCCTCCGTGATCTCACTGTAGTTGGGTGCATCCGTGGTGGAGGTCCCCATTGGACGGAAGACCTCGGGCCGCGTGTTAAACAGCGCCCACGCTTTCGGAAAATCCACCGCCGGAAGCTGAGGCCACAATCCAACGCTGTTAAAAACGGTATACGCTGGCGCGGGACGCATGAGCTGGCCGAGATTATCGTCCCCGGTGCCCGCGACTCCATCGGCTCCGGTGTAGTCCCAGTTTGGGCGCCCTACCGTCAGATTCCGATACTGCTGGCGCCAGGTTACGCCCGACTTCAGCTCCGCTGTGAACCGATCGCTCCGGATGCGTTTAAGATAGTCGCCTTTCAGGTTAATCACCTCCTCCTCGCCTGTTTCCGGCTGCTGCTGCATCCGAGCCCGGTATAAGTTAAAGTCCGTCTGCCCGTAAAGAATACTTGGGCCATAAGTCTGACGAAACACCGGACGCGAACGGCTCGCCGTCGTATCCACTGACATTCCGATCCGCGGCTGAAAAGTCATCAGGAACGTCCGCAAGTTGCTTTTGAACGTCGATGGCGCGTACGAAGCCTGATAGGTGATCTCCTGATCGCCATTGAGCGTGGTCGTTCCGCCGACGTCAGCCAGATACTGCCGTCCGGTTTTTTCGTTATTATCTCCATCGAAAGACCAATTCGCATTCAGCATTTCCGTGAAGCTCGCGGTATATCCCGGTGCAACGCTCGCCGTCTGATTCGTCGTCGTGCGCGGTTGCACGCCGGCCTCGATCTGAGCCCGACTCACCACATTGTAATCCGCCACCCGACGGGTCGCACTGTCAGAAGCGGCATAAACGAGCCGGTTACTATCAAAGAAATAGTAGTTGTGCTGGAATTTCGCATACACGTTCGTGCGTTCGCCCACCCGATAGTCGAACTTCAGGCCGGCTCCGCCCCGGATGCGTTGATTGACATTCGTGAGCGTACGAGCTTGGGTGGCACGCCCGTCCGGTTCGACCCGCTGGGTCTGGACGCGATCACGTGGCGCCTCGGTATCGGTATAACTGAGGGAAAGAGCCATCCCGATATCCCGATTCATTCCGATCCGGGTGAGCCAGCTCATTGCGGCATTCGGGGTGAAGTTCTTCAAGTCATCTCGATGCGTATTATAATTCGCGCCAATCCGGTAGGTCAGGATGTTTTCCTTAAAATCCAAGGCCGACTTCGTAACGAGGTTCGTCGAGCCGCCAATAGAGTCCGCCGCCATCTCCGGCGTCGGCGCCTTGGTAACCTGAATCTCCTTGATGAATTCCGCCGGGATCTGATCGCTCTGCGCTCCGCGATCGCCCTGCGTATTGAAACCAGAAAACGCACCCGTGGAACGCACGCCGTCAACGTTCAGCGAGCTGAACTCCACCGGTGTGCCGCGAATCTTGATCCCGACCACTTCCCCATTCTCGAACTCACCGGCCACTCCGGGAAGGCGCACCATCAGGTTGCCGATATTACCATCGGCCACGCTCCCGAACGCATCGGTTGAAACCACGTTCATGACGTTCGGAGCGAAACGCTGACGGGTGATCGAGGCCGCCTCGCCCTCGCGATCAGCCGAAACGGTGAACGCATCGAGCTGCTGAACCTTCGATTCCAGCGTAACGTTTGCCATCACCGTCTGCCCGGCGGCGACGTTCACCGTCGTCGATCCCGTATCGAGTCCGGTATAGTATACTCGCACGGTGGCAGGTCCCGCGGGCACACCCGAGACTGTAAAGGAGCCGTCGCGGTTGGTGAGCACCGGGGCGGCATTGCCCACCGTTACTTCCGCGCCCTGTAAATAGGCGCCCGTCAGAGCACTGGCGACCCGCCCTGTGACGCCCCCAGTGCCAGCAGGTTGCCCAAGGAGAGCGGACGCGCCGAAAAGCAAAACGAGCGCGGAAGTGGCAACATAAAGCCACGCTGTCCGGAGACGACCAAAACGATAGTCAATGAGGTTCATGATACTTCGGGGTTCAAAAGAAGCGGAGGATTCGCCGGCCACACCGGGCCGGAGAGAAGGATTAATAAGCAGAAGTCGAAGCCGGCGAAAAAGCGCATACGAATAAACTAGCAAGACATGGAAAAACGTAGCGTTGGCGAGGTATCTCCGGTCGTGTGATTACTCCGGGCCGACCGCCGTTAGACCGCTCAGCGGGGCATCTTCATGGCGTTCAAGTCGGCCAGGCGCACGCGCTGGATCTCGACCGAACGTTTGCCGCCGGAGTGCGCAATATAGAGCGAGTCACCGTGCTCGATCACATGCGGATAATCGATGTGTCGCCCGCCGGTCAAATAATAGAGCTGGTCAAACGTCATGCCATCCTGGCTCACGGCCAAGGTCATGGGATCGCGCTTCTTGGGGTTGGAGTTCGAAACCAGCACGTAGCGACCATCCTTCAGGCGCAGGCCATGCAGCTTGGAGCGAGCATCCGGAAAATCCGTCTGCACTGGCGTGCTCCAGGTGCGTCCGTTATTGGTCGAGAAGGCCCGGAAAAGATACCGGCTGGGACCGTTGTCGCGAAACAACGCCATGAGATTGCCGTCCGGCAGCGTCCACCAGATGGGCTCCTCCGCCTTCAAAGCCACGTCGCCACCCGCCCCTCGCACCACGGGAACCGACTCCCACTTGTTCAATGCGGTCACGCCCCCGATCAAAAACTGCACGCCAGTCGTTGTATAGTCATGCATGCGACGGGACATCGCCCATTCGCCACTCGGTAGTTTATGGGGAGGAAAGTTGTTGATCGCGTTATCCTGAACGACCCCGATGTCATCCCATTTCTGCGCGGGCTTGTTCCAGCGGAAGGCACGCAGTTCGAGACTGGGGCCGAAGAAACCCGCCGCTTCATCGAGGGAAGCCAAGGCGAGCAATTCGCCCTCCCGGACCCAGAAGCCGCGAGAAATATAGCGAAGCCCTTCGAGACTACGCGTGTTATAATGCGGAGAGTCCGGCCCGGACTTGGGCGGATAGGGCATCATAAACTTGGGCTCGGACCAGTGCAGGCCATCGGGGCTCGTGGCATACTTCACGACTTGTCCCACCCGGTCCTCGATCTCCGGCCCATCGCTCCACATCGCCCAGAACTGTCCGTCGTGATGGATCAGATAGTTATGCTGGTTCACGCCGTTCCGCGACCGCACATCGCTCACGACGGCATGCTGCACCGGCAATCGCGGCAGGCGCTCAAAGTCTATCTGATGCGGATCGGCCGGAACCCAGTCGCCCGTCAACATCACGCGGGACTGCGGGTTCTTAACGGGGTGCGGCGGTAACGACCGGGCGTCGGGTGCGCCGGACCGGGTCGAGGCCGGAGCACTCCCGGCCGCCTGGGCAAACGCGGGCGTGCTTGAAGCCGCGAGGACCACGGAGAATACGATGCACGGAACGAAGGTGGGAAGCGACATGGAGAAATGCAGCCGCAGGTGCGGCAGGTTAAGCGGGAGTGACGTCGGGGTTGGGACGAGGCTGACCGGAGTCGTCAGCAATGGAAGCCAATCGAAAAAGCGGGTCTGTCCACAGGCGAATAACCTAACAAAAACCAGAAAAAAGTAGCATCACAATCGGCCGCCCGGACCACGCGCGTGGCCCCGCCAGATCCCGCACTGGCTCGGACAAATCAATCCTCCCGCCGATTCCGATATTTACCGGGTGTAAAGCCGAAGCGCTGACGAAAGCATCGGATGAAATACTGAGCATCCGTGAAGCCGCATAGATTGGCGACGTCCGTCACATTATAGCGCAGATCGCGCAGGAAATGCAAACTCCGCTCGAGTCGGATCTCGTTTAAATACACCCGGAAATTCTGTTTGGTATGCGCGTGGAAGAAGCGCGAGAAGTGGTTCGGGTGGCGGTTGAAGAAACGAGCCGTTTCCTTCCGGCTTAATTGCGGGTCGGACCAGTGCTCGGACAAGTAGTCGCAGACCGACTGCCAGAGGACCGTTTGACTGGACCGTTCGTGCTCGGGTGCTCGTTCCACCAGCGCGGCCACTTCCGCCATCAACACCTCCATCAACAGAGTAAACGTCCGCTCGCCGAGCAAGGGAGCCGGGGGCTCGCGCAGGAGTTGCAGCAGATGGTCGCCCTTCGACCCAAGCGTTTCGAGCGTGCGCCACTGGGCCACGTAACGGCTCGGGATGGTCCCATCGGCCGCGATCGCACTGCGCGCGTGAATGGTCAGGCGGGTCGAGTCCGGGCGGAAGACAACTCCGAGCGAGCGATACGGCGCGCGGGGCAACGGACAAATCCACGTGTAGGGCGCGAGAAACATGACCTGACCCGGTGCCAGATCGAGCAACACCTCGGTATCGTTTTCGATCGTGAGGAAGGTACCGCGACCTTCCAGGCCGACAATTAACCGAGGAACCTCCATGAAGAAGGCAGGATGCTCATCGCTGGGACGTTTGCCTTCCAGGACACGCACCACGCGCTCGCGCGCGGGATCCTCGAGCCACGTTGTGAGGGCCAACAGAATTTTAGTTCGATCAGGGGTGGATCGCATCAAACGCAAGATCAAGGAGACCGTTTCCGACGGTGCGCAAGCGCGATCGCGAGACACAGACCTTCCTGTCTGTTCAGATCTGCATCCGCGCCGGTCCGCCAGATCCGGGGTTTCTCGATCCAGTCAGCGCCGCTTTGTATACCCGCCGGACATGCGGCCTGACCTGCGGAATGCGTTCATCTCTCTAATAGATCCGGTTCGGCGGAGCTTTTGCTGAGCCCGCCGATCGTCCAACCAAAACAGAACAGGCAGGAATGCCTGTGTCACCACGGACTCGATCCGGCCGGCAATCCGGGCGCCGCACCTCACACCTTCAGACTCCAACCCTTCCGATACGGACGCGACCAGAATTTCATCGCCGTGGAATCGTTCAGGATCCGGCCGGTCTTCGGGTCAATGTCGAGGGTGTGCCCGGTGCGATAGGCGATGTTGCCCAGATGACAAAGCATCGTGCTCTTTTGCCCCTCACTGATCGGTGAATTCAGCGGCTTACCCTCGCGGACGGCGTCGGCGAAATTCTGGAAATGCGGCACGTCGCTGCCCTTACCGTCGGCCTTCTTCTCCACTTCCTTCCCATCCATATCGAGAATCGAGTAGTCATTGGCACCCGAGAGCAGGAGCGATCCGTTGTCGCCGTAGAAGGCGATGGCGGGAGTCTGTTCGCCCTTCCGCGGATTACAGGAACTGAAGTCCCAGGAAGCGCCACTCGAACCGAAATCGTACACCACCGAACCGGTGTCCGGCGTCTCCTGATCATCCGTGAAGTGATAGCGCCCGCCGAGGAACGCGACGCGTTTCGGGTACTCCACGCCGAGGCCCCAACGCGAAATATCCAAATAATGGATGCCGTTATTCGCGAGTTCACCGCCGCCGTACGCCCATACCCAGTGCCAGTTGTAGTGAACGAGATTATCCTGATACGGACGCTCCGGAATGGGTCCCTGCCACAAGGCGTAATCGATCGTCGGGGGCACGGGCGAACCCTTGCTCCGGCCAATCGACGGCCGCGCCGCTTTGTACCAGGTTCGTGAGTACAAGACGCGCCCGATCGCACCGGCGTGCAGCCGCTGGATGCCCTCGACGATGGTCGGATAGCTGCGGCGCTGGTTGCCCATCTGGACCTGACGGCCGTATTTCTGCGCCGCCGCGACCATAGCTTCCGCCTCGGCGGGATTGTGACTGCCGGGCTTCTCCACATAGACGTGCTTCCCCGCCTCGCAGCCCATGACGGTCATCATTGCCTGCCAGTAGTTCGGCGTCGCGATCGAGATCGCATCGATGGACTTGTCCTCGAGCATTCGCCGGAAATCGGTGACGTCCTTGACGGCGCGCCCCGTCTGTTTGCCTTCAACAATTTTCTTCCCATTGGCGAGCCGGGTGGAATCCACATCGCACACGCAGCCGACCTCGACGTTCTTCACTGCGAGATGCCCGCTGATGTGCGCGCGCCCGCGCTCGAGACCGATGATCCCGACGACCATCCGATCGTTCGCACCCAGCACGCGACCGGGAGAGGGGGCCTGGTTTTGGCCGTACACCGGTGTTTTCAAAATCTGGCCGGTCGCGACAACCGCGGTGACCGTGGTCGCTTGCTTGAGAAAAGTGCGGCGGGTGGCGCTCGCTGCGGGGGAAGGATTCAAAGGGGAAGACATAAGCGGAAAAGAGTAACCGGTTGGAGACTTCGTGGCGAAACGCGGTGACCTTACGCAAGCCGGGCACGAGAACAAGGACGGAAAGCGCGCATGAACCCGCGGCGAATTATCTTGGGGCCCATTCCATCCCGCGACCACCCTCCGGGGCCACGAGGCCAACTACACGTTGCCCGAAAAGTCCCACGCCCCCCGGAAATCCGCACCCGGTTAATCGGATCGACCAGTAAAATGTCGCATATGCGACATTCTACTGGTCGATCCGAAATCGTCCTTTTCGCGATTACGTGGTGCGAATTCCGCCCACTCCGGCCGGCCGGCGGCGGTGCGACCAAAACCATGTCGCATATGCGACATGGTTTTGGTCGCGCTCGAACCACCAAACAAGTTGCGGGTCGAGGGACGACTCCGCCATTACCTGACCTGCCATGCCACGTGCCGCCACGCCACCGTCTCCACCGCTTGCTCCCATCCGGGCGACGGCGATGCGGGTGCTGATGGCGTTGAGCTTCGCCCATCTTTTAAACGATACGATCCAAGCGGTATTGCCGGCGATGTATCCGCTGCTGAAGGCGGCTTACCACCTGAGCTTCACCCAAATCGGGATGATTACCTTCGGTTTCCAAGTCACCGCCTCCGTCCTGCAGCCGCTGGTGGGGCGCTACACCGACCGTCGCCCTTTGCCCTACTCCTTGCCATGGGGCATGGGTCTGACGCTGATCGGGATTATCTTACTCGCGGCCGCCAACAGCTATGCCTGGCTGCTCGTTGCTTCCGTGCTCATCGGCATGGGCTCCGCGATTTTCCACCCTGAAGCCTCGCGGCTCGCTCGCCTCGCTTCAGGCGGGCGGCACGGCTTTGCCCAATCCCTGTTTCAGGTCGGCGGGAATCTCGGCAGCTCACTGGGCCCACTCGCCGCTGCCTTGATTGTGGTCCCCCGCGGACAGGCTCATGTCCTGTGGTTCTCCGTTCTCGCGGGACTCGCCATCGTCCTGCTGACCCGCATCGGGGGCTGGTACCAACGTCACCTCGGCCAGGAACGCGCGGCAGCGAGCGTTCCCCACCCGGTCCCGTCGACCGGACTTTCCCGCCCGCAAGTTCTCCGCGCCGTGATCGTGCTCGGGGTCCTCATCTTCTCTAAATATATCTACCTCGCGAGCCTCACGAGTTACTATACCTTCTATCTCATCAGCCGCTTCGGCGTTTCGATCCAGCACGCCCAACTCTATCTCTTCGCGTTCCTGTTCGCCGTGGCCGCCGGCACCATCATCGGCGGGCCGGTCGGCGATCGATTCGGACGCAAGGTCGTGATCTGGATTTCCATTCTCGGCGTCGCCCCCTTCTCCCTCGCTCTCCCTCACGTCGGGCTGATTCCCACCGCCGTGCTGTCCGTCGTGATCGGCCTCATCCTCGCCTCCGCCTTTTCGGCCATTCTTGTCTACGCTCAGGAACTGGTTCCGGGAAGAGTCGGTCTGATCGCCGGTCTGTTTTTCGGCTTCGCCTTTGGCATCGCCGGAATCGGCTCGGCCGCATTGGGCAAACTCGCCGATCTCACGAGCATCGAATACGTGTTTCAGGTATGTAGTTATCTCCCACTGCTCGGTTTGACGACAGTGTTGTTGCCAGGGAAAGTGGCGAGTCGCGGGTAGCGGAAAGCGAGGCGCAGGTAGCAGGGAGTGCGTCGCGGCTGCCCGGCATTCAGATCCAATCTGATCCTCTTGCTCACACCCGCTTCTTCAGTTTCAGCACGGCTGATGACCCCAGTCGTTTTCTTTCAAGTCCTGGGCGAAGCGCTCCATTTGTTCGTCCGCGGACAAGACCGCTTCAGCCGCCGGTGGGGAGGCGGAATCGAGTGGAGTTTGCGAGGCACACCGAGGAACCCCATCCCCTGGATCAACCGGCACCGATGCGGCCGGCCCCGGCGCCCCAAGGGCCAGAGCGCCATCTGATCGCTTCGGCTCGTTCATAAAAAAGCAGTGGCGCGAAACGAGGCGCGAGTCAACGAAGGTGCGGGGGCCGCTGCTATGTTCCGTACGGACTCTCCGTCACGACCTAACCGCTCCTGGCTCATCGCTCCTTGCTCATCCTTACTTGCCACCCGCTACTGCCGCGAGCGGTCCCGCTATTCCCCACGGGGAAAACGTGAACACGAGCACCACCCACCCGAGCAGCAAGCCCGTGACGACGGCGCGAAACGCCCGCCTTTCTCCTGTCGTCATCTCTTGCAACGCCACCGGATCCGGAATCTCGTCGGGGATCACCGGGGAAGCGGAACTCAGACTGACGCCGACCATGACCGCGGTACACACCAGCGTAATCACGAAGCCCAGATTCAACGGACTGCGCAGATAAACGGGAAACCATTCAACCACCGCCGGCACGCCCAGGGTCCAGAACGTCGCCGCGCCCAGTACGGTCCCCGTCACCAGGGTCGCGGTCGCGCCCTGCGACGTCGCCCACCGGGTAAACACACCCGCCACCACACACACGAACACCGGCGGCGCGAGCAGCGACCAGAGCTGTACCAAATAGGTGAATACGCCTTGGAACTGCCGGATGCCCGGCGCCACCAGCGCACACAGCACCAAGACCGCGATCATCAGGCCTCGCCCCAACTGAACCCGCCGTCGCGAGGAAAGCGCCGGCCACACGCGCAGGGCGAAATCGTAAGTCAGCATCGCCGACGAAGCCGACAACCCGGCCGCCACCGTCCCGAGAATCGCCGCCAGCAATCCGGCAAAGACCAGGCCCGTCAGGCCCGCTGGCACATAGGTGGACACCAGCCGCACATAGGCCTGGTCGGGATGCGCCAGCTCCGGCAGCAGTTTCGCCGCGATGACGCCCGGAGCCGCGATAATAAACAACGCGAGCATTTTGAGCAGCGCCGCAAACAGCGCCCCCATCTTCGCATGGAAAAGACTCCGCGCCGCCAGCGCCCGCTGCACATAATCATGATCCGTACAGTGACCATGCACTCCAAGAATGAGAGCCCCGGTCACCATCGGCAGCCAGCCAAACGCATGGTCCCACGGCTGCACCACCGACCACAGGCTGTTCCCACGCGCATCATAAGTGGACAATACTCCCGCCCAGCCACCGACCGCAGCAAGGCTCACGAGAAATGTCACGACCCCTCCGCCCACCAGCAGCGTGGCCTGCAGCAGGTCCGTCCATAGCACCGATCGCAACCCGCC
>JBBQEG010000151.1:0-11902 GCA_038320495.1 Opitutales bacterium | reverse complement strand
CGACGGCGGCTCCGACTGCGATCACCCCATGATCCGAAAAATAATCTTTTGGACGCATCTCATCACTGGTATCTCGGCCGGAATCGCCATCGCTATCATGTCATTCACCGGCGCGGCCCTCGCCTTTGAGAAGGATCTCGTTGCCTGGGCGGAACGCGACGCACGCCGCGTCGAAATTCCGACCGGTGCTCCTTCGCCGATCCCGATCGAAAACCTGGTGCAACGGGTCCACACGGCCCAGCCAGACGCCCGGATCACGACCCTCGCCCTTACGCGAGATCCGCGCGCCGCCGTCGCGTTTGGTCTTCCTGGCACCAAGCTGCTCAACGCCAATCCCTACACCGGGGAACTACGCGAAGGTCATGCTCCGGGAATGCGCGCATTCATGCGTACCATGCAGGCATGGCACATCCGGCTCAATTTTACGGCCGGGCCGGACAACGCGGGACGAAAAATCAATTCCGCGGGCAACCTCTTGTTTCTTTTCCTCTGCCTCAGCGGGTTGGTGTTGTGGTGGCCCCGGATGTGGAACTCCCGCGCGCTCCGTCCCGCCCTGTGGTTCGTGCGCGGCGCCCGAGGTCGCGCCCGCGACTGGAACTGGCATAACGTAATCGGATTCTGGTCCCTGCCGATCCTCGTCGTATTGGTCGCGAGCGGCGTCGTCCTTTCCTACCGCTGGGCGGGCAACCTGGTGTTTCGGCTGGCTGGAGAAACTCCACCCCCCGCTGGAGGCGCGCCGCGTCCCGCCACCGCCAGTCCCGCAACCGCCCGAACACCGAATCCAGCCGGCGGCCGCGTGCTCCCTTTCACCACGCTGCGCCAACGGGTGGAGGAGCAGATTCCACAGTGGGAGCAGATCACCTTTCGCTTCTCCCCGCCCCTCCTGGCCGGCGCCGCAGGTGGCGATTCCGTCACGGCCGTCGTGCGGGCCGACGGTCAATGGCCGTTCTTTGCCAACACCACGCTTACGCTGGACGGAGAAACCGGCGCCGTGCGCCGCACCGAGGTCTTCAGAGACCAGTCCGCCGGCCAGCAAGCCCGGCGCTGGGTGCGTCTGCTGCACACGGGCGAGGCCTTCGGCAGGCCCGGGCAACTGGTGGCGGGCATCGCCTCACTTGGCGGCGTCATGCTTGTCTGGACAGGCCTGGCCCTGGCTTGGCGCCGATTTTTCGGTGACTCGAAGGCCGCTTCGGAGTGAACCCATTGAGGGACGAAACTCAGCCGCTCCCGGGTCTATTTTCAGCAGGCACAGGACGCCGGAAGCACTTCGGGGCGTAGTCGCGGCCACCTTCTTTACGCAGGCTCGCGGCTCGGCTAAGTGTTCTTGCGGCGACATCTTCCTTATTTGCTCCGGCGTCATCTCGCTTGAACACGTACGTTCTCCCTTTAACGTGAACTGTCCGCGATTGTCGGGGCCCGTCGGGTTTTCGACCTTGTCACTCTCGGACCGGATGGACGTTTTCTCGGGAACGAAGGTCATGTTCAAGCATGGTTTGGATAAGGACCGGCGATTGGCCTTTGGAAACCTCCCGATTGTGAATCGCGCTGTTGGACGCGGCGACGCCCGGCACCACCCCATCAAACGGCAGCAGTCCCATCCGCGCGAACCAGAGTTGCGGCAGCCGTTTGGGCCGCGCATTCATCGCGTTGCCGCCTCCATCGGCACGGCGGTAAACGACTCGCCCGGATCGAGCCGCCGCGTCGCGAACATCACGGTCGCCAGCAAAGCGAAGAGCGCTCCCGTGCCCGCGAGCAACGCAAAGTCCTCCATCTGCACCACCAAATATAAGCGGCGGTGTCATGACGCACCAATCGCTCGTGCAAGGTCGATTGAACCAGGGCGAGCAGAATCAGCGCAATGGCAGCGTCAAGGTCGCGCGCGCCCCACCCCCTTGCCGATCCGCCCATCCCGTGAATGCCAACGATGCCCGCTGCACCGGGATCGGCACGGATCTGGGGAGCCTGGCCCAGAAAGCGGAGTAGTTGTGTGAAATATTTCACCGTCATCGGGGTATTATTGGGTGAACTCAAATTTTGGCGGGCCCTGGCGGGGGCTCACCGTAAAGCGACGGCTTTGGTCGCTCAATCAACAACACCGGCACTCCCAACTCGAAGGGAAACCCGGTACACGATGGCTTGGGCAAAGCCAACGCACCCGGCCAAGGCCCGAAGGACGGTTCCGGCAACGCCCCGCGCCACCTGGCGGGTTAATCAATTCCGACTCCCAAGGTACGTTTTCGAGCCGGTTTCCCTCGTTCGATTTATTTCAGAAGCTGGCGGTGCACAATCACGGACGACCTCCCGCCACGATCGCGCCTGACAATAAAACGCGGCGGCACTATCCGGCGAGGGCCGCGCGGCCCCGCACCCGACAACGCCGCCGCGTCAGAGGAAAATCCGCGACGTTACTTAATCAGAAGCTGTATTCGGCCGCCACACGTACATTGCGGGGAATGCCGGGATAAACTCCATTTCGGTTAATTGCTCCGCGGTAATAAGTCTCGTTCGTCACGTTATCGACGAAGAGCCGGCCGAGAAGTTTCGGCGAGAACCGATAGGCCACCGACACGTTCACCAGCGACGTGACAGGCAGATAGAAGGTTGGATGAACCCGGATCAAATTGGTCTCGGTGCTGGCCGCAGTGAAACCACTACCCGTGTCCCCCGGGCGCTTGCCGGCGTAGACGTATCCGATACCCAACGACAAGCCCTTGAGGTCACCCTGCAGGAACTTATAGTTAACCCAGGCTGCACCCGAAGTCTCGGATGCCCCCCGAAACGGCATGCCGTACGGGCTGCGATTGCGGAATTTTGTATAGTTCGCGATGACCGAAAGGTTCGCGGAAACTGCCATATTCAGTTCGTACTCCCAGCCTCGCGCCACGCGATCCAGGAACAAGGGCGGGGGCGAAACCACCGGAGGCGGCACCGAGAAGAGGGCTGGGTTGAGGATGGAGTTATTCGATTGGCTTGAGTCGTAATAAGCCACCGTCGCAAGCGCTCGGGAACCCAGGAAACGGTAGCGCAAGCCGACCTCATCCTGCTCGCCGTCCTGGAGCTCGTTGTTCCGGCCTGCGCGCCTTGGCTGTACGATCTGCGAGGCGTTCTCGGTGTGCCCGTAGTAGAGCGAGACGTCGGGCATGGGGTGATAGACCACGCCATAGTTGGCGACGAGGGGCGCAGGATGCGTGAAATAACTCAGGTTACTGCGATAATCATCCACCTCGCCGTGATACCAATTCTGGGCGGCACCGGCGTTGATCACCACCTTCCCCTCAAACAGCTTCATGTTTTGATTTACATAAACCTGAACGCTTTGGTTTTTGTTGAGCCGATTCGACGTAGGAGTGTTATTAATCGTGTAGGTCGCCTTGCTCGGAATATTGAAGATATCGACCGGTGGACTCGACGCCGCATAGCCCCAATTACGGGCACGCGTGAGCGCTCCCGAGAAGCCTCCCGAGGTCTCCATCGCAATAGTTTTCATCGCATATTTCAGGAGGTAATCATTTTGGAACTCGTAATTATTGTAGTACGTATTCGAGGGCGACTGACTGACCGAATAGAAGTTCGAGACCGGAGTGGCCGGAATCGGAGTAAAGTTCGGGGCTCCGCTAAAGGTGAATCCGGGGGTGAACAAACCGGTTTTCGGATTGATAGCGCCACCGGTGTTACCGGTCAGATTCCACTGATTGTTCGAATCCCAACCATTCCACATCCGGCCGGCGAAGCGCATCGAGAAATTATCGGACACCGTCGTCGTCAACAACACCCGATAACTATGGGTGTTGGTGCGATTCTGGGCGCTCTTGTCGTCTGGATCATCCGCATAAGCCGACTGATAAATATCCATGCCCCTGCGCATGATCATATCGGAGTCCGGGGTAACCGACGGATCCAGCGGGAACCCTGTGAAGTTCAAACCCCGACCCCACGAATAAATGTACTCGAAGGTCAAGCGGGAGTTGCCGCCAATCCGTTTAGTAAACGACGGCATTACGGTCAATCCGCGCGCATCACCCTGGTTCTTGCCTTGCGTATGATACTTGGCGGCAACCACGAGACGAACCGCACTGGTCTGCGAGAGCGTCCGGTTAATATCAATATCGCCACGGTTCGTGTCGTATTCGCCCCACTGTACATTCAGCCGGCCAAAGTTCTGGAACTCCGCCACTTTCGTGAGAATATTGATGGTTCCGCCCGGAGGACCTCCCGGGGAAAGGATCGCATTCGGTCCGCGCACAAATTCGATGCGCTCAAAGATCGCCGGATCCAATTTAATCTGGCTGGACGGAGCTGAAAAGCCATTGATGCTGCCGATCCCGGCCTGATAGCCGCGAATCGAAAGACGGTCACCGATACTGGTGCTGTTATTCGAAATACCGGCGAGCAATTGCAGCGCATTGAGGGCATCGCTCGCCCCCATGTCTTGCATCAACTCCCGAGTGATGACGGAGATGCCTTGAGTCGAGTCGAAAATATCCGTTCGAATGCGGCCACCGCTGGTGACTTCAGAAACTTGATACGGACCTACCGATTTCGAGCTGACTTCGAAGGCACCCAGTTGAACCGCCGCTTCTTCTTTCGCGGTCGCGGTCGCGGCCTGGACGGAACCGGCGAGAAGCGCTGCAAGCAACGCGACCCCTGTTCTCAGGCTGAAACTATTTTTCCTAAGGAACCCACGATTGAGCGCGGACGTGGGCCGGATGCCGCAAAATTCACGGTCAACTCCCATCGCGCACGATGGGGGTGTTCTTGGGACAAGGGAGCTGAGGTTAATCATTGTAAGGGTAGATCACGAGCATTTATTCCGCAGAACGTAGTTTACGGAGGGGTATTCCGTGATCTTGCTAAATGGATTTAGCTTCCGGACCCCCAATGTCAAATAGGATCCCGACGAATTCTGTGGGCCGCGACGCGATCATCGAACGAAACTCCCGGTCATGGTTATATCATAGGAGGGCTCCGCCTCCCTATCGTCTAAAGCGTGCGGCCCGCCACCCACTCTTCTCGTTATCCCGAATGCAATCCAGCCGTCTCACTTCACGGTCGTTCTCATCCACTCCGCCACGTCGTCCAATATCTCCTCCCTGACCTCGGCATCGTTTCGTCCCGAGCGTTTGGGCACATGAAAGGAATGATCCGCATCTTGAAATTGTTTCAGCGTGGCCCGGTTGCCGAGCTCTCGGGCAAGCGGCTCCAACAATGGTAACTCGGCCAGCTTGTCGCGGGTTCCTTGGAGGAGGAGCATCGGAATGCCGATCTCAAACAGGTGTTTCGCGCGGTCATTCGAAGGCTTTCCCGCGGGGTGAAGGGGAAACCCCAGGAAGATGAGTCCGCGCACGCCGGGTAACGGTGAAGCCGCTTGAGCTTGCGACGTCATGCGTCCGCCGAACGATTTACCGCCGGCGAAGAGCGGAAGTTTTGGCAGTCGACGCCCCGCTTCATCCACGGCTGCACGCACGGCGGCCTGCGCGAGTTTCGGCGCGTCGGGACGCTTCGAGCCCTGCTCCATATAGAGGAATTGATAACGCAAGGTGGCGATGCCCCGCTCCGCCAGTCCATCCGCCATTGTTGCCATGAAGGAATGCGTCATCCCCGCCCCCGCGCCGTGCGCCAACACATAACCCCCCCACGCATTCGCCGGCACCTGCAGTAGCCCCGAGACGCTCTGAGTCTCGGAGACGGCGATGCGCACCGATTGGGCCTTTGAAACGTTCATCGCCTATCACGCTGATTGATGCATGCGTTATCCGCAAGTAACGCAGGCGCGCGCATTCGGCTGGCTCGCACTGACACAGACATTCCTGCCTGCGGCTGGAGAATGGGTCTGGCGGGATGGATGCCGGCGGCACGGAACCCGCTGGAGCTGATTTCCCCTGCACAGATCACAGACAACGAGCCCACGAGATTCCTTGTGTCTCCTCGTCCCGCTGCGCAGGCTCATCTCCGTTCCCGGGCCCCTGCATTTTACCCCTTATGAACTCCCGAACCGACAGTGATCTTACCCGCCGTGCTTTCCTCCAACACGCCGGTCGCATCGCGACGGTGTCCGCGCTCGCCGGTATCACCGTGCCGTACGTGCATGCCGCCGGCAGCGACCTGATCCAGGTCGCTCTCGTGGGTTGCGGCGGCCGTGGCACCGGGGCAGCCGGCCAGGCATTGTTAACTAAGACCGGACCCATCAAACTCGTCGCGATGGCCGATGTCTTCGACCACCGCCTGCAGGCCTCACACGATCGGCTCACCAAACAGTTCCAAGCTTCCCCGGCCCTGCTCGACGTTCCGCCTGACCGCCGGTTTCTCGGCTTCGACGCGTATCAGCAAGCCATGGACGTCCTGAAGCCCGGCGACGTCGTCATCCTCGCCACTCCGCCCGCCTTTCGCTGGGTGCACTTCCGCTATGCCATCGCGAAGAAACTCCATGTGTTCATGGAAAAGCCGCTCACGGTCGATGGCCCCACGAGCAAGCGGATGTTCACGCTCGGCGAAGAGGCCTCGGCGAAGAACCTGAAGGTGGGCGTGGGCCTGATGGTGCGTCACTGCCAAGGCCGGCAAGAGCTCGAGCAGCGCATCCGTGACGGGCAGATTGGCGACATTGTCGCGATGCGGGCCTATCGCATGGGCTCCGGCGGTGGCACTGCAGGCCCAAAACCCGATAATATATCCGAGCTGCTCCATCAGATTTCCAAATTCCACGCGTTCCTCTGGGCGAGCGGTGGCGTGTTTTCGGATTACTATATTCATCAAATCGATGAGTGCTCCTGGATGAAGGGCGCGTGGCCCGTGGAAGCCATGGCGATTGGGGGTCGGCACTACCGCGGCGACTCGCTCGATCAGAATTTCGACACCTACTCGGTTCAATATACCTATCCGGACGGCACAAAACTCTACTACGAAGGCCGCAACATGCCCGGTGTGCATAACGAATTTGCGAGCTACGCGCACGGCACCAAAGGCTCCGCCGTCATCACCACGCGCGCCCACACGCCCGGCCAGGTGCGGATCTATTCCGGTTATAACATTCCGCGCGTTCTGACCCCGCGGGACAAGATCGACCTTACCGACCCGCATCTCCGCTGGGCCTTTCCGCAGCCGGAGCCGAGCCCGTATCAGCTCGAGTGGGACGACTTGGTCACCGCGATCCGGCAGGACCGGCCCTACAACGAGGTAAAGCGCGGCGTGGAAGCCAGCCTAGTCGCGTCGATGGGTCGCATGGCGGCCCACACCGGGCGGATCATCACCTTCGACGACATCCTGAATTGCGACCACGAGTTCGCACCCGGAGTGGATACCCTCACCACCAACTCACCCTCTCCGCTCCCCCTCGAGGCCAACGGCCGCTACCCGGTCCCACAGCCCGGCATCGTCACCGCCCGTGAATACGGCCCCGTTCCCGTCGCCGCCTCCACAAAGAAAGCCGCTGCCGGCTAAACCGCCGGCCCGAAGTGACCCAGACATCCCTGTCTGTGTGGACCGAGTCGGTGAAACCTGGGCAGGCAGGAATGCCGGCATCACCTCCGCTCAACGCGCCAGATCCGCCCGCAAGCGGTTGACCGACGCGCGCGTGTCTTCATCCATCGCATAGGCCGCACTCACGTCGAGTACCGCCGCCGCTTCCGCGGGTTTGCCGTGTCGCGCCAGTGCGAGCGCCACTGGATAACCGACCGTCGGGCGCGAGGGGAAGAGTCGTGCGCCTCGCTCCAGCTCGGCAAACTCCGCGGGGTTGGGCGACAGCTCGCAGTGCGCCCAAGCCTCCGCCAGCAACTCGAACACTTCGGCCATCGGAGGCGCCTGCGTCAACGCCTGCTGCAGTGGCTGGATGATCGGGGCGAGTTCACTATAAGAAAACACTTTGGTCTCCGGCATGCCCTCCCGCAATGCGGCAAAGCGGAGCCACGCCAGCTCGTAATACGCCCGCGGCCGCACCACGCCGAGTGCGGTCGCCTGCTCGAGAAACGGTAGCGCACTGTCCGACTCTCCGGAATCAATTTCACAAAGCCCCAGCGTTGCGAGCAGCCGTGGGTCCCGATCACCCGCATCGTATGCCCGCCGCAACGTGCGACGCGCCTGCGCAATATAGGGTTCGCGCACTTCCGGCAGACGGCGCTGCACGTGCCCAATCGCAAGGCGTTCCCACTCGCCCCGGATGCGCGCGATCTGGTTGGACGTGGCGCGTTCCACCTCAACGCGCGGCCCAAGTGGCTGTCTCCCCGGGTTGATCCGCTTCGTCTCCTCCACCGCCTTCGGCAGGTAATCACTGAGTCGGTCCCGCAGCTCGGAATAATCAAAGCCGAAGTCAGCCTCAAATAACTCCTCCGTCACGGGTCCCTCGGCTGCGCGAGCCGCAAACCGCCAAAGCGCCTCTCGAGTCGCATCGCCCGACGTAATCGCCCAGCGCACGAACAGCTCTTGCGTGGACGCCCGGGTCTCGACCCGCCGAGGATGCCGGCTCTCCACTGCCCGCAAGGCATTCGTCGCGAAAAGCTCGCTGGCCGGAAGCACGGCGCGTGGGCGGGTCGGATCACGCCCGAACGCGTCGCTCTCCCGTTGGCTATTCCAGACCAGCGGTCCGAGGGTGACGGGACTGACCACAAAGTCGGCCCGGCGGTACGAACGCTCGAGGCCATCAACCAGCCATGCCGGGAGTTCCGGTACGCGACCCTGAAGGAGGAACCGCACATGGCCGGGGGAGATGCTCAACCCTGCGGCGTCGAAGAGGGATTCATCAATATACGCGATCGCCGCGTGCATATCGCGATCGCTGAGACGCATGCTCAGCGCTATATTAACTCCGCCTCCCCGCGGAGATTCGCCGGGGCGCACCCGATCTCCGGCCTCTGATAACTCGCGCTGAATTTCCGCGCTCACCGTCCGCCGCTGATCCTGGCCGTAAAGGACAAACACTTCCGGCACATCCATCCGCGCCAAAAACTCCTCCGGCACCAGCACCCGCACGAGCTGCAGCCTGGCCAGCCACGCTTCCGCGAGGGTGCGAGTGGTGGAAGCCGAACAGCGCGAAAGAAACTCGGTGCCGCCTGCGTTCACATAGAGCCACGGAACGCTGGAGATCGACTCCTCAACCAACATCGGCGGCAACTCCACCGTCTGTGCAGGAGCCACCGTAGCGGCCGTGACCGTCGAACTGGGCGCGGCACCAGCCTGCGGCTCCGGCTGCGGTGCCTGCGGCTGCGCTGACAGACTCAGCCGGCTTGCATCCACCACAAGTGCGAACCAAAGCGCTCGATTGAAGTGTTTCATTTTTCCTCCGTGGTCGGTCCCATCGTCACAGCGGGATCTTGAATCTGCCGATTGAGAAATGCCTCCATCTTTCTGTACACAACAGCGCGTGAGCCCGGCCGCCCTGCCGCGAAACCGGGATCGATTTCACTATAGTCAGGGGCGCGTCCGAGGCCTTCCAAGCGGGCGCGCAAGGTCGCATTCGACGCGTCGATCGCCGCGTGGCGGGTTGGCTCGACGAGCAGCAACACCGGTTGCGTCAGCACCTCCGCCTGATCCAGCACCGATAACCTTCTCCAGTCCGTGTCCGGTTGATCGATCAGCGCCGCGGGAATATCGCGCGGCGGTTTTGCCTCGATAATCAACCCACCGGCTTCGTGCGGGCGCAGCCATGGACGCAGCTCCATCGGCGCATCGATCGCAATTCCACCTCGAAACACCTCAGGGTAAAGCTGCAGAGCCCGCACGGCCAGATAGCCACCAAATCCCCGCCCGAGTGTCACCACGCGTCGAAGGTCGAACGGACGATCGGGGGTCCGCGCCGCAAGCCACTCGATCGCCTTTCGCGCATCCTCCACCGCCACGCGATCCACCGCGGTGCGCAACGCGGTGAGATCTTCCGGCCTCACGCCGGCGACGCTGCGATGATTCAACCGAACCACGGCAAAACCCAGATCCGCGAAGACTTGCGCCTCGGGATCAAACGGCTGCTGCGCGCCCCCGGGGAACCCCGACGGGAAAACCACCAGAAGTGGCGGCGGAGCAAGCGACGCCTTGGTGGGCGAGGTCAGATAGCCGCTGACCCGGGCGCCATCGGGCGCATCGTATTCGAAGAAGCGGGTGTCGTTGAGTTTCTCACTGCTCAGCCACGGCGCGCGCCGGAGAATTTCCAGCACGATATCTTCCGGTCGTTGATATATAAAAATGCGGCCGGGATCGCTGCCGCCCGTGACCCGAAAAAGCACCCGGCCACGTGTGTCGCTCCAATCCAGAAGCTCGACGACGCGTCGCGGAAACTTAAACTCCAGCTCCCGCTGTACCCCACCCAACTCGGCATCGTGCCAGATCGTCGTCGGATGCACGCCGTCCTTGCGCTCACCGACAACCTTGAGCCGGTAGGGATCAAAAATCTTCGGCTCGCCGGGCGGCACCGGCCAGTCGCCACCGAATTCACTGATGCTGCCGGTGCGGATATCGACCAAATACTGCGCCGCCATACTATAAGCCCCTCGTGTTTGAATAATCATTTGTTCCCGGTCACGGGGGAGGAAACCTAGAATATCGAGATGAGGCATGCGCCAGCGGACGGGCTCGTTTCGCGTCGCCACGAGCTCCTTGGTTGTCCGCAGAAGATCGGCGAGAGTCCGCCGCGCTTCCGCGGGTGTCTCCTGAAAATGACTCGCGTCGACCAAAGTCCCGCGCTGCTGGCCATTGGCATCCACCGCCATGATAGGCGAGACGATGGTAGGGCCGTCGGGATTGGGAACCGAGCGGCCATTGGAGTCTATCACGAGCGGTAAAGGAACGACGCGCTCCGTGGGCGCAAACACAAGTCGGGAGGTCGTGGCCCAGCGCAGGAACCGCAAGTGCACGGGCACCTGTCCCTCCGCAAGCGGAGTCGTGCGGTCGGGTTCCACGAGCACCGTCTCGTTCGCCCGCGGATTCTCCGGATCCATCATCACGATGGAAAGAGTCAGCCCGACCTGCGTCGTGTAGGCGACCCGTTGTCCGTCAGCAGAAAGCGTGATCGTCTCGGCGAGCGGCGGCCGAAACAACGCCTCCACTCGATCGTCAAAAGGCGCCGCGCGCAGAATGCCGGCGGCGAGCACGAACACGGAGATGAAACAAAGGCGAGGCAGCCTCACGTCGAAAATGTCAGCTCAAGATGTGCCACGCGCAAAGGGAAAAATCAGTTGTTGGCGCGAACTCAAGCGGACCGGAGCCGCTGCCCGCCGCTCACGAGAATTGATCCACGCACCGAGCGAGCCTAAATGTACTTGTACGTGACCTCCGCACCTCCCTGCGCGGAACAATCCGTCCGGCGAGATTTCTAGAATAATCGAATCGCAAAAACCGTCATACCGTTATGACTACCACACACCCTCATGTTGGCTCCGATTATGCCTCGGGTTATGCCAGGGGACGGCACGCCGCGAAGGAGCACATCTCAATCACGGAGAACCCGTTCCGACCCCAGAGCGCCGGCTTCCGCGGCTGGAGCGACGGTTATTACGACGAGCAAAGTGCTCGCAGCATCGCGTTTGAACGACAGAGTGCCCAGATCTGGACCAGCGACGGCACCAACTGAAACCCGCACAAACAAACACGGGACGTCTTCGCAGTCGTGAGCAAATTTTCTTTGCTCGAGAAACCTCCCTGATCATCCCGCTCGACGTCCATTCCTCGAGAAATAAACCGCGCCTGGCCTGAGCCAGATGGAATGAAGGCTCGACGGCGTCCGCCTCAACGGTCCCAGTCGTTGACTCCCCAACGGCCACCCTTTCCGCCGAACATCCTTCGGATCCACGTTTCATGCCTTCACTCCGTTTCGCCCTCATGCTGGTCGGGCTGCTCGCTTCCGCAGCGTTTGCCGCCCCCGCGCCCGCGTATGACTTCTTCCTCTGCGCGAATCTGAACCGCAACTATACCATCGGCGCCAAGG
>JBBQEG010000150.1:0-11974 GCA_038320495.1 Opitutales bacterium | reverse complement strand
TTCGATTAACCGAACTCACCTGCACGGTGAGACTAAACGCTTCGATCGCTGAGGTCGCGCGGCCATAGCCGGTCATGCTTTTCATGGACTCAGCTTGCCCATGAGCGGGGCGGTCTCACAGCTAAAAGCGTCGCTCTCCGCCAGATAACCACCCGGCCGAACACGACCCCACCCTCCCACCTCGGCTGCAATGTACAATCAGCTCAGAGCGTCACGCCGAGCAGCTTGGCGACCTGGTTGACGTCTTTGTCGCCACGACCGGACAGGTTGATCACCAGGATTTCGTCGCTGCTCATCTGCTTCGCGCGTTTGAAACCGTGAACGAGGGCATGCGTGCTCTCGAGGGCAGGAATGATGCCTTCCAGCCGTGAACACAGTTTGAATGCCTCCATGACTTCATCGTCGCAGGCATAGGCATAATCGATCCGCTTTCGGTCGCGATAAAACGCGTGCTCGGGCCCGATCGCGGCGTAATCCAAACCCGCGCTGACGGAATGTGTCAGCTCGATCTGCCCATCATCGTTCTGCAGGATGTAGGTTTTGCAGCCTTGCAGCACCCCCAGCTTGCCGCCTTCAAACCGGGCCGCGTGCTCGCCCCGCGTGATGCCGCGCCCGCCCGCTTCGACCCCGACCAGGCGCACCTCGGCGTCTTCCAAAAAGTCGAAGAAGAACCCGATCGCGTTCGATCCGCCTCCGACACACGCGATCATCTCATCCGGCAGCCGGCCTTCGCGCTCCAAAATCTGCGCGCGTACTTCCTTTCCAATTACGCGATGAAAATCCCGGACCATCATCGGATACGGATGCGAGCCGAGCGCTGAACCGAGAATATAGTGCGTGCTCCGCACGTTTGTCACCCAGTCGCGCATTGCCTCGTTGATGGCCTCTTTGAGTGTCTTCTGACCTGATTCCACCCCGCGAACTTCAGCCCCCATCAAGCGCATGCGGAAGACGTTCAAGGCCTGTCGCTCCATGTCGACCGCGCCCATGTACACCACGCACTCGAGTCCAAACTTGGCGCACACCGCCGCGGTCGCGACCCCATGCTGGCCGGCCCCGGTTTCGGCGATGACGCGCTTTTTACCCATGCGACGTGCCAGCAAAGCCTGCCCCAGGGCATTGTTGATCTTGTGCGCTCCGGTGTGGAGCAAGTCCTCACGCTTAAGGTAAATTTTAGCCCCACCGCAGTGCTGGGTGAGTCGTTCGGCGTAATATAGCTCGGTCGGACGCCCCGCAAACTCCTTCAAGTGATGATGGAGCTCCGTGTGAAAACCGGGATCCTGCCGAGCCGTGTCGTAAACGGCTCCCAAGTCTTGTAACGCCGTCATCAACGTCTCCGGAACGAAAACGCCTCCGTAGCGGCCAAAATGGCCTCCAACGTCGGGCAGAGAGTTACGATCGAGCGGTGCGGTCGCGGCGGTTGCAGACATGAAGGCGGGAACGTGAAGTGCCCCATGCGCCGAGGCAACTCCTGGATTGATTTCCCAGCACGCACAGCTGCGACCGGAATCAATCGCAGTGATCGCCCTAATGTTGCTTCACGCTAGGTCCGCTTAATCGTGACCAGGGTTAAGTCGTCACGTTGCGGAGTGTCCCCCGCGAAGCGTTGCACCGACTGGAGGATCCGATCGTTAATTTCCAGCGGCGAACGGCCAAAGTGTTCGCGGACGATATCGGTCAGGCGGGGCCCCGAAAACTCTTTGCCGTCTTCGTTGGGCGCTTCCGTGATTCCGTCCGTGTAAAGTACGAGCAGGTCGCCGGGATGGAACGGCTCAACATGATCCACGAGCGCTTCCCGCAAGATCTCGACCGGCACCATTCCCAGAGCCATCCCTTCCAACGCCACGTAATCGGCTCGAAGCGAGCCGGTCTCCGGATGACGGCGGACAAACAACGGCAACTCGTGTCCGGCGCGAGCCAGCGTCACTTGGTTGGCTGGCACGTCAATGATCGCGTAGATCATGGTCACGTAGAGTCCCGCTTGAATATCGGGCGCGAGCGAGTGATTTAGCTCCAGCAAGACCTGCGTGGGCGAGGACTGCTGCGGCGCAATGTGCCGGACGCTCGTCCGACAAATCGCCATCAACAGGGACGCCGAGATTCCTTTGCCCGACACATCGGCCATAATGACGCCCAGCCGGTTCTCTCCCAAGGGGAAGAAATCATAGAGGTCGCCTCCGACTCGCTGGGCCGGAGTGTAACGGGCGTCGATTTCAAGCCCCGGCATCCGGGCCATTTCCCGGGGAAGCAGCATCTGCTGGATTCCGCTCGCGATCGACAGATCAACGTCGAGTTGGCGTTTTTCGATCAGCAAGTGAAGGAACTCCGCGTTGTGCAACGCGAGGCCGGCCTGTTCCGCGAGCGACTGCATCAAGGTGAAATCCGACTCCGTGAACAGTTGGTCACCGGCGGGATTGATGACGGCGAGCACGCCGTAAAACCGCTCTCGAAACATTAAAGGAACGACGATCACCGAACGCACCGCGAGTGCCGGGTCCTCATGTTTCACGATTCGCGGATCGGCGGCCGCATCGGCCAGGAGTTCGCCGCGGCGAGTTCGCGCCACGTGGCCGGCGATACCCTCCGAAATGGGAAACTCCTCGGACTTGAGCACCTCTTCGACGAATTTGGCCCGGGTGCCGAGCCGGCCTTTCAAGGGATCGGACAAAGGACGATGAGGTGGAAATAGTCCCTCGACGGCCACGCCACGCATTGTTCCCCGCTCGGTTGGCGCAAAAATGCAGGCGCTCAAAGCACCCGTGCAGAGAATGGAGGCATGGACGATGCGCTGATGAAGTTCCTCGCGCGAAAGCCCTTCGCCGAGCGCCTCCGTCATGTGATGCATGAAATCGAACAGCCGCTGACGATCCCGCGCCAACTGTTGATTTTCCCTCGCCATGGCATCCGCTTCCGCCCGGGCTCGGACCAGAAAAATGGCCAGCGCCCCGAGGCCGGCCAGCAGGCAGATGATGAAAAACCATGACATGTGCGAACGGCGGTTGGGTGAAACGAAAAGGGGCAGCACCAGACTAGCAGGCTGGCACGCCACGCCGGGAATCCAAAGACTCACGGCAGACGTAAACAACGCTGAATCTTCGCTTAGGTGCCTTGGGGCGCAAGCCGACGTCGACCAACGAACCCGCCCCAACGACCCGCAATCCGCCGATCAGTGCCGATGGCCCGCGCCCATCGCCCCGAGGCGATGGCGCTCCCGGCCTATTTCTGCTCCACACGGTTCCGGAGAAACGCGAGAACGTCTTGAAACTTCGTTCGATTCGACTCGTCGACGTTAACGAGGTTTTCGTGCGCCTCGAGAACGAGGCGGGCATTTTCGACCTCCGACTGCTGCTTGCACTGCAAGGCTGTATCACTCGTCGGAAAGCTCACCACATAGTCGCCACCATCGATCGTGAGCAGCCGGTGCAGGCCTAAGTTCCTCATCAACTCCAAATTTCGCTGGCCGATCCGGGTTACGACCAGCGTTCCTTCCTTGGCGACCTTTCGCAGTTCCAAGGCGGCGCCCGCCAGAACCCCAAGAAAGGTGCTGTCCATGCTCGTGCAGTTTTGAAAATCCAACACAAAGCGGCTCTTCCCGCGCGAAAGCATTTCCGAGATGAAATCCTTCAAACAGGCGCTGTTCTGAAAGCAGGCGCGGCCCTCGACGCGCACGACGACGGGATCGGCGTAAGCGTCGACCAGGTAAACTGGTTTGATGGCGGTTTCGCGCATGGTAATAGATAGTCTTGGGGAAAGCCTCCCGGAAGGAATGCGGAAAATACCGCGACGGCAAACGGGGCCCGCCTCCAGCGGTCCGTTCCATAGGCCCTTCGACGGCCTCGGTGGATTTCGTTCGGTTGTTGTAACCCTATTTTCCCCACCGAGATCCGTCAAGGAAACGGGTTTAGCTTCGTGCGATGATCTGGCGCAGCACGTACGGAAGAATTCCGCCGTGTTGATAGTAATCGATTTCGATCGGGGTATCGATGCGGCAGATTACGGGCAGCATCTGCACGGAGCCATCGGCGCGCGTGATCCGTAGGGTAAGGTCCTGTTGCGGCTTCAACGCCGGGCTCAGGTCGCACACATCGTAGGTTTCAGTACCGTCCAGTTTCAAGCTGGCGGCATTGGTGCCTTCCTTGAATTGCAGCGGCAAGACTCCCATTCCAACGAGATTGGAGCGGTGAATGCGCTCGAAGCTTTCTGCCACCACCACGCGCACGCCGAGGAGATTAGTGCCCTTGGCCGCCCAATCGCGGGATGAACCCGTGCCATATTCCTGGCCGGCGATCACGATCAGCGGAATCTTGGCGGCAATGTGTTTCTCGGCCGCATCGTAGATGGACATCTCCTCGCCGGTTCCTTGGTAGACCGTGTTACCGCCTTCCTTGCCGCCGAGCATGAGGTTCTTGATCCGTACGTTCGCGAAGGTTCCGCGGACCATGATGCGGTCATTGCCGCGACGCGAACCATAGGAGTTGAACTCTTCAAACGGTACGCCGTTTTCAATCAGGTAGCGGCCGGCCGGTGAGGCCTTCTTGATCGCTCCTGCGGGCGAGATATGATCAGTCGTGACCGAGTCGCCAAAGATGCCGAGAGCCTTTGCCCCTTTGATTTCAACGATCGTGCCCGGTGACATCGAGAAACCGGCGAAGAACGGCGGCTCTTGAATGTAAGTGGACTTCTCATCGAATTGGTAAACGTTGCCCGGGGTCGACGGGATCTCGTTCCACTTGGGATTCTGCTCTGCAAAGTTCGCGTAGAGTTTCCGGAAGACTTCCGGTTTCAACGCCGCTTGCATCTGATCGCGAATTTCCTGCAGCGACGGCCAGAGTTCCTTTAGGTAAACATCCCCACCGTCGCGGTCCTTTCCCAGCGGCTCCGTGGAAAGGTCCAGGTCGACGCGACCCGCGAGTGCGAAGGCCACGACCAGCGGCGGTGACATCAGGAAGTTGGCCTTGATGTTCTGGTGCACTCGCGCCTCGAAATTGCGATTACCCGAAAGCACGGATGCGGCCACGAGATCGTTCTTCAAGATCGCCTCTTCGATGGCCGGATGCAACGGACCGGAATTCCCGATACACGTGGTGCAACCGTAGCCGACCGTCTGAAAACCGAGTTGGTCGAGATACGGGGCGAGACCGGTTTTCTCGAGATAGTCGGTGACAACGCGCGATCCGGGAGCGAGGGAGGATTTGACGACCGGGTTGACCTTAAGGCCGCGTTCGACGGCCTTCTTTGCGAGCAAGCCGGCGGCAAGCATCACGCTTGGATTCGACGTGTTGGTGCAACTCGTGATGGCGGCGATCAGCACGCTGCCGTGACCGACTTCGCCATCAATGCGGCGCGCGCGAAAAGAGACGGGATCGGGCGTGGGGCGATTATTCGCCATCTCACGTTCGGTCGTCGCACTCGTATCCTCGACGTCGGACTGTGACGGGGAGACGGGCAGTTGGCTACCGCCGCTACTGACGGGGTTGGTCCAACCGTCGCCGGCAACGTGAACCGTACGGTGCAGCTCGTTGGCCGTTTTCCCGAATCCACTCTCGTTGAGCGGCTTCACAAAAGCGGCTTCGAATTCCCGCCCCAGGTTGGGCAACTCGATCCGATCTTGCGGACGTTTGGGCCCGGCGACGCTGGGTTTCACCGTGGCCAGATCCAGTTCCAGATCCTGCGAGTAGTCGATGCTGCCGCGGGCGGGAATGCCCCAGAGATTCTGCGCTTTGTAGTAAGCCTCGTAGAGTTCCACGTGCTTCTCGTCCCTTCCCGTGGCGCGAAGGTATTGGGTGCACTCGGCGTCGATCGGGAAGAAACCCATCGTCGCGCCGTATTCGGGGGCCATGTTCGCGATCGTGGCGCGGTCGACCACCGGCAATGCTTGCGCACCTGGACCGTAGAACTCGACGAACTTTCCAACGACCTTCGCCTTGCGCAGCATCTGCGTAACCGTCAGCGCGAGATCGGTCGCGGTGACGCCTTCCCGCAGGGCACCGGTCAGATAAACGCCGACGACGTCCGGCGTGAGGAAATAGACGGGCTGCCCGAGCATGCCGGCTTCGGCTTCGATGCCGCCGACGCCCCAGCCCACGATGCCCAGGCCGTTGATCATCGTTGTGTGCGAATCCGTGCCGACGAGCGTATCCGGATAGTAAACACCGTTCGAATCCTTGAGCACGCCCTTCGCGAGGAACTCCAGGTTCACCTGGTGGACAATGCCGATGCCCGGGGGCACGACCTTGAACGTATCAAAAGCCTGCATACCCCACTTCAGAAACTGGTAACGCTCGCGATTGCGGGTGAACTCCAAATCGAGGTTCTTCTGCATGGCTTCCGCCGTACCCGCGAAATCGACCTGGACCGAGTGATCGACGACCAGGTCGACCGGCACGAGCGGCTCGATGATCTTCGGGTTTCTGCCCATGCGGGCGACGGCCGAACGCATGGCGGCGAGATCCACGAGCAGGGGGACTCCGGTGAAATCCTGGAGTACGATTCGCGCGACGACGAAGGGGATCTCTTCGGTGCGGGCCGACTTCGCCTCCCAACTCGCCAACGCCCGGATCGCACTGTCGGAGACACGCTTACCGTCGCAGTTTCGCAGCAGGGACTCCAACACCAGGCGAATCGAGACGGGCAGGCGCGAGACCTTGAACCCCGCCTGCTCGAGCGCCGGCAAAGAGTAGAACGGATGCGATGCGCCGTTCGCGGTAAACGTCTGCAGCGTGTTAAACGGATTGGGGAGGGTCGTCGGAGTCATTTTATTCGGAAAATAGAGGGGCAGGATGAGATCACCCTGCTTTTGGCAGGAGGGGCTTGTTGCGAGCTACAGCCCGGCGTCAAGCACCCGCCCTGCAAGAAAAGGAAATCAGTTCGTCAAAGCCGCCTTCACTGCGTCGAAGTCTGGCAAATCCCTCGGTGTTGCCGTTTGTTCAGCGTATTTAACCGTGCCATCCTTGCCGATAACGAATGCCGCCCGGGCAGCGGTGTCGCCAGCGAGATTTCGAAATACAACATCATAGGCTTGAATCACCGTCTTATTGAGATCCGAGAGCAGGGGCAAACCGATCTTGTGCTGTTTCGCCCACGCTTCCTGCGCGGGCAGATTGTCCACACTGATCCCGTAAACCCGCGCCCCCAATTTCTCGTACTCAGCGAGCCCGCTGGTCTGGTCGCACATTTCCTGCGTGCAGACTCCGGTGAAGGCTGCCGGAAAGAACAAGAGGACAGTCGAGTACTTGCCAAAATTGTCGCTCAACGTGACAGCGTGAGGTCCGTCAGCGGCTTTGGTTTTGAGCGTAAAATCAGGGGCTTGAGAGCCAACAGCAATCGGCATGGGAGGTGATAAAGGTGGTTTGCGACAACCCGCGCGACCCGTTGAGTGGCGAGGAAGTCCGACGTTGAGACGCGCCGCACTGCGCCGCAAACCGATTTTCCTCCTAGCAGCGCCGATTCTATTTTTGCAACGCTCTCCATTAGAAACGCTCTTGCACGCTCCCCGCGCCGCCCCGTTAACTTTCCCTTCCTGTCATGACGCTCCTCGAAGAACTCCAATGGCGCGGCCTCTATGCCGACTGCACCGACTCCGATGCGCTTGCCCAGCGCCTGAACGAGGGAGCCATCACCTTGTATTGTGGCTTTGATCCGACGGCCGATTCGCTCCACGTGGGCAATCTTGTTCCCCTCTTTGCGCTCCGTCGTTTCCAGCTTGCCGGGCACCATCCCATCGCGCTCGCCGGCGGAGCCACCGGCATGGTCGGCGATCCCTCCGGAAAATCCGCGGAACGCAATCTGCAGACGCCCGAGCAGGTGGAGCATAATATCGCGAGCGTGAAGCAACAGCTGGCGAAATTCCTCGAGTTCGATCCCGCCAGGACCCCGCGGCAAAATCCGGCTCGCCTCGTCAATAACGCCGATTGGACTGCGCCGATGAGTTACCTCGAGTTCCTGCGGGAAGTCGGGAAGTTTTTTACCGTCAACTGGATGGTTGCAAAAGAATCCGTTCGCGCCCGCATGGAAGACCGGGAGAACGGGATCAGCTATACCGAGTTCAGCTACATGCTGCTCCAAGCGAACGATTTTTATCATCTGCGCAAATCCGTCGACTGCGAGCTTCAGGTCGGCGCCACCGACCAGTGGGGGAATATCACCGCGGGGACGGAGCTCATTCGGAAGAAGCTCAACGCCACCGCGTATGGGTTGGTCTTCCCGCTGCTGACGAAATCCGACGGCACCAAGTACGGGAAAACCGCGAGCGGCACCGTGTGGCTCGACCCAAAGCGCACATCGCCGTATCGGTTCTATCAATTCTTCATGCAGGCGGAAGATGCCGATGTGGTGAAGCTCCTGAAAGTGCTCACCTTCCTCTCGCCGGAAGAGATCACCGCCCTCGAGGCCGAGGTCACCGCCAATCCTGGCGCCCGTGCCGCCCAGAAGGCACTCGCGCGAGCTATCACCACCACGGTTCACGGCGAGTCCGCTTTTGCCGATGCCCTCCGTGCCAGCGAGATCATGTTTGGTGGCGGTCTAGAAGGCGTGAGCGAGGCCGTCTTCCGCGACGTCGTCGGTGAAGTTCCAACCAAGGATTTGGCGCGAGCTTCCCTTGACGGCGCCGGGCTGCCACTCGCCGATCTTCTCGTCCATAGCGGTCTCGCTCCCTCCAAGGGGCAGGCTCGCAAGGATGTCGAAGGCGGCGGAATCTACGTGAACAACATTCGCGTCACCGAGTTCGCCCGACCGCTCACCTCGGCCGATCTGCTCTTCGGAAAGTACCTCCTCCTGCGGAAGGGCAAGCGGAATTACGCGGTCTTGACTGTCGTCTGAGTACGTTGTTGCCAGCGAACCAACTCACCGGCGTCCGCCGGATCGAGTCCGCGCCTCCGAGGCGGGATTTTAGGAGAAGACACTTGAACCCGCACTTGAGTTCGGCCGCCTGCGGAGAGGTTTACCTTCTCCGTAAACCGGTCTATCTCCGCTCGCCCGTCCACTCCTGCGGGCGACGAGATCTTCCTTGCTGCTCGACACCGGTGAAGCGATCGCCTGACACGTTGGCCGTGACCTTCGTCGCCTGAGCGCCCTCCCCGACCGTAAACGTCAACTGCGCGCCTTTCAATTGACCGTTGGTCACAGGCAACGACTGACCATTTCGCTGCAGTATCCCGGTCACCCTTTGGTACTCCTGCTCCAGTGAAAGCGTCCCTTCGTTTCCGTCCGGTAGCCGGACTTTCCAATCACCTGCGACTTTCGCCGGAATGAGCCAGAAGTAGACGGACTTTTCCGGATTGCCCACTTGGGCGCGCTCATCCGGCTGCCAGTCGCCCATCATGAACGCATGCGACACAATCCGAGTGCCAGGCCGCAACTCGTCGAGCAACCGCGGCCGCAACCGGACATTTAACGCGGGTAACAGATAAAGCATGACAACATCAGCGTCGGAAAAGTTCATCGTGAACAAGTCGGCTCGCTGAAACTGCACTCGATCCGTCACTCGGGCCTTCTCGGCATTGACCTTACTCTCCTCGATGCGCTTGGGATCGATATCGACTCCGATCCCGCGGGCCCCGAATTCCCGGGCCGCTGCAATTACAATGCGCCCATCACCACAGCCGAGATCATAAACCATCTCGCCGGGCTTGATGTCCGCCATTCGCAGCATCTCCTCGACGACCACCGTGGGCGTGGGAACAAAGATCACGTCGGGCATCCGGCCTACGTTGAACTCCTCGAATTGCGCAGCGGTGCGGACACTTCCGCCCGCGAGTGTAATGAACCCGGCAAGGATCGCCGGGAGTAACGTGTGGGTTTTCATGGAATGAATGGTTCCGGTTTCAAACTCGCTCCGGCTTTCGCCCGCGTCCGTCCGAACCACAGCAACGGCAGGCCCGCCAACACCACCCCCACGCCCACTAGGGCACCGATCCCGGTGTAGGCCAGACTCGAGCGAATCATGTACAGACACATGCCGCAGAAGATCAGCGGCGTCAGCGGATACAAAGGCACGCGAAAGGGCCGCACCCGATCGCGATCTTTCCGGCGTAACACGAAAAGCGATACGCCGACCAGAAAGAAAAAGAACCAGAATACAGGGGCGGTATATTCCACAATCGCGACGAACCCGTCGCGGGTCAGCGCTCCCAGCAAAACCAGCAGGAGCGTAATTGCTCCCTGCGCGAGCAGCGCATTTCGCGGCGCCCCGCGTGCTCCATCGGATCGACCAATCGCGCAGAAAAAGGAGACCTCCCGCCCCAAGGCGAAATTGGACCTCCCCCCCGTGATGATCGTCGCGTTCATGGTGGAGAGCGCCGCAACCGCAATGATCCCGCTGGTGATCGCCGCGAGCTCCGCCCCCGCCATGCGCTCGACGAGGTCGGCGGCCACCGCTTTGGAGCCCGCGATGCCGGCGAGGCCGAGCCCTCGCAAGTAGGCGAGATTGACCAGGAGGTATATTATCGTGATCGCCCCAATTCCTCCGATTAACGCGCGGACCATGTTCCGGCGCGAGACATCGGCCGACACATACGCCGCCTCGTTCCAGCCCCCAAAGGCGAGTAACACAAAAACCATCGCGAGACCAAAGGCCGGCGTCCCGTTCGTCGCGCCACGGACTGTCGCCTCCGCGATCATCGGCTCCGCCGTCCCTAATAATCCTGTCGCTGCAACCAGCAGGATGCCAAGACACGTGGCCACCCCCAAGGTGACCTGCGTCCACTTGCCGTGCTGGATGCCCAGCAGATTTATCCCGGTCATCATCGCGACTGTGGAGGCGGCGTAGATCGCCGATGAGCCGTCACCCATGGGTGCGAGGCGGGTAAGGTAGTCCCCGACAATAAACGCTTGGATCGCGATCGATCCCGTCTGTAAGACCGCCAGTCGCGACCAGCCAAACAAGACGCCGGTTCCGCGTCCGAATGCCCGACGCAGAAAATGGTGTTCGCCTCCAGAATGTGGATACGCGGTCGTCAGTTCCGCATAACAAAGCGCGCCCGCGAGCGAGACGATTCCACCGAGAATCCAAGCCCAGGCGAAACCTCCGGTTGAGCCCGTATTTGCAGCCACCATCGAAGGGAGCGCGAAGATCCCCGCTCCGACCACGACCCCGATGATTATCAGACCTGCATCAAAGACCCCCAAGGTGGGCGGCGGCGTCGGCGGATTGTCGCGTGTCTTCATTACCACGTCGGGATCGTAACCTCCAACTCCAGCGTTTGCTCGACCCTGGCCATTCCGGGACGTTCCGGCGCACTGCGTCTCCGCGTCATAGTCAACGCCCGGGGCGGCTTACACGTCCTGAATAGGGATGACCCGGTTTCGCGGCGAAGAAGACGGCGCCCCTGCCACCGCCGACACTCGATGGCAGTGAAACGGACAGGCAGCGTTGGCGGTTTCCGGCACGGGTCACAGCCGGTGCTTGTATTGTTCAGGCCCCCTGAGCTCTGGTCGCTCCGTACTATCACGGCGGTCGCCCAATCCACTTCGGCCATGTTTGCTCCGTCGGCCGAAGATTACGATCAGGGCAACAATTAGGATGACGACCGGCAGAAGGAAAAAGAGGTTCATCACGCCACCCTACTCCCTGCCGAGCATTACCGCCACCCACTCCGATACGAATTATTTAAGGGAAAAACCTGTACAAACTGACGGGAGAGTTCCCGGTGCCAGCATCCTTCCGCCACGAGATGAAGCGGTTGAGTTATCCCGGGGTATTACGGCGCACGAAGGAAACCTCCGAATGAATATTCCTGAGCTTTGGACCGTCAAAACCGATTATGGTCCCCGAGCTTGAAATCGAAGAGCGTCGCCGCCAACTGGCCGAGCTTCGCGCGCTGTTGAGGCAGCTATTTGAACTCCGCTGGCGATTGGTCAACAAAGCATCGCGAGGCACGGAAGAGCACGCGGAGCGGGCTCTACGAATCAACGAGGAAACCGTGACGGCAATTTGGCGGGCATTCCGCTTTGCCCAACTGCGGCTCGCGGACCTCGA
>JBBQEG010000149.1:0-12085 GCA_038320495.1 Opitutales bacterium | reverse complement strand
AACCTGCCGTACGATCAGTTTGTCGCGCAACTGTTGAACCCCAATGCCGAGAGCGAAGGCTTCACCAAGGGCCTTCTCTGGCGCGGTGCGGTCAATGCCAGCATGGTGCCACCCATGCAGGCCGCGCAGGGAATCGCGCAGGTTTTCCTGGGCGTGAATCTCAAGTGCGCGTCGTGTCACGATAGTTTTATCAACGCCTATACGCTCGAAGACGCCTATGGCCTCGCGAGCATCTACGCCAACGGCCCGCTCGAAATCGCCGAGTGCGACGTGCCGACAGGCCACACCGCCCGCGTGAAATTTCTCTATGGAGAATTAGGCGTCATCGACGATGCCTCCGGTCCGGAAGCGCGCAAAGCTCAGCTGGCCGAGATTATCACCGGCAAGAAAAACGGCCGGCTGCCGCGGACCATTGTGAATCGACTTTGGCAACGCCTGCTCGGCTACGGCTTAGTCGAGCCCGTCGACGAAATGGATAAGCCGTCCTGGTCTCCTGAGCTCCTCGACTGGTTGGCCGAAGACTTGGTCGCGCATGACTATAATCTAAAACATACCCTCGCCCGGATCCTCACCTCGCGAACCTATCAGTTGCCAGCCGTCAACGTGAACGAGACGGAAGAAAATTATGTCTTCCGCGGCCCCGCGGTGCGCCGCCTCAGTGCCGAGCAATTTGCGGATGCCATCATGACCGTGGTCGGTTCGAACTACACCAAGGCCGATACGCGCTTCAATCGCCAGGTTGCGCTGGGCAGCGGAACGCGCGAAGCCCTTCCGCTCCAGCCCCAATGGATTTGGGCCACTTCCGACGCGGCGACCAAAGCCCGGCCGGCCACCGTCGTTTTCAAACGTGAGGTGGTGCTTGGCGAACTCCCGACCGAAGCGGCTCTCGCGATCGCGGCGGACGATAACTACGCCGTCAAAATCAACGGAAAAAACGCGGCCACCTCCGGCCGGCGCAACAGCACGATCGCGGAATACTTCGATCTCAAACCCTTCCTGCGCGTCGGCGCCAACACGTTTGAAGTCACCGCGGTCAATCTCCCGATCGACGACGGCAAATCGCCGCCAGAGCAGTTCGGGCCTGAATACGACAATCCCGCCGGGCTCCTGCTCTACGCGCGGATCCGCAGTGGTGCTATAATTAGCGATGTTGTTTCGGACGCGGCCTGGTCATTCGCCATTCCGCGCCCGAAGCGCGTCGTCGCGGGAACTCCGCCTCCAGTTACCGGCGCCGAGAATTCACCGCCCGTGATCGAGCGATCCGGCATGGCGGTGGAACTGGGCGGCGTGGATCTCGCGCCCTGGCGTCTTGGTCCGTATTTTCTCGAGGTGGCTACCGCGGCAAAGGACACCCTTCCCGTCGAGCGGGCGGCGCTCGTGGCGGCGGATCCGCTGATGGCCGCTCTGGGCCGGCCGAACCGCGAACAGATCGTCACCGTACGCTCCGGGGCGGCGACGACGCTCCAAGCGCTGGAGCTGACGAATGGAGGCACGCTGTCCACCATCCTGAAGGACGGAGCCGCCAAAATCCTGACTGAACACTCGACCACCCAACCGGCCGCGCTGATTACAACGCTGTATCAACATACCCTCAGCCGCCCGCCGACCCGAAAGGAACGCAGACTATTGGAGCCTATGGTGGGCGCTCCGGTGCAAGCTGAGGGCGTCGAAGATCTGCTCTGGTCGATCGCAATGCTGCCTGAGTTTCAACTGATTTACTAACCGGCCATGAACCTGAATCATCTCATTACTCAAGACGCGTTCCGCCGGAATCAACCCGAGTTGCGCACCCGGCGCGATTTCCTCAAGACCGCTTCCGCAGCCACGCTCACAGCCCTGGCGGCGGGCGCTCCGCGTTTCGCGCGAGCGTCGGAACCGTTGGAGAAAATCACCGCGACGGCGGATCGCGTGATTGTCTTATGGATGGGTGGCGGAATGGCGCACACCGAAACATTCGACCCGAAGCGCTATACGCCCTACGCCACGGGACTCGATCCGAACGAGGTTCTCAGCACGTTTCCGGCGATTCCCACGAACGTCGATGGCATCCAGTTTTCCGCCGGGCTCGAGCATCTCGCGCAAATAATGGATCGGGGCACGCTCATTCGCACCATGCAGGCGGCCGATCTCGGCTTCATCCTGCATTCCCGGCATCAATTCAACTGGCACACGGGATACGTGCCGCCGCAAACCGTCGCCGCGCCGCATCTCGGCGCCTGGATCGCACGCACCCTCGGTCCGCTCGATCCGGCGGTCCCGGCCTTTATAAATATTGGGCAACGCTTCGATCTGGGCGAGGGCGAAGAAGTGAAGGCGTTCACCACGGCCGGCTTTCTCGGCAGCGAATACGGACCGTTCAATGTTCCGTTCCCGGATCAGGCGGCCAATGCCGTGCGTCCACCCGCCGGAATGAGCCCGGGGCGTTTCGCGGATCGCGACAAATACTACCGCCAGTTGCTCGAGGCCAGTCCGGTCACGCGTCACGGCAGCGGCTATCAAAAAGAATCCCTGCTGCGGTCGATGGACAACGCCCACCGCCTCCTGAGTTCTCCAGCGTCCAAGGCGTTCGATCTCGCGCTCGAGCCGCTCGAAAGCGTACGAAAATATTATCCAAGCTATGAACGCGATATGCGTTTCGAAGCCCCGCGCGATCGCTTTGGTGGCAAATATGAAGAAGGCATGATCGGTCGTTTCGGGCTCGGCTGTCTTCTGGCCCGCCGTCTCTGCGAAGTCGGCGCGCGCTTTATTGAAGTCACGACGGAGTATATACCGTTTTTGAACTGGGACACGCACGAGAACGGACATTCCCGGCTCATCGGCATGAAGCAGACGATTGATGCGCCGATTGCGCAGCTCGTCCGCGACCTGGAGGACCGCGGACTGCTGGATCGCACGCTCATCGTCCTCGCGAGCGAGTTCAGTCGTGACATGATGGTGGAGGGCAAACCCGAGAAGGGCGTGAAGGACCAGGTGGAGGTGCCGCAGGTCATCACGGACCCGAAACATTATGGCATGCACCGGCACTTCACCGCGGCGGGTAGCGTGCTGCTCTTTGGCGGCGGCATGAAACGGGGGCACGTGCACGGCGTGACCGCCGATGAGCGTCCCTGTCGGACGATCAAGGATCCGGTGAGCATCACGGACCTCCACGCCACGATCTATCGCGCCCTCGGGATTCCGGCGAACCACGGCTATGACGTGGAGAAGCGACCGTTTTATGTCACCAACGATGGCGTCGGTAAGGCCGTCATGGATCTCTTCGCCTAGAGAGCCAAAACTCAGACCATGAACATGAGCTTCATCATGTTGCCCCGTATATATTTTTCGGTCTCCCTCATCGCGTGCGCCTATCTACTGGACGGCCTGGCGCCTCGCCTCGTGGCGGCGCCGTCGGCGGCGCGGCCGAATATCATCTTTATATTAACGGATGATCAGCGCTGGGACTCGCTGGGCCTGACCGGGAACACGGTGGTTAAAACGCCGCACATCGACCGCCTCGCGGCCGACGGCACGTTTTTCCCCAACGGCACCGTTACGAGCGCGATCTGCACGCCCAGCCGCATTTCGTATTTTCTTGGTCAATACGAGCGGAAGCACGGCGTGAATTTCAACTCCGGCACCGCCGTCGCGCCGGAAGCCTGGGCCCAAAGTTATCCCGTGCGGTTGCGCGAGGCCGGTTACTTCACTGGCTATGTTGGCAAAAACCACACCCCGGTTGGACCGAACGGCTACGCGAGCGACACCCTCGCGCGCAGCTTCGATTTCTGGTACGCGGGAAACGGCCATCTTTCTTTTTACCCCAAGCGGCGCCATGACATTTTCAAAGACGCCAAGGCCGATACTCAGATCGAAGTCATTGCCGAAGGCGCAATGAGCTTCATGGCCAGAGAAGGCACGTTCGTGAGCGGTGCGGAAGCCTTCCTGCAACAACGCCCCACCGACCAACCGTTCTGCCTGACGATTGCCTTTAATGTTCCCCATGCCGGCGGAACCGGATCAATGGAAATGCTCCCATCGGATCCCGAGCTCTACCGGACAACCTATCGCGAACAACTCCTCACGCATCCGATCCCGCCGACGTATGTCGCCAAGGCCGACATCCGCACACCGAAGCTTCCACCGCATGTCCTCGCGACGCAGTATCGACAACGCAGTTACGATTACGTCGACACTGAGGCCACGTTGCGCGAGCGCCAAATCCGCGAGTACCAAACCATCACGGGCATCGACCAACTGGTTGGGTCGATTCGCGCCGAACTCACTCGCCTCGGCGTTGCCGATAACACGGTGATCCTGTTCGCGTCGGACCACGGCATCACCCATGGCGAGTTTGGCCTCGGCGGCAAAGCGCTCAACTACGACACCTGCCTGCGCGTGCCGATGATCGTGATGGACCCACGCGTGCCGAACAGCGCCCGTGGCCAGCGCTCAACGGCGCTCGTTCAATCGATTGATTTCGCCCCCACGATGCTCGACTTCGCGAGCCTGCCGATTCCTTCGACCATGCAGGGGGAAAGCCTTCGCGCCGCCGTCGAAGGCCGCCCCTTCGCGGGCCGACCGGCCGCGTTTGCGGAGAATCTTTGGTCGACGTTCTTCGGCAATCCGCGTTGCGAGAGCGTTCGCACTGCCGAATGGAAATACATCCGCTATTTCGCGACCGATCGCGACCTCTTCGGCAGGGTCGGAAACGAAGCAGAGGGCGGACGGGTAACGGAAGCGACCTCCGCCGCCTACGAGAAATGGCTCACCGCCAGTATTCGCGGTGAGAAGCCGATCTACGAGGAACTCTATCGAATCAGCGTTGATCCTCACGAGAAAGCCAATCTCGCCGGCGACCCCGCGTACGCAGCGGTCTTGGCCGGGCTGCGCACGCAGTGCCAGCAGCTTGGCACCCAAGCCAAGGGCGACGTGACAGCGCCGCCTGCCACGGTTCGATTACTCCCGGCCGCCGCCGGCAAAAAGAAAGCAAACTAAGCAATCGCGGCGTCGGGCAGAAAGCTAAGACCCGTCTTCTCCGGCCCGCTGAACCGGGCCGGCGAGGGTGTCCGAGACAGCCCCAAGCAATTCGTCCACGCTGAAAGGCTTGGTCAAGGTGCGCTGCGCTCCGAGACTTTGCGCCACTCTTAAATAATGGCCGGAGTCGCCCGAATGTCCGGAAATCGCGATTATTGGGGTGACCACATTGACCCGGCGAAGTGCCATGATGGTTTCCAGCCCATCACTTTCCGGCATAAAGATGTCCGTGATCACCAGGTCCGGCACCTCCCCTTGCCAGTACTGCATCGCATTCCGCCCATCCTTCGCCTCGCGAACGCTGTGGCCGGCATGATTGAGCGCAGTAACGATCACCCGGCGGTGCAGCACCTCGTCTTCGATCAAGAGTATCTTGGCCATGGAGTGAACTCACCAATCGGTTACAATCTCGATGCCTTTAACCGGCGCAGGAAATTACCCGGCGGGAAGACTCCTCCTGCGCCCTCGAAACGCGACCGGGCGTCAGTCACATCCGGTGTGCACCGCAACGATACGTGACGGCTCTGCAATCTCCGTATGCGGCAAGCAGCTCCCCCGGAAGTAATTTCAATCCTCAGGGAGCGATGCCCAGACGGTCGCCCATCCGCGCGTACGTTTCCATTTGCTCCGCACTCTGCGCCACGATGTCAGCATCGAATCGGATGCGACCCGCTTGAAAAATGGTGATAACGCAGGAACCGCCAAACGCAAAAAGTCCCTTTTCCGCACCTTTCTCCACGACCCGACCCGGGACGAAACTCTGCTGAATGCTGCCGACGTTGGTTGCACCGACCTCCACCATCGCCACGGTTCCAAACTGCGGCGACTCGATCAGCGTCACAACGCGCTTGTTTTCCAAGAGATACTTGAGTCGTCGGCGCAACGCCAGAGGGCTGACCGAATACAACCAGCCGGGAATCAAACGCGGTTCGCCGGGTTCGCCGTCCACCGCGAAGTGGAAACGATGATAATCGACCGGGCAAAGGCGGGAAATCAGCATCGCGCCCCCCGCAAATTTCTCCGCAAGCGAGGGATCGCCCAAGAGTTCCTCAAACGAAAACGTCGCGCCCTTCACATAAAATCCTGCGGCGGACTGAATATCCGGAAACGCCAGGTGCCGTCCGTCCGCCGGAAAAACCGCGACGTCAGCGCCCGGCGCGATCGGCCGCGCCTCGGGTTTCAACGCGCGATAGAAAAACTCATTGAAGGTTTTATAATCGAACGGCGACTTGGCGAACTCGTCCACGTTCAAGCCGTAGTTCGAGATGAAGGGCAGAATCCGCAAGGCGCTCTCACGCTTATTCATCTTGCGGCCGTACCACTTCGAGAAAAGAGCGCGCCGCGCCAGCAGCCACACAAAGAACCGACCGCCCGGATTCTCATACGCAAACCGCACCCAGCGCTCTCCGAACACGCGTTCGGTCTTCACGCTGCGGTCGTAGCGATCGTAGTAATGTATCGGTTGGTCAGGCATGAAGGTAACCACAAAACCCAACTTCGTCGCGACCTCAACGCGGTTCTTCGTGCGACGCGGCAGGGCCCACCCCATGTCGCGGTGCCGAGTCCGGAGTTGGCGGCGCTCAAATAGTCTCTCTCGCATCACCTCCGCCCCCGGTCGAGATCGCGCTGCCGTCGGTCAACCCGCGTCGCCTGCAGTTCAATCGGGTGCTTCGGTGTTGGTATAAAATTTGTTGAGCGTCTGCAATTTCAGGCGGTGCATCACCAGACTCAAATCGGCGAATTTGGCGTTCGCCGCCGCGTCAGCATTCCCAAATTCCAAACGCTCTGACATGCGGTGAAAGCGCTCACCCAACGCGCGGTGTTCCTCGGTGTCCCCCAGCTCGCGCAGCAACCGGCGCACTTTGTCGGCTCGCCGCCGGGCCTGTTTGACCAGCTGCAACGCGACGGCGAACGTGATCCGGCCCGCTTTCGCGTCTTTGAACACGCCGCACTCGAAAACCCGGCATTGCCACGGCCGATCCGCGTAGACCCGGCAGCTACGATCCTCGCATAAGGCCGAGCACGGCTGAGGAAAGCGGGTGATGGGCTCTTTGCCGCGTGAAACCTTCACCGGCAGTCCGAGCGCTTTCAGCTTCGGCGCATCGTCGCTCGCTTCGAGCTTAACGAGGTCGAAGAGCGTGCCGTCGCAGCACAGCCCGCATGCGCCACAGAGTTGTTCACTTGAATTCACCGGCCCACTATCCAAAAGCTGGACGCTCAATCGAACACAATCGCGACGCCACGAATCCGAGAACGTCAGGTCCGAGCCCTGCTGTTGACGGCGCTGCGGTGGTGACGAAGCAGGGGATCAAGGCCATCACGTTCCGTCAATTCTACGCCAAACGGGAGTTCCGGTGGGCCATCGAACGTGGCTGGTCCGGATCCCCGCCCGTTCAACACCGTTCAAGATGCGGCTTCGCGCAACCTAGCCTGTGGGGTCGCTTATTTACGCGCTCGTCAACGCGTGACTCGTCCAAAGCGGCTCTGGCGGTGAGGCTTACTTCGGAGATCGGCACGATTCGATCAGGTTGTCAGTACCACGCCCCAACCAATCAGCTGGCTCGAACCAAAAAAAGGCAAAGTGCAATGGTTGACCCCTGCTATGTGCACGCCTCCCGAAGTCCTCAAGCGGCCCGGCATCGACAAAGCGCCTTGGTGATATCGTCCGGAGCATCGTCGGCGCGCCGGCAAAATTGAATCCGAGTTTTCTTTTAGTCACATTCGCGATTGAAGGTGTCACTGCCCTGAAAGCACTCTCTTTATCCGTTACCCCAATCACGATGCCGCCGGACTGTTCAGACGAAGGGCGCTGGTTCGCCGAAAACCTTCAGCCGCATGAGCCCATGTTGCGAGCCTGGCTGAAGAGCCGCTATCTCGCGGGGGTGGATATCGACGATGTGATCCAGGAGTCGTTTTTGAAAGTCCTGGACGCCCGGAAACTCAACCCGGTCAACGCTCCGAAAGCATTCCTCTTCGCGACCGCCCGCAACCTGGCCTTGAACACAGTTCGGTTCGCCAAAGTCCGGGGCGAAGGAAAGACTTCTTCGATCGACGATTGCGACGTGCTCGATGAGCGGGCCGGAGTTCGTGAAACGGTGGCCCGCAACCAAGAGCTGGAAGTGCTGACCAAGGCCATCCAGTCGCTTCCGGATCGGTGCCGGCAGATTTTCACTTTGAGAAAAGTCTATGGAATGTCGCAACGAGAGATTGCGAAAAAGCTTGGGATCTCAGCGCGGACGGTGAACGCGCAGATTTCAATCGGAGTAAATAAATGCGCCGACTACGTCGGACATTTTTGCGAGACGGGAAAATTATGAGTGGGAAGGAACAGAAAATCGACGGCTCAAGTGAAGCCCGGATAAACCAGATAGCGGCGGGTTGGGTTGCCAAGCAGGACTGCGGGTTTACAGCGGAAGAACAGGACGCTTTCTTCAAATGGCTTGCCGAGAATCCGCTTCATTCGGAGGCGTACAGCCGCCGTCAAATCGTCTGGAAGGAAATGAATGTATTGGCGGACTGGAGACCGGAACATAGCATGGAGCCCAATCCGGATTTGTTGGCCATCTCCAAATTGCGCTCGAAGCTCGTTTGGATCGGAGCGATCGCGGGGATCGCCGCGCTGCTGGCGATCGGCCTATTTATAGGAAGCCGATTGGAGCAATCAAAACCGAGCGAGAGCTCGTTGCTAGCCTCCGGTGAAGGGGCTCAGTTCTATGAATACCACGTGCTGGAGGACGGCTCCGCGGTCGAGTTGAACCGTGGCGCTCAAGTATCCATCCGCTTTTCCCAGGCAAAGCGGCTCGTCGATCTTTTGGCGGGGGAGGCTCATTTCACCGTGGCCAAGGATTCGCGCAGACCGTTCGTCGTGCGGGCGAGGGGAACTGTCGTGCAAGCGGTCGGCACCGCATTTAATGTTTTGCTCAATGAGGACAAGGTCGAGGTGATCGTGACCGAAGGTCGTGTCCTCATGAACCCGTCTATCGCGACGACGCGGAAAGGTCTCATCGACCAATCGGACCCGTTGGTGCGCGAAGTGAGCGCCGGGCAACGGTCGGTCGTCCCGCTCCGAGCCGAAGTCGCTCCGCCCGTGGTCGAGGCGGTATCCGGCGATCAGATCGAGTCGCGGTTGGCTTGGAAAAACGAGATGCTGGACTTCACCAATACGCCGCTCTCGGAAGTCATCCTCGAATTCAACCGCCGAAACCATACTCAGCTCGTGATCGGGGATTCCCGATTGGCGGTATTGCCGGTCACGGCGGCGTTTCGCCCGAATAAGTTAGATGAGTTTGTCGAGCTGTTGACTCTGATGAATGGAGTGGAAGCGGAACGCGATGGTTTATCTAAAATAATCCTACGCGACGGAAATCGGTAGGCGCATGGGATCGATATTTCAAAAAAGTTTATATGATTTCTTAGTTAAGACTGGATCCCGAAGTGTCACAGAGAGCGATCAAAGCTCTCGTGGCCTTATACAAAATACCCCAACTATCATTGGATGAAACTCTGTCGTTGCAGGCGCAGCGTGCGTTCGATCTGCATCGGGCTTGCGCTCGCGTGGAACGCCACCCTTTGCGCCGATATGATCGAGCGGAGTTTCGAGATCGACGAGGGCGAGGCGGTCGAAACACTGAAGATCGCGGCTCGACAAGGAGCGGTGGAAATACTCATTTCCGTCGGCGCGCCGACGAAGGTCCTCACCAATTCTATCAGCGGCCAGTACAAAGTCCAGGATGCTCTGGATCGGATGCTGGAGGGCACCCCACTCGTGGCCGTCCCGGTTAGCAACGGAAAGGCATTCGGCATCCTACAGCGGGCAAAGGAACGTGATAACGACTCGATGCGCGCTGAGCCCCAAAGTCATCAACAAACACGAATTGAGGGACCTATGAATATTAATAGGAATGATAAACCAACGAAAGCCAGCCGCTTGCTTGGCGGCCTTGTATCGATTGTCCTGACGAGCGGCTATACTTTGTCCGGTCAAGATATTGATAAAAAAGATATATACGAACTCTCTCCCTTTACAGTAACAGCAAGCAATGACGAAGGGTATACGGCGAGCGAAACGCTGGCGGGTACCCGCTTGAAAACCAATCTGCGTGATCTGGGAGCCTCCATTACATTGGTGACGGGGGAACTGATGAACGACCTCGCCGCCCAGGATCTGCAGGAAGTCCTGCCTTATATTGCGAACGTGGAAGTGGGGGGAGGCATGTTCGGCACCTTTGCCTCGGAAGGAGCGGTCAACAGCTTCGGCCAAGGCACCGCGACGACGCTGGCCCGCCAGCGGCCCCAGTCGACCAGCCGCGTGCGCGGTTTGGCGGCGGCGGACCTGACGCGCAACTATAGCATTAGCAAGCTGCCGGTCGATGGCTACATCGTGGATCGAATCGCGATTCAGCGCGGCGCCAACGCCATGCTGTTCGGGCTGGGCAGCCCCGCCGGATTGATCAATTCCCAGTTGATCCAGGCCGGTTTTGCCGATACCAATAAGATCGAGCTGCGCACCGACAACTACGGCACGGTGCGGACATCGCTCGATGTGAACCGTGTGATGGCGGACAAGAAGTTCGCGGTGCGTATCGCCGCGCTTTACGAAGACCAGGAATTCGCGCAGGAGCCGACCTTCGAGCGCGATCGTCGCATCTTCGGAACCTTCACCTACAAGCCGTTTAAGAACACGACGATCCGGGCCAACCTCGAATCGGGGGAGATCACCTCCAGCCGTCCGGACTACGTGGGACCGATCAATGGGATCAGCGAACAGTGGTTTAATGCCGGAATGCCGTTGGCGACGAAACAGAACTATAATACGGCGGCGTCTCCTCCCTTCCCGTTGGGCGATGGAAGAGTTGGCGGGGTTACCAACGGGCCGATGAACGTTTGGGCGAACTCCACTGTCATGGGTCCCAATGGCCAATTCGCCAATGGCCTAGGGCTGATCCGTCGCCGAGACCCCAACAGCATCGTCAATAGGCTTACCGACCCCGTCGGCCCGTGGCGTTTCATTACCTCAGGCACCTATCGCGGGCAAGATCTTGGCGGTGGCCGCCAAGGAAATGATCCCGCCGGCGAGCACTCTCGCAGCGAGGAGCAGGGATTCTTGGATTTCAACACGCTCAACTTCGAGAAGCTCAAGCTGATGGCCGCCGAGCTGGTCGAGGAATCCTTCAAGTCCTACGATTTCACGTTCGAGCAGCTTTTTCTGCGCGATGTTTCCAGCCAAAACGCCGGTATCGAGTTTTCCTATCACAAGGAGGAGTACGATAATCGCCTTGATGATGGCCAATGGGACGGCATCTCCGCCAGTGTTTGGGTGGATGTTAATCCTTATTTGGCTGACGGAACTGCGAACCCTAACCTCGGACGGCCCTTCGTTTTCAATCAGAACCCGCAGATCCAGCACGATAGGTTCACCGAAGAGACGAAGCGCCTGAGCGCTTTCTACGAAATCGATTTCACGCAAGGCGCTTCCAGGAATTGGCTGGGCAAGCACACTTTCAACGTCGCGCTCAGCCATCAATCCAGCTGGGACTTCCATGATGAGGCTCCGTATGCTCTGGCTCCAGGCGATCGATCGGCCGGCGACGCAGGAGCATGGGTGCGCAATGTAGGAAACATCGGCAGCTTCAATGCCCACCCCACGACCATTTCGTATGTGGGCGATTCTGTTCTGGGAGCGAGCAGCTACGACCAGATTAAGATCACACAGCACGCGAATACCTTCCGGTATAATCAGGGCGAAGTCTATAAATACAATATCTTCGATCGCGAATCCCAGCAATGGAAGGTCTTGTCTGGCGAAGTCACAGCTCGTGCCCGCAAAGCGAATGTCGCTCTGAGCGATGTGAGATCGAAAGCTGCCATTGCCCACAACAAGTGGTTCGGCGGCAATTTCGTTACCACGTTTGGCTGGCGCGAAGATGAGGTTGATCTGCACAGCTACATTACTGAGCGCGATGATTTTAACTTGGTAAAAGTCGGTACAACCGATACGTTGACTCCGGTCGGCACGATTAAAGATAGCATCTTTTCGTATGGTGGCGTCTTTCATTTGCCGAGGAATTGGCGG
>JBBQEG010000148.1:0-12163 GCA_038320495.1 Opitutales bacterium | reverse complement strand
GAGCTGGGTTTTCTTTTTGGGTCCGTCGAGGAGCACGTCATGCCAGTGAGCGGGATCAAAGTTTTCGATGGCCTCGAGTTCCAGACCCTCCGCATTCACCGCCCGTTTGAGGTCGGCAAATTGTTCGTAGGTCCAGAGCTGAATGGGATCGCCGGCGCTGCCCCAGCCTTCGTTTCCACCTGTGGGCTGGTCTCTGGCCGGATTATTGCGGCCGTCTTTGAAGTAGTCCACGAGGTGTGCTACGAGGTGCGTTGCCCCGCATTGGCGCGCGAAGCGGAAGCTGTCCGCGTCGAGCATGTGACGATAAAGGCCGAATCCGAGCTTCATGGGGCGGCCGTGAGCACCGGCGAGACGGAGCCGCGGTTCAAGGTTCGGACGTGCTCACCTTGTGCCGGGCGAGACTTGCGTGCTACGTGCGAGGATGACCGCGAGGGGTTGAGCGAGTTTCGAAATGCAGAATGGCGAGAAGTTCGCCTCCGTGGAATCGTGTGGAGTCAGAAAACAGTTGAGCCTCGAAACGACGGGCGTTTCGAGGCTCGAAATAATGGTCGGGGCGACAGGATTCGAACCTGCGACCTCCTGGTCCCAAACCAGGCGCTCTACCAGGCTAAGCTACACCCCGACAACCAAGCGGGCCAGACTTGGCGAAGGTTGGCTCGTGTCAATGACTGTTCTTCCCGAACCCGCGGATTGGTTGAAATGTTGCTTTCGACGAGCCGCCCCTCGTCGGCTCCGGGATGGGCGCCGCCTGAATTTCACACGTATTTCCCGTTGCATGAATCGGAGGCGCGCCGCTTGACAATGTTAACCACTCTCTTCTTGCGTCGTGCCTAGTTCGGGCTTCTGCTCGGGGCTACTCCCTCTACATGGATACCATTTCTCGCGAAAACAACAGCATGCTCCCAGTTGGCGCCGTTATCGTCGGTGTCATCGCCTTGCTGCTCGGTGGCTACGCAGCGATCAGCGTCTCAAAGGCGAATCGCACCATTGCGGCTCAGCAGGCAAAAATCGAACGCCTTGAAGGTCTTGAGACCCGGGTGGATAATGCGGCGCAGCAAGCCGGAAACGCGGTGAAGAATGTTCAGGATCTTACGCGGTCCACTCAGAACGCGTTTAACGACATTGGACCATTAATCGGGACCTTGCAGGTTTCGGTTAATAAACTGGAAGAGGCCGCAAAGAAGCCCGCTCCTGCTCCCGCCGCCGCCGCGAAGAAAGGCTCCGAGCCCGCTGTCGCAGCCCCTGGCGAATACGTGGTGAAAGCCGGTGACAGCGGAATGAAAATCGCCACCGCTAACGGCGTGTCCATCGCTGATCTCCAAGCCGTCAATCCTAGTGTGAACTGGAACCGGATCACTCCAGGCCAGAAGCTCAAGCTACCAAAGAAGTAAGACGCTCGTTCAATTTTTAAATGCCTCTCGTCCCGGTGACGTGAGGCATTTTTTTTTGCCTGAATCCCGTCCAAACTTTAGTATGAGTTCCGAATCCCCTTTGCCCTCCTCCACGCCTCCAGCGCGTTGGCAAAAGCTCGGGCAGGCGACTCAGTTCACCACTCCGATTTTTGCGCTGGATCATGCCCGTTATCGGCATCCACGTCGCGGCACGGAGCGGAATTTCGTGGTGATTAACTCGCCGGACTGGGTGAATGTGATCGCGGTGACGCCCGACAGTCGGCTGGTGCTGGTGCGACAGTTTCGCTATGGCATCGATGCGTTTTCACTGGAAATTCCGGGAGGCGTGATGGACCCCGGCGAGGATCCGATTGAGGCGGGCCTGCGGGAGTTGAGGGAAGAGACCGGGTATTCCGGCGTGCGAGCGCGGCTCTTGGGCAGCGTCCACCCGAATCCCGCGTTCCAGTCCAATCGGGCTCACTTTGTTCTGGTGGAAGCGGTAACCCGGTCGCACGAGCTCGAGTGGGACGCCGACGAGGAAATCGAAGTGGTGGTCGAGCCGATCGAGGACGTGTTGGCGCTGGCGCGGAATGGCGGGATCACCCATTCGCTCGTGTTGAATGCGCTGATGTTTTTCGAGCGCGAATGGCGAACGAGTCGACTGGGGTGAAAGCGCTGGTCATTTGACATCGGGGGGTTGCCCAGTTTCCTCCCAGAATCCAACCGATGCTTTCTCCTACGTTTGCCAATGCCCCCGCGTCCCTCGGCGGTGCGACGGGTAATTATTTACCCGCGGTGCTGGAGCTGGAGGTGCGCAAGATTTACGCGCGGAGCCCCCTCTACGGACAGCGGTTCCGGCTCCATGATGATCCGCTGCAGTGGTCCTGTTTTCGCGAGATCCCGGCGCTTTCGAAAAAAGAGATTATAGAGCGCGGTCATCAGGCGTTTTTTGCCGATTACGCGGAGGTTGAACGTGGCCTGCAGTCGAAGCGATTCGAATACGAGAGCACCGGCGGCACGACTCAGTCTCCGATGACGGTGATCATGGAGGATGGCTGGTGGAACGCTCAGACCGAGCGCGCCTATCTGGCGTCTCCGATGCTGCGAGAATTTGTCGGCCGGCCTCATCGGAAGTGTGTTCTCGCCCCAGTGGGGTGCTCCAGTAATCTCTGCCCCTTCGAGGATCATCCGTTTCCACACCGCTATTTCGACGGCACGGTCTACCTCAACTTGTCGAGTGATCCCTTCGCTTTTCCGGAGGCCGAGTGGGATCGCATTGTCACGGAATTGCAGGCGACACAGCCGGAGGTGCTGGAAGGAGAGCCGGTTTATTTGTCATTGCTGGCGCGGGCGGCCCAGAAACGCGGGGTGCGCGTGCCAAGCCTCAAGGCCGTAGTTCTGACGTATGGCAAAGCCAGCCAGCAGCACGGTCGACGGATTACGGAGGCGTTCCCGGCCGCGCAGGTCGATCTCTACGGTTCGACGGAGGCCGGTTACTTGTTCGTTGGAGAGGCGTTCAAAGACAACTCTCAGGCGATCGATGCCAACGCCTTCATTGAGCTCGTACCGTGGCGCGACGAGCTGCCGGGCGTTTATCAGATATATGTGACCACTCGGGATCGCGAGGCGATGCCGCAGCTGCGTTACCACACCGGTGACATCGTGCAGCGTTTTTCCACGGGCTTTCGGTTGCTCGGACGAGAGGCTAATGTGTTCTTCCGCGCCGATGGCTCGCTGGTGTCGCCCACCGATGTCGACGCCGCGTTGCCGGATGATTTTGCGTGTTGGCACTACTCGTTGGTGCAAACCAGCGACCTGCGTTGGGATTTCCATTATGTGGCTGACCACGCTCCCTCGCATCGCAAGATTGAGACGGCGCTGGCACATATGCTCGGGGGCGGCGCTCGCGTGAATGCGTTCCGTCGTCGCTTCATTGCTCCGGCTGCCAGCGGGAAATTTTCACTGCTGAAGCCGCTCGGAAAGTAGGCGGCTTAAGCGCCCTGGCGGGCAGTCCTCGCGGATTATCCGCGCAGTCAGGACTTCTCCAACAGGTTAGGGTCGCTAATAAGCGTGCGGCAATAAACCAGCCCCTTTACTTCGCCGGAGTCGTAACTGAGTTTTCGATCGCTTTGTGTCTTTATCCCCACGGCGAATCCTTGCGATGAATCTTGTCGGTACCTTTTTCCGCTCTTCGATCGGCCGCAAATTCCTCATGGCCATCACTGGCCTGGTGCTGATCGGCTTTGTGCTCGGGCACCTGATCGGTAACCTACAGGTGTTTTCGCATCCGGATAAGATCAACGGCTATGCCCAGTTTCTCCATCAGATGGGCCCAATGCTCTGGGTTGCCCGTATCGGTCTGCTGGTGAGCGTCGGCATCCATATCTGGGCCGCGACCGTGCTGACTTTGGAAAACAATCGCGCGCGCGGGTCCGAGCCGTACGGGTTCAAGCACACCATTCGCGCCACCTTGGCGTCACGGACCATGCGCCTGACGGGTTACGTGGTGCTCGCGTTCATCATTTATCACTTGGCGCATTTCACCTTTGGGTTCGCAGGAGCTGATACCTTCAAGGGCGCTTTGCCGCAGTACACCATGACAGACGATTACCGGGTGTCGGGTTTTCCGGTGGTTAGCGCTGGGGCGCAGGTTCTGGACGTCCACAGTATGGTAATCCTCGGCTTTCAAAATGTAATTGTCTCCGCGTTCTATATCATCGCGGTCGGGCTGTTGAGCTTTCATCTGCTGCATGGTTTCGACAGTCTCTTCCAGACGCTCGGGGTGCGTTCGAGTCGCTGGGGCACCGGGCTTCGACGCTTTTCGATTCTGTTCTGCCTGGCGTACTTCATTGGGAATCTCGCGATCCCGGGCGCCGTTTTGACCGGCCAGCTTAAGCCCGCGGCACGTGCGGCCATCAGCACCGCCGTCCAGCGCTGAGTTTTCACCTCTCACTCTCCTTTCGTTAATCATCGACTGCGCTTAGCGCCCCATGGCCACCCTCGACTCCAAGGTTCCTTCCGGCCCGCTCGCCGACAAGTGGCGCAAGCACAAGGCGGACATCAAACTCGTCAACCCGGCGAACAAGCGCAAATACGAGGTCATCGTCGTCGGCGCCGGCCTGGCCGGAGCCTCCGCCGCCTCGAGCCTGGCCGACTTGGGTTACAAGGTGAAGTCCTTCGTGTTTCACGATAGCCCACGCCGGGCGCATTCCATCGCCGCACAAGGCGGCATCAACGGCGCCAAAAATTACCAAAACGACGGCGACAGCGTGCATCGGTTGTTCTACGATACGGTGAAGGGTGGCGACTATCGTTCGCGCGAAGCAAACGTGCACCGTCTGGCCGAAGTCTCGGTGAACATTATCGACCAATGCGTGGCGCAAGGCGTCCCGTTTGCCCGCGAATACGGTGGCTTGCTCTCTAATCGCTCTTTCGGCGGCGCCCAGGTTTCACGGACGTTTTATGCGCGGGGACAGACCGGCCAGCAGTTGTTGGTCGGAGCGTACTCGGCGCTCATGCGCACCGTCGGCGCGGGAACAGTCGAGCTTCATTCCCAATGCGAGATGCTCGATCTCGTCATCGTGGGCGGACAGGCCAAGGGCATCATTGTTCGCAATCTCGTGACCGGTGCGATCGAGCGTTACGCCGCGGATGCAGTGGTGCTCGCTACGGGTGGATACGGCAATGTCTTCAATCTTTCAACGTACGCTCGCGGCTCGAATACCACTGCCATTTGGCGAGCCTACCGGCGGGGCGCGTGCTTTGCGAATCCGTGTTATACCCAGATTCATCCGACCTGTATTCCGGTGAGTGGCGAGTATCAGTCGAAGCTGACGCTGATGTCGGAGTCACTCCGCAACGATGGTCGGATTTGGGTGCCGAAAAAAGCCGAGGATCGCCTGAAGGATCCTAACAGCATCGCGGAGGAGGATCGCGATTATTATCTCGAGCGGATGTATCCGGCATTCGGCAATCTGTGTCCGCGCGACATCGCTTCCCGGGCGGCGAAACGCGTGTGTGACGAGGGTCGCGGCGTGGGCACGAGTGGCTTGGGGGTTTACTTGGATTTTTCCGATGCCATTCGCCGCCTCGGCGAGAACGGCGTCCGCGAGCGCTACGGCAATCTCTTCGATATCTATCACGAGATCACCGCAGAGAGTGCCTACAAGGTGCCGATGCGCATTTTCCCGGCGGTCCACTATACAATGGGCGGGTTGTGGGTGGATTATAATCTCATGTCGAACGTTCCGGGCTTGTTTGTGCTCGGGGAAGCGAACTTCTCGGACCATGGTGCCAACCGGTTGGGCGCGAGCGCGCTGATGCAAGGTTTGGCCGATGGTTACTTTGTCATTCCGTATACCGTCGGCGATTATCTCGCCTCGCAGAAACCGGGTTCGCGTCCGAGCGCGGACGGCCCTGAATTCAAGGCAGCGGAAGAAAACGTGCTTTCAATGACCCGGCGGTTTCTCGAAAACAAGGGCAAGGAACCCGTCAGCCATTTTCACAAGCGACTCGGCAAGATCATGTGGGAGTTCTGCGGTATGACGCGGACCCGTGAAGGATTGGCGAAGGCGTTGCAGCTCATTCCGGCCTTGCGGGAAGAGTTCTGGGCCAATGTTCGCGTGCCCGGTTCGGCCCACACGATCAACCAATCCCTCGAGCAGGCCGGCCGCGTGGCCGACTTCCTGGAACTCGGTGAACTGATGTGCCGCGACGCGCTCACGCGCGAGGAAAGCTGCGGCGGGCATTTCCGCGAGGAGTATCAGTATCCCGATGGCGAGTGTAAGCGCGACGACGAAAAGTTCGGGCACGTGGCCGCTTGGGAATTCCAAGGCCCCGACAAGGAGCCGCTGCGGAATATCGAACCGCTCAACTATGAGGCCGTGAAGATGAGCGTGCGGAATTACAAGTGATCGCTACCTTTATCCTGTGATCATCGTTTCCGCGATCAAATCCACGCGAGCCATCCGAGCCTCGTAAATTGTCATTCGAGAAATCGTAACTCGACCCATGGTTGCTTCCAATTCCACTCAGCCGATCTCCATCACTCTTCGCGTCTGGCGCCAGGCCGGTCCGCAAGAGGCGGGTAAGTTCGTCGATTATCAATCGAAGGATCTGAACCCGAACATGTCCTTCCTTGAAATGCTCGATGTCGTGAACGACGAGCTCACGTTGAAGGGCGAGGAGCCGATTGCGTTCGCCCACGACTGTCGTGAAGGGATTTGTGGAACGTGTTCCTGTACGATCGACGGCAAGCCGCATGGCCCCGGAATTGGCATCGCGACCTGTCAGGTCTACATGCGAAGCTTCCGCGACGGCGATGTGGTGGTGGTGGAGCCGTTCCGCGCCAGGGCGTTTCCGGTCCTCAAGGACTTGATCACGGATCGCACCGCGTTTGATAAGATTCAGGAGGCCGGTGGATTTATCACCGCGCGCGCGGGATCTGCGCCGGATGCGAATTCGATTCTTATTCCCAAGCCGGACGCAGACCTGGCGATGGATGCCGCCACCTGTATCCAGTGCGGTGCGTGCGTGGCAGCCTGTAAAAACGCGAGCGCCATGCTCTTTGTCGCCGCCAAAGTTTCTCATTTGGGTTTGCTGCCGCAGGGACAGGCCGAGCGGGACAAGCGCGTTCTCGCGATGGTCCACACCATGGACGAGCTCGGATTCGGCAACTGCACGAATTACTACGAGTGCAGCGCCGCCTGTCCCAAGCTCATCTCGCACGATTTCATCGCGCGGATGAACCGTGATTATTTCAAAGCGACCCTCCGCTCGAGTTTCAAATCCGAGTCGCTCGGCGCCAGCGGCGGAGCCTAATACCAACGTCCCTTGATATTTGGACTGTCATTGCGAGATGCGAAGCGAGCTGGATTACGACGGCGGGCTTCGCGCACCTTCTAGGAACTCATCTGTTGTCATCACGAGCCCGGCTCCGCCGGGTGCGGTGATCCTGCTAGATGGCCACGACGCTACGAATGCAGGCTTGGCCTTCCGCGAGTGCCCCTGGCCGCGGCCCCGGTTTCCCTATCGAACGGTTATAAATACAGGAGGGGCCGGCGATAACCCCTTAACGCCGGCCCCAGTTTTTTTCTGTTTCCGGTCTTGCGACCGGCTCACGCTACCCAAAACCCTGCTTGGGTAGGATACCGATAGTTTAGCAGCTCGCATGCCAGCGCCACGGGTTGGCCGCGCCAATTTTCCGAGGAAAGGTGAAATTTCGCCCAACGGACCAGCCAATGGGGTTCATAACCTCGTCGGCGACCACCTCATGGGCTTTCTTCGCCGGCCATAACGCGCAAGTGGGGGGAAACCTGCTTCCTCCGTCAGTCGTTGGCGAAGTGCGTGATCTCCCCGAGTTCATCCGCGATGACTCGGTCCGGCCGGCTGCGGGGCATCTGGTGCTGGCCGCCCCAAGCCTTCCGAAAGCGTGCCCAATGTTCAAACACGCCCGGCATGACCAAGCGGACCAGCGGCGCCGCCAGCGTCCCGCTTCGTCGCAGACGTCCGTACGCTTCATTCAACCGAACCATCTCCCCATCAAGATCGTTGGCGATCTGTGGCCCGGTTGGGGTCGTTGCTGTTCCTGGTCGCAGCTCGACCCACCACTCGTGCCCGCCGCGTCGCTGGGCGCTGTCGTTACCGGACGCGGGTAGAGGAGCGACATGGAAGTTAACGATTGTCCAGTTCCGGCGACGACAAACGGCGACGAGCGCCTCGGTGAGGTCTTTCTCAGTCGCGCATTCACCGACGGTGTCCAAGCGCAACGCCGTTCGGCCCACGTAATGAAGCCTAGGCGGACTAACCGAAGTGAACCGCACGATATCGCCCAAGAGGTAGCGCGCGAAGCCGGTGGCATTTGTCACCACTAGGGCGTAGTCGATCCCGGTTTTTACCTCTCCCAGCGGGATCGCGTTCTCTCCTGCCTCATGGGGGTGAGCGCCGGAAAATTCCGGCATTGGCAGGAATTCAAAGAACGTTCCTGCGTTGTCCATCAGACGCAGTCCTTGCATGGTCTCGCCGTCCTGGGCGGCGACAACTGCTTCGGTCGCCGCGTACACTTCGTGAAATTTCACGGTTGGCCCTAAGACTTCGCGCAAGGGTTCGAAGAAAGGCGCAACCGGGGTTCCGGTATGGATATAACACTCGAAGTTGGGCCAGATGGCCTGGAGATTCGTCATTCTTCGCCGACCCGCGGAGCAGTCCTCCCGCAACGCCAAGGCGAGTGACAGGGTCCACTGCGGAAATCCGGCGAGGAGCGAAATATCCCGTCCTTTTGTGCGGGTAATCACGGCTTCGAGTTGCGTGTTCCAATCCTCGATTTGCGCCAAGTGCGCTCCTGGCTCGTAGAGGTGTTTGTCGGCCCACGCGGGCAGAGTAAGAGCTGCGATACCGCTAAGGTCGCCCGCATAGCCGGTTTGCGGTTCGTCGTGGAGCGGCTGCAGTGCAGTCGTTCCGCCGAACAGAAGGTGGCGGCCGCGAAAAACCGCCGCGTGGCGTGCCCGCACTGTATAATACAGCAACGCATCCAGCCCCGCGCGACGCACGGTGCTGAGCATCTCTTCGGTCATCGGAATGGGCCGGCGCTCTCCGGTTGTGGTTCCGGCGGTGAGGGCGAAGAGAGTACATCGGCCCGGCCAGAGCACATCGGCCTCACCGTGCGTCATGCGCGCGATGGCCGGGGCGAGCTGCTCGTAGGTGTGGAGCGGAACTCGCGCCCGAAATGTCTCGTACGCCATGCCGGGCTCGATCCCAAGGCGGCTCCAAACGGAGGTCGCGGCCAAACGGGGCAACAGCGATTCGAGGATTCGTTCCTGCGCCTGCGCGCCGCTTCGGAGCTGCCGCAGCTTCCACTCCGTGGCCGCGGTGCGAAAGCCAAGACCTAAGCTATAGAGACGTTTGGGCCAGACCAGCATCGCGCTCGGAGCGCACGCTGCACATTCGAAACCAGCAAGCTTTTACTCCGTGGAAGAGAGTAGATTGATTGTATCAGGTTATGCGATGGAAACTGTTGGAGTAATCCGATCGGGAAGTTTACATGGGGTCAGTCTGCCACCGGTCACGCCTGCGCCCTGATTTGCTCGTTGCGAGCCCGCGGTAGAGTCGGCGTGATGGTGGGTTCATGCCGTTGCCGCCAATTATCTTTGAAGACGACACGCTCGTCGCATTCGACAAGCCCAGCGGTCTCCTGGTGGCTCCGGATCGATGGGACAAGAAGCGCGAAAACCTGATGGGGCTCGTGCATGATCATTCTCGTTACGGACACGGGGTGGCCAATGTTCACCGGCTCGATGCCGACACCAGCGGACTTTTTCTCTGCGCGAAGAACAAGATCGCCCTCGATTTTCTCACCGGCCAGTTTCAATCCAAGACCGTGTTGAAACGGTATCACGCCGTGGTCGCGGTGCTGCCCCCGGAACATGCCATGAAGGTGATCGCACCGATCCGCGATGCCAGTGGCGCTCTCCCGGAAACGTTTACCGTCGAACTTGCCCTTGGCGAAGACGAGCGCCAGCCCGGTCGCATGCGGGTGTTTAAGGGCCGCGGGGGTAAGGACTGCGTCACCGAGTTTAAAACCCTCGAGCGTTTTCGCGGTTCATCAACCGTAGGACGTCCGCGGCGAGGAGCGGCGGCCGCGGCGGCAGGCGTGCTCGCGGCCGGTTACGCGTTTGTCGAATGCCGTCCTCTTACCGGTCGTACTCACCAGCTCCGCGTGCATCTCGCGGCCGCGGGCGCGCCGATCCTGAACGATCCCTTTTATGGTAATCCGGATATAACCCTGCGGCTCTCCAGCTTGAAGCGCGGCTACAAGGGCCGGGACGATGAGAAACCGTTGCTCGATCGGCTCGCCCTGCATGCCAGCGAACTGACCTTGAAGCACCCGACCACCCGTGAGCCGTTTACGATCACCGCGCCGCTGCCCCATGAATTCGAGGTTGCCCTCAAGTACCTTCGGAAGTTCGCCGCGGTTTGAGTTCGACCAGCGGACTCGGCGCGTCGAGCGGCCCGGAGTAAGGGGATCGAGGTGATACAGACATTCCTGTCTGTCTGATCTCTCTGCGGGTCGGTTTCTTGATCTCGGAACAGACAGGAATGTCTGTTTCACGCCGGGCCTTGGAGCGCCGGAAAGGAAAAGTCGATACCGCGCTGCCCAAAGCTGGACCGTCTGGCGGTCCCCGTGGCGTTCCTCCTTTCCCCTTTCCTTTGCGCGGGGCGCCCGCGTAATCTCTGTTCACCCTTCCCCATGAATTATCCTCAACTCACCCGTCGCGAAGCCCTGAAAACCACCGTTCTGGGCGCGCTTTCGCTTCCCCTGCTTGGTTCGCTGGCTTTCGGCGCTGACGCCAAAACGACGAACGCCAAAAAGGGCGATGCCGCGCCTGCGCCGACGCTTTATCCGCCGACCTCACCTGATGGTCGCGAGAACGGGCTCCGGCTCGGAATCGCTTCCTATTCCTTGCGCGAGCTGACGCTCGATAATGCAATCGCCGTCGTAAAGACCCTGCGCATTCCAAATATCGCGCTCTTTCGCCTTCACTGTAACTGGGAAGGAGCCACCGTCGACGAGTGCCGCGCCGTGGGTGAAAAACTCCGCGCGGCCGGGCTGACTCTGACCGGCTCGGGCGTGGTGAATCTCACGACCGACGAAGCGAAGGCGCGCCAGGCGTTTGAAAACGTGAAGGCGGCCGGAATGCAGACGATGGTATGTAAGCCCACCATCGAGGCGCTCCCGTTGGCCGAGAAGCTCGCCAAGGAATTCGATCAGAAACTTGCGATCCACAATCACGGCCCTGAGGACAAGTTGTACCCCACGCCGGCGGTGATCTGGAACCACATCAAGTCACTCGATTCCCGCATCGGCATTTGTATCGACATCGGGCATACGGTTCGGGGTGGCGAAGACGCGGTCAGTGCGATCAAGAAGTATGCGTCGCGCGTGTATGATATCCACATGAAGGACAGCGTGGCGGTGGTCGGAGCGATACGCGATGTGCCGGTTGAAGTCGGCGCCGGCCGGCTCGATGTGAAGGGTGTGCTGCGGGCACTGCTTGAAATCAAATATAATGGAGTCGTGTCCTTTGAATACGAAAAGCAGGGTGTGAATCCGGCCATCGGCCTGGCGGAATCCGTCGGCTTTGTGCGCGGCGCGCTTTCCGCCTTCGCCCGGTCGTAAGGTCGAACAACCAGCTCCAGTTCGCTGGCGGTTAATAGCTTCGCGATCAGCGCGCCGATCACCTCGGCGCGTTTCTCGTTTGCAGGCGTGTGGCCTGCGGCGTTTTTCTTCGATGCTGACGGGCGCCACGCTTGACGGCATGGCGTGGCGCACGGTGAATCGGGTGTTTTACGTCTGATTTTATACGCATGACCGATTCCCTCTCTGCTCCTTCGCCGCTCGGCTTTGGTATTGTTGGCGTAGGCATGATCGCGGACTTTCATGCGCAAGCGATCGCGCATACGATGGGAGGCCGGCTCGTGGGCGTGGCCTCGCGAAACCCGCAGAATGCCGAGGCGTTTGCCCAGAAGCACGGCGTTCCCTTTTCCACCACGAGCGTGGATGAATTGGTGGCGCGCCCGGATATCGATGTGGTTTGCATCACGACGCCCAGTGGCGCACATCTCGAACCCGCGCTGGCGGCTGTCCGGGCGGGCAAACACCTGGTGGTGGAGAAGCCCATTGAGATTACGACGGAGCGAGCGGACGAATTGCTCCGCGCCGCCGATGCCGCCGGGGTGAAGGTCACGCCGATTTTTCAAGCCCGGTTTGGCGAAGG